>JAISJO010000075.1 GCA_031261485.1 Propionibacteriaceae bacterium | reverse complement strand
AATTGGATGATCTTCTCTAGGTAGTGCTGGGCATCGAGCTCTTTGTCGCTGGAACGGTCAGAGGATGCCTGGTCGGCAGAATCCTGCACCCTCTGAACTGAGGCCGAAGTCTTGGCGCGGGCCGGGTCGTACGCATCGAACTGATGAACTCGCGCCACAGCTTTCTGGGTGGCAATATCATCCAGGCCGATGACGAAGACGCAGTAATCGTTGTAGAGGAAGAGTTTGATGCGTTCGAGAAGGGTGACGGCTGCCTCTGGGGAGCAGCGATCCAAGTCATCGATGAAGAAGACAACCCTATGCTTGTTCCCCGTCTCCGCCGTCTCCTCTGGGTTAGCCTGTTCGGCATCTTCCTCGGGAGCGCCAGTCAGAAGAGCCAGTACCTCCTGGAACTGCGCTTTCAGCGATACTTCGCGGTCAGCGGTCTCAAAGGCGGTTGCGGTCACCTGCCCTTTCAGTGCGTCGACGTGGGTTTCATCGTTCTTGCCCGCATCACGGAAGTTCTTCCAGATGTCAGTCCCCTTCTTGCCCAAGTCTGTTGCATCCTTGAGCAAGTTCCATACCTGTGGCGCATGGTCGCGCACCCACTTCTGCCCAACTGACCCAACCTTCAGCAACAGGGGAACGAGCCAGGGGAGAATGCCCGAAGCGGCAGCGTACGCGGTGGCCACGACGGCTGGTGTGCCAAGTACGACGGCAGTCAGGATCAGTTGTATCTTCTGTGTGCGGGTCAGTCTTGCGCTAGGCGTAGACGGATCCGCCGGCACAGCGACTGCTTTGGCAAGGGCTTGCGCCTCAGCGGCTGCGCTTGTTTCATCCTCCAAGTACTTCCCCAGTTGGCGACGTGCCTCGTGCAGCATCGCAATGATCGGGTCAGCGTCGCGCTCGTGCTCCCAGAGGTTGAACCAGACCGTCCGACACTCGCCCTCTGGAAGCCCCTTCCGTACCTGCTCCATGAAGGTGGTCTTGCCTGTGCCCCAGTCGCCCAAAATACCGACCGTGAACGGTGGCGTGACATTGAGGACAAGGTCTCTTACAGCATCAATGTACGCCTTGCGCTCCAAGCCGTCTTCAAATGGAGACAGGTCGTTGCTGTAGCGAACCGGACTCTGTGTGGCCGCAGCCATGCGTACCTCCCCTGAAGCAGACCCCCCACTCTGGCAGCCGCCTCACAATGATGCTAGCACCAGGCGAATACTGGGCGTATCGTATTCAGCCTTGTCGGGGAACATGGTGGATCGACGGGAGATGCACTCACAACCATTCACAGTCGGCTCGTGGCCGACCATCATCTAGCCATGCGGCCAAAGCGTCGACGAGAGTTCCGACATGGGCCCTCCCGCGCGGGTGACTCTTGGCGCTGACAAGGAGGAGTCGTGCCACGGGAGTGTCTCTTTCGTACGACTGAGACAGGAGCTTGAGAAAGTCGGACACGTTCTCTGTGACAACACGTCGGCCCATTGCCTGCGCCTGGCGGAACACCTCATCGTCAGGGCACGTCCTCAGCGCGGGCAGGTCGAGGACTGCCACGACATCAAAGCCCCTCTGCCTCAGTCCTGCGGCAATCGCAGGGGAATAGTGTTCATCCAGAAGGAGTCTCTCCGTCATGACAAGACGCTTTGCCGCTTCTCCCAGGCCGCCCGGGCTATGTCCGCGTCGCGTTCCACCAAAGCGATGCGCTCGTCCACCTCATCGGGAAACCTTGAATAGTACGACAGAGCCGTCTCTACTGAACTCACGGGAAGACACAAGTCAGCGGCCACTTCTCCCACCGCCCCTTCGCCATCAGATTCGGCCATGCGCAGCGCGGTCACGATCTCCCACACGTCCGGACCATCCACCAACGCGGCCCGTCTGCCCGTCGGGCCATCCCGGAACACAATGCCCGGCACATCCCTCATTCGCAAACCTTCGGTGATCAAACTCTGTACATAGGCCGTAACCGTCACCAACTGAAGGGAGGCACGCTGCCGCAAGTCCTCCCACAAAGTGTCTTCAACACGCATCGACACCGGAACTGTACTCATGTATGACATTGTACACGTTGGTGCGGGCTACGTCAGCGAGAACACCACATGGCCACCGCCAGGACAACAGAAACAAGAACTCCCGACACCAGACCAAATCCGTTACAGACCCAGTCCCAAAGCAAAGGCTTCTCGCGCCGACTTCTCAGTCTTGGCGCTCGAGATCGCTCCTTCTTCTCCTTCTTCCTACCGCCTTGTTGCGGACCCGAATAGTTGAAGCAGCCAACGGTTGAGCACTTTCTGGATGGACTGGGCCCCTTTGCATGCAACTCCCGATGCAACTCTTCCGCCTGTTTCCCCAAGCTCCGAGACATGGCCTCCGGCGCATAGCCACCATTTTGCTCGACTCGAACAGCAGCGTTTGCTAAACGAACAGCGAAACCCTTCAGTGGTCCACGTCCACTTCCGCCTAATGCGATGACAAACAGCCACATGACAGGAAGGGCCAATTCTCCCCAAAATGCTGCCGCCACAAGTGACCACCGGAGTAGACGATCCATGATGCCCAGCATAAAGACCGAAACCACACGCAACACCACCATGACGATCCCCCATTGCAGGCTCAGCAAGATGCCGTCACCGATGACTCGCCAGAGACGAGACGCCTGACTGGGCTCGGACAGAGTGCCTAATCCTAAACTGAATGCGTATTTCTGCAGGCCAAAGATGAATGCAGACAGGAGCACGCTAGTCACGACAATGAGGGAAAGGCTGTTGATATCGCCCTGACTGGCCTTGTAGTACGCAATACTAGCAATCACCCCTCCTAGGGCAGACATGATGAGGAACAAGATCCATGGCTGGACCGATGTGTACCCAGTCCTTCCCTTGGCCAGATCCACTACTTGCTCCCACCGAACCGCCATACGCGCCTCCCGAATCCGATGGTCTAGTTCGACACTCTTCCTAGCCATGAACAACCTGGCGAAATCGACGGCTGCCATTAGGAGGAGAATCGTGTAAATCGCGACTGCCAGCCATTGCACGAGATCCAAGCGAGAGTAATTGGTGAGCAAAGAGAACACTCGGAAGGCAGCAACAATCCAGATAAGTCCGAGGACGACCAAATTCATAACACCGACCGCTCTCAGCCAATTGGCGTCCATCCATGATCGCCACATGACTACGGCCCGACGAAGCCCGCGCCTTTGCTTGTTCTGCCTATCGATGACGAGGCCACACGTTACCGCCGAAGCAATGGACAGGGTAGCGAGCACTCCAACAATCAGGAATTCATCTTTCCCATGGAGCAGTAGACCTCCGAGATCAAAAGGACTACCAAGCATGGAATTGAGGACGACTCCTGCCACTGCGCCGAGAGGAATAGCCATAATCGAGCAGACGAAGACGACGGCAACCCTCTGCTGCAATCGCCCCTCAGATCGAAGGCAGCCCAAGCACAGGTCCACCTTCTTCTTTCGATATGGCATCTTGACTCGAACGAGACTCTCCTTGACCCTGGTCCTGTTCGGCTGTGATTTCTTGTTCCTTGCCTCACCCGCAAGAGTGTCGGTCATGTGAGTGACAGTAATTCGATCAGGCTGCCCAGAGCGACGATCCATCGCATCCTTATCGAACCGTCTGGTGATTTGCTTCTTCAGGCGCCTAGAGTGCGTGTTGGGCCGTGCGCCGCTGAAGTCATACTCATTTCTCATTTTCCACCTCGTGAATACACCGTGTCTTCTGTCGTTGTCCCCTTCTCCACCGAATTGGGAGCAACTTAGATTCCTCGTCTGGGCCTATAGTAACGTGTATTGTGGTGAGGTGGGTATTGAAAGCTGATGACTGCATCTGAGGATGATGCCCCCTGGGCCTATCTGAGAGCGTCAGTCGGCCTTTCTCATGAGTACTGCCAGGGCAACTGCGAGAGAAGTCCCGGTGACAGCGCCGAGCCAGTTCCAGTTTCTTTTTCGAGGCAATGGCCTTCCCGCCAAAGCGGCATCGTTCAGATCTTGTCGTTCCCCTACTAGTGGCTGTGTGACTACTAGTTGCTGTGTAATCCCCATCTTCCCCTTGAGAAGTCCCTGAGCCTGCTTGAGTCGGCCAAGAGTCCAAGCAAGATATGTTACTGCATAGAACGCAATGGCCCAAGTTACAAGTACAAGGACAAAAGCCACGGCATGCACTGGCGACAAGAGCCTGACTCCCTGAGCGTAGACGAATGAGTGAATCGCCAGAGAAACAACCCCACCAGCGGTGGCCACACCTGCCCAGTTGTAAACACGATGAAGCAACCTCGCGCGCAACGGTTGATCCATCCGACGGGCCGCCACAGCTACAACACCTGAGACTAGGCCAACCAAGAGTTCTACGTTGACACTCCCGGAGTTCAAACGCAGGGTTCCCTTGAACGAGCCTCCCGTCGACAACCAGAAGTGAATCATGTCTCCGGCCACCACGGCGCTGAGACCACCCAACAGAGCCACGAGGGCGATCATCAGCGGGCCAAAGACTCCATCAAGGGTCGGAAGCAATCCAAAACGCACCATCATTTGGCCTCTTCCCAATGACGCATGTCGCCTAATCGTGAGGACATTTCGGAAGAACTTTCGGTGCATGTTGTTTTCCGCTTGCTTGAGGGCCTCCTCGCTTTCAGCGGTCACAACACTGTCAACAATGTTGGTCTTCAACGACCTTGATTGGCCGCGAACCCATGAGCCTCCAACTAGTTCGACTCCGCGTGGTAACGAAATGTGTAGGTGTTCGCAGTGTCCCTCAAGGTGACCAAACAACTGTGTGTGATATGGCCATGGGCCGAGAGGAACAAATACGCGATGCGGCCAACGGTACACGCCCTTGAGAGCCTTAGCCTTTTCATCGAACCACTCTTCATCTGACTGCCCATAAAGGAAGTCTGCCTTGAGGACGAACCTCATGGCCCCATGTTCAGACAGTGGAAGAATAACCATCGGGAAGTAGTTCAGCGACAGGAGCCACAGCCTTTGGCAGAACTGCGTTGGGTACCCGGTCTCGTCAATGAGGAGGCGGAGGATTGTCTTGTTCCGCTCGGCGAATGTCTTGTCTGGCTCCGTGGAATCCTTGTCTCTCCCGAACCAGTAGTGCGGAAAGTCCAACCTGCCATTCTTGTCCTCTACCAATTGTTTACTCTGTGGATCCTTAGGTTTGTGACAACAAATCCACCATAGCTTCTCATACACCTGTTCTTGAACATGGGGTTCGACGTTGTCGAGCGTTGGCATGCTTTTCAGCAGCCATGCATACCCCGCAAGCCAGCAGATGCTCTTCTGAACAAGAGGAAGTGGCGTGTCATCTCCCAGGCGAGCGCTGAAATCAAGAAGAACTCCCTTAGTGAAGATTGCGAATGGGATTGGCGCCATCTCCAGTGGTGGATTCTCGCCTGCACAAATCGTCGTCTTTGCGGGCGCATCTGGAGAAATCAAGCTTCGCAATTCTTGTGCGTCAATGTCCAGACTGAGGTGCCTCTTTTCGCCATTGGCTGACAGAACGGAAAGGGTTTCGACTCTTCTCACTATCCACGAAAAGCCAAATTCCTGAAATTGAGTTGACCCAAGTAGCCGCTCGAGATAATCTCCCATCTCACCGAGGGTCGAGTCTCTGGGCGGAAATCCATCCACATTCCATTCATCGCATTTGTTGCTCAACCAGTTGAAATTCAACTGCTCCCCTTTTCCGACATGATTCACCCCACAGAGAGCAACTCACCTGTCTGCAATTAGTCTGAACTGCCTCGGTGCGCGACACACTACGGACGTGGCTGTTGTGTTGGGGTCCTCCGCTTTGACCGACCTCTGTCCTCTGTCTGATATGCTTTCTCGAGCCAAGCAAGTATCCATGTCTCCTTGGACTCTCGGTCGTGGATATCCTCAGTTATCGCCGAAGTTGTTCCGACTGGACGCCCGCCGCCGTTTCCCGAGTTGGAACCGCCGTAGGCCATAGGGCCAAATGCCTCACCAGTCCGGCGCCTAGTAGATATACTCATTGTTTTCTCTCCATTGACTAAACAGATGAGCGGCTGCAACTGAAACAAGGCCACAGGCCCCATGATAGCAGTCGATCCCCGCAGACTCATCGTGGTGGCTCATACGGTTGCCCGCAAGCATGCGGTGTTGGGACTCATATTGTATTGCCCCATGCAAGCAAGCCTCCCGGCAACCAAGTCGAGTCACACAGGCAAGGGACAATCCTACTGGAGTGGCAGCTATGCTCATTGAGACAGCCTCCAATTTCGAGCTAGCAGGAGTTCTCTGATGTTCCCGTACGAGCCTGTAGTGATCGCGCGCGACACGACCCACCAAGGTTACCGCTACACCCTCAAGTTTATCCACCAGCGCCGTCTCGTCGCCCATGTGTAAACAATAATGACACCCGTGTATTTCTCTGGGGACCTGCCGCTTGACACGCCGATGACGGAACCGGGAGAATGGCAACAACATGCATCTCTGATGTCCCCTCCTGTGTGCTCTTGAGGGCAAGCCCGGTTCGGAAGCGGATTCTTGGGACGAAAGTGACTATCCGAGGGTGATGACGACCTTGTACGTGTGACCGGGGGCGCCTACGGGGACTAGGGCGTGGTGGCGATGTTTGTACGGGCCGTCGGTCTCTCTTGGCACGAGAGGTAAGGAACCAGGTCCTGTTGTCTTGTCTGTTACTTCAACTTCTGCCACACCGGCGGAAACGTGGTGGGGGTTGTGTACTTCGATGTTGTACGTCGCACCTCGCCATTGGCGAGTTACCTGGAAACCATCCCAGTCAGTCGGGATGCAGGGGTCGATGACTAGGCCTTTCATGGTGGGGCGTACACCTAGAATCCACTTGGTGGCTGCGGTGTACATCCAACCGGCCGTTCCGGTGAGCCAGGGGTTTTGGGCCTTGCCGTAGAACTCGTGGTCGCGGCCGTAGATGAACTGGGCGTACACATAGGGCTCGGCCCCCCTTAGCTCGGCCATGTCATTTTGAAGGAAAGGAGCCATAGCGTTATATAGACTTATCGCTTTATCGCCACGACCGAGGATGGTTTCGGCGATGACGGGCCAGGCGTTCGGGTGGGAGAAGATGGCCCCATTCTCCTTCACGCCTGGATATACCCTTGTCACATAGCCAATCGTGTCATCGACCTGGGTGTAACTCGGCCAGCACAGGTGAGTTCCGTAGGGGCTGGCCAGCCTCTCATGCACAGCGTCCATACTCGACTCGCCGCGCTCAGCGTCAGCGATACCGGCGATGATCGACCACGGCATGTGCTCCAGGAAGATCTTGCCCTCGGGAGAGTCCTTCGAGCCAATCTTCACGCCGTCGCGCGTGTACCCCCGGATGTACCACTCACCGTCCCACAATTCGCGGTTGGCAGCCTCGGTGACCGTGGCAATGATTTCATCCAAACGAGCAATACACGAGCCCATGTTCTTCTGGACAGCCAGCAAGTCCCGCAACGATTTGGCAGCCCAAACATGCAAGAAGGTGACCAAGGCGGTTTGTCCGCCACCCAGGTTGAGGCAGTCGTTCCAATCAGCTCTCAGACCCTTGGCGATGCCGTTGTCCCCCACCTGGTCGGCGCTGAACTCGATAGCCCTCATCAGGTGATCGAGGACCGTCGCGGGCGCCTTGTCGAAACGTTTGGCGTAGTCAGCGCCCAATACTTTGTCTCGCGCTTCGTCGGCAAGGTCGGAATCCGCAAAGGGCATGACCTGATTCAGGAACGCCACATCGCCGGTTTCCACGACGTACTCCACGACCGACGGCACAAGCCACAGATGGTCGTCGGAGCACGCATCCGCCAGACCATGGACAAGGTCTGATGCCGACCCGGGGACCACAGTGGGCAACTTCACGCCCACAGGAATGTCGTCGCGTTTGTTCTCATCGAAGAGCAGCGGGTCGAAAAGATGCAGACCGTAACCAGGAGACATTTGCCCATGCAACAACTCCTCCATGCGTGCACGAGTCTTGTCGGGATTGGTATGGATGACGCTCATCACATCTTGCGCGGTGTCGCGGAATCCCAGCCCCACGCGCCCGCCGACCTCGACGAATGACGCGAACCGACTCCACACCACACAGGTCTCAGCCTGGTACAGAGTCCATGTGTTGATGAGTGCGTTCATCGCCTCCGACGGCGTTTGACAAGCGTAAACGTCCTTCTTGGCCTGCCAGTAATGCGCCAAGTCCTCGATTGCCCGGTCCACCTCGGCGAGGTCAGAATACTTGGCACGCACCCTCGTCGCCACCTCACGGTTCCCATACCCCAGCAGGTACACCAGACGCGCACTCTGACCAGGAGCCAGCGTCAACCGATGTTGTAACGCCCCGCAATGGTTCTGCGTTGTGGCCTGCGAAGACCCCATCTCGCCGCGCTCCACAGCAATCGGGTTGCTCTCCGTCCGGTAAGGACCAATGAACGAGTCGCGCATGGAATCGAACCCGTCCGGACTCTGGGTCGATGTGAAGTAATGATACGTCCACGGCTCGTAGTAAAAGTCGTACTCCACGACGCCGTCCGCGTAGTCCGAGCCAGAGGCGTACAGCGACATTTGGAAGTTCTCATTGTCGATTTGTATCGAGTGGAAGGAGAACTCGACATACCCATACAGAGAAATCTCGCGGGGACGGTCGGTCGTGTTCGTCACCTGTACATCCCACAACTCCACGTCCTCGCCCCGAGGAACAAAGACCCGCTGACTAGCGTCGATACCCTTGTACGACGACTCAAAGACGGAATACGACAGCCCGTGGCGTGTGCGATACCGAGCCTCACCCGCCACCGCAGAGGACAAGGGATCGGCCAGCGGCTTACCCACAGGCTGCCAGGAAGCGGACCAGTAATCCCCATCCGAGTCGTCACGCAGATAGAGGTAATGTCCCGGTCTATCCAGGGGCACCGAGTTGGGGCGGAACCGCGTGACCCGACCCTGCTGAGAGGAGCGGTAGAACGAGTACCCGCCCGCGTTCTGGTTCAGGACCGTGCACCAGTTCTCCACACCGATGTAGTTGATCCAGCTAGCAGGTAAGTCCACGCGGTCGACCACGTACTCGTCATGTTCAGTGTCGAAGTGTCCGTATTTCATCGCTCTTCTCCGTTCGTCATAATCGAGGAGGTCCTAGGTATTCGGGACAATGGGGACCTCTGTCCGCGATTGTCTCCAGGGTGGGAATTGTGGAATCGAATGGACTGCGCCCCGCCATGAGTGACGGGCGCGGAACTGACGCATTTCCGTACAAACCATTCGCCCATTGGACACGCAGGAAGTCCCGTTGGTGACGGGAAACGCAGGAAGCTTCGTTGCGAACAAACGAGCCGCCCGCGCAAGGATTGGGGTCCCCGCGATCTTCGGACGCCATGCGCTGAACGCACGATGGTATGCAAACCCACGTCCGAAGATGTCGCGGGGAGAATCCGCAGCAGGGCGAGGGGCCTCGAGCGAAAACTGCCATATCGAATGGGGTTAATGCTCGATGCCGTCTCCCACAAGGACGGGCTGGATGCGCTCGTCGGAGGTGCTTGGGGCCGACTTTGGCCATAACCGTGCGTTCCAAAGGCCCAGTGACGCCTGTGGATCAAAGTTGGCAGGAAATCAGGCACAGAACGGGCCAACATTGATCCAACATCGCCGCACGCTCTCCAAATGCGCCGCTTAAGGCCAAACTTGGACATGGGCACAGGACGGCGAGGAAGAAGAATGGGCAGGATGACGGGGTAGGGGTAGTCGCCTCGCACAGAATGACGGTGGCGGTCGCGCTCTTCGTGCATAACCCATCCGAAAACGAACCCCCGCGCGCGCTCAGGAACGATTCCGGATGGCATATGTCGCATTTTCGGCAGATTTTGCGACATAACCCATCCGGAATCGGTTGAAAGGCACTGAACCGGCACGCTTACGGATGGGTTATGTACAAAAAGGGTTGATGCAGGGCGAGGGGACCCCGAGCAGCGACCACAACAGCAAAGAACCAGCGACACGGGCGCAGAATGACGGCGGAACGGGCCAACCAAACGTTGCCGACAAACGCCAAGCTCAGCAACACAAGGACCGGATGCCGGACAAAGAATGTCACTCCCCAACCCCGCCGCGCCCGGCGCGGGGGGTCCCCACATACCGGAGGACGGCCGCGCCCATATCCAACGCGCCCAAGGCTGGGCCGCCCGAGGATGTGTGGGGGTTAGCCGAGGCAGGACGGGGACAGGGTGTCGCCGACTAGGAGAGTTATTACACCTACCCACTGGCGAACCCACGTACCCAGTCAACCAGTTCGCGTGCACGTACCTCAGAAAACGCCTCGGCGACCATACGCAAGACAGGTTCTGTGCCGGAGAAGCGCAGGAGGACCCACGTCCCATCGACGAGCCGTATCTTGATGCCGTCGAAAGAGTCGATGCGCTCGACCGCTACCCCGGCGACTTCGGTGGGCGCAGCAGCAGCCATACGACGCGGTACCTCGACACGCATTTCAGGAGTCGCGGGCACGCCGGTCTCAATTTGGACCATGTGAGGGACGATATCCCACATCTGTTTGAGCAAGTCAGACAGGGTTTTCCCAGTCACGGCCAGCATTTCGCACACGAGCGAGCACGCGAAGATACCGTCCTTGCCTTTGAGGAATCCACGGATGGTCAACCCACCGGAAGACTCGCCGCCCATGAGCGCGTCGATGGCGTCCATCCCTGCGGTGATGTGCTTGAAACCCACCGGGACTTCGCGGTATTCCTCGCCCAGCGCCTCAGCGATCCGATCCAGCATGTGCGTGGTGGACAGGTTGCGCACCACCCCGCCCTTGAGGTTGCGGACCTCGTGCAGATACCAATACAAGACAACGAGCAACTCATTCGTCGTTACCCATGCCCCATGCTCGTCGATGATGCCGATGCGGTCAGCGTCCCCATCGGTCGCCATACCCAGGTCGTACTTCCCGGACACACGCACCTGATCGATGAGTTCGGCGAGGCGGTCGGGGTCGGGAGCCGGTGAATGCCCACCGAACAGGGGGTTGTGCCCGGAGTTGATGAACTCAGCCCTCACACGCCCGTCGCTCAGTATCGTCCCCAGTGAGAGCTGAGATGTGCCGTACATGGGGTCCACCAGAACGCGCAACCCGGAAGCGGCACGCATGGCGGAAACGTCCACGAACTGTTCCACATAATCGACATAGGCATTGGTCAAGTCAATCTCAGTGACAAGGCCCGACGCCGAAGCAATCGAATAGTCCAGGGCAACCACGTCGGCCTGGGTAAGGGCATTGGCCTCAGCCTGCAGTCGGTCAGTCTCGTCTTGCAAGGGTAAAGACCCGTCGGCACGGAAGACCTTGATGCCATTCCATTGCGGAGGGTTATGCGATGCTGTGACGATGAGCCCGTACTCGCAACCCGTGTGGGGAACGGCGAAGGTGACCAAAGGAGTCGGCACATCATCAGGCAGTACCTGAGTGGTGATGTTGTTACCAGCGAAAACCTCTGCGGCAGCGTGCACGGATTCGGCGGACAGGAACCGTCGGTCTCCGCCGATGACCACGCCGCGTTTCTCAGCGCCACATCGGACGACTTCATTGGCGATTGCCTGGGACAGTCTGCGTACATTGTGGATTGTGAACGCCTCACCAATCAAGGCCCTCCAACCGCCGGTGCCAAAAGCAATCTCGCCTGTTTCCACGGTGTGCGCGGGAGCGAACAGTCGCTTGAGAACAATGTCGGACGCGGCGGCAAGTTCAGAAGCATCGTTGACGCCCTGGACCTCGTCGGCGTCCATGATGGCGTACGACGCGACCTTGCCACCGGAGGCGATGAGACGTTCGGCCAACTCGGTCAGACGGTGCTCGCCTGTCGCTGCCATCTCGTCCAGCTTGGGGATGAGGATGGCGTTGTCAATGACGTACGCTCCGACGTTGACCTCGTGTACCCCCTCTGACAAGGAGGAAAGGTCGGTCGCCTCGACAATCTCAGTGATCTTCCCGGAGTCGTCACGCAAGACCCGACCATAGTCGCCAGGGTGGGACAGCATAGCGGTCAATAGGGAGAACTGCGCGCCCTTCAGCTCGTGTTTCCACAAGAGGCCGCGCAGAGAAGAGGCCCGCAGCATCGGAGTGTCCGCATAGGCGACCAGGACATCCCCCTCGAAATCTTCCAACTCGAATCGGGCACAACGCACAGCGTCGCCTGTGCCTGCCTGGACAGTTTGGACGACGTAATTCCACTTGGGGCCCAAGTAGTTGCGCACTGAATCGTCGTGCTCATCCACAACAATGATGACATCGGATGGCGGCACAACCGCCGTTACATTGGAAAGAGAAGCCTCAATGACTGTTGACCCAGCCAAAGGGCGCAACAGAAGGTCGCGAGTTGCCTGGTCATGACCGGCAGCGAGGATGACGGCTTTGCAGGGGCGGAGTGCTTGGGCGCTCATGCGATCCTTTCTTGGCCCATGAGGGCCGCGCCGATGGCTGACACGCGGGAATCCTCGGGCAGGGTTCTCATACGTCTGGCCATGTCGGCGTAGTCGGGGAAGGTGGCTGTGGGCGCCCGGAGAAGGAAGAAATCTTGGACCGAACCCAACAACCAGGGGGCCGCTTGGACCACCCCTCCTCCCAGGACGATATTCTCAGAATCGTAGGCAAGCGCCAGCAAGGAGACGGTCTGGGCGGTCACCCGTACCACTTGGTCGAGCGCGGCCCGGGCATCCAATCGAGGATTGTCCGCAAGCGTGGACCAATCGAGTTCCAGTTGCGCCATACGCGGAGCGAGGTAACGACCTCCAATGACAGTTTCCAAACATCCACGCTGACCGCAGCGGCAGGGGTCACCACGAGGGTCCATGACAAGGTGTCCGATTTCGCCAGCGGCATTACCGAAACCACGGATGAGGTCGCCTTGGATCGTGGCCGCTGCCAGACCTGTGCCTAGGTTCAGGTACGTGACCGAGTCTGAGCCGAGCAGTCGAGCAGCCCCGACCACGGCGGCCTTCACGTCGTTGTCGACCCGCACTGGCGCAGAGAAGCAAGACTCAACGATGCTGGCCAGTTTCAGATGTTCGACACGCAGGTTGACTGCTGATGTGACTTCCCCAGTCTCGCGGTTGACCACGCCAGGAATGCCGACGCCCACGGAGGTGAAGTCATGCGGCTCCACCCCTGCCTTTTCAGCAACATTGCCTGCTATCTCCAGCAAGACTGACGTCACGCCTTCCTCACCTGTACGGGTGAAGGTGGCGTCTTCTGCGAGCACAGTGAGATTCTCGTCAATGGCGACCCCGTGCGCTTTTGTCGCGCCAATGTCGATGCCCAAGAACATGTCATGCCTTTCATTCTCAGTTGTTTGGAAAGTGCGGATTAGTCAGTGGTTCCCAAGACAGATTATCCCTTGACTGCGCCCGCGACCAGACCCGAAGTGAGCCGGCCCTGCACGCAGAGGAAGAAGATGATGACGGGGATGGCGACCAGCGTGGATGCGGCCATGACCGCACCCCAGTCCGTCTCCCGAGCCTGGGAGCCCTGAATGAAGGTCCTCAGCCACAAGGGCAGAGACCTCATGTCTTCTTTTTGCAGGATGACAAGGGCAATTGTGAACTCGTTCCAGGCCTGCAGGAAGGCGTACACCCCAGAGGCGACCAAGCCGGGGGCCAGCAACGGGAAGGTGATACGGAAGAAAGCACCGGTCGGTGTACACCCGTCCACCTGAGCGGACTCTTCCAACTCAGCAGGGACGCCTGCCACGAAACCGCGCAGCATCCACACCGTGAAGGGGATGACGGCAGCTATGTACAGGATGGAGACGCCGATGATGGAGTTCAGGCCGATGAGACCATGTGTGGCCTCTCCGAGCGAGCTCATCATCTTGTACTGCGCAATGAACAAGCCTTCGGCGGGCAACATCTGGATAAACAGGATCGCCAAGACGAACGACTTACGCCCACGGAACTTGAACCGGGAGATGGCCAGCGCCGCAAGGAAAGCGAAGAGCAGGGCGAAGAAGACTGAGATGAGAGTCACGGACAAGGAAACGCCCATGGCCCTCATGAAGTTGGAAGTCCACCACTGGCCATCTTTCATACCAGCGCTCAGGACCGAGCCGTAGTTGTCGAAGGAGCCGCCATAGGGGAAGAAGCGAGGCGTTGTGCTTGTCAGAACCACATTGGGAAGGAGCGAGGATGAGATCATCCAATAGACAGGGAAGACCCAGATGAGGGCCACCACGATGGCCGCAAAGCCAGCGATGATGCGCGACGGCCTGATTCTGAAGCGTTTGGTTGGGGTTTGGGTGCTCATGAGTCCTCCTTGACTAGCTGGATGACATACGCGATGGAGAACAAGACGGTGATAATAAGGACGAAGATGGACAACGCAGAAGCCATGGAGAAATCACCGGAACCCACGCCCAAGCGGTAAATGAAAGTGCCGAGCAGGTCGGAGTTGAGCGGCGTTTGTGCGTCTTGCAACATCCTGATTTGTGTGAAGACTCTCAAGTCCCAAATGACTTGGAGGAGGATGACGATCATGAGGACCGGGCGAATCATGGGGACGATGATCTCGAAGAAACGAGCAATGCCAGAAGCGCCATCGAGTTGGGCGGCTTCCATTACTTCTTCAGAGACCTGAGTAAGCCCGGCATAGACGGAGAAGGCCACAAAGGGAACGGACATCCATACAACAATGACTGTGGCCACGAAGTAGAGGCTGAGCGAGGTGCCGAGCCAGTTGTGGGTGCCGAGACCGAATAGGTAATTGATGATGCCGCGACGCCAGTCGAAAACCCAGATCCACACGGTGACGGCGGCGACCACAGGCATTGCCCATGCCAGAAGCATGGCGATTTGGAGGATGAGGCGAATAGCCTTGTTGACTGCGTTCATGAGGAGGGCGATTCCCACTCCAATGAGAACAGTCAGGATCGCATTGACTAGGCAGAATGCGAGGGAGCGGGCAACGACGGCCCAGGTCTGGGTGCTGGTGAAGACCGCGACGTAGTTCTCGAAGCCAACGAAGTCGGGGGGAGCGCCGAACTGTTGGGCCAGTCCAAAGTGTTGGAATGAGGCCCAGATCTGCCATACGAGCGGATACCCCATAGCCACAAGCAACATGATGATGGCTGGAAGGATGAGGACGTACGGCGCGACATGGAACTTCTTCTTGTTCAGCGAGCGCTGTGTGGTCGGAATAATCTCGACGGCGGGACTGGTAGGCATGGGCACCTCCTTGCGTTGTGTGTTCAGCATGTGGGGCCGAGGGTGGCCCCGGCCCCACATGACATTGACTTACTCAGAACAGACTATTACTTGCCGTTGAGCATCGGGGTGATGAGAGCGTCATACTCTGCAGCGAGTGCAGTGATGTCGCCACCATCGGCTACCTTCTGGAAGAACTCTTCCAGCTTCAGGGAGTTCTCAACCGTGGCCCAGCCGGGAGCAGCCGGTGTGAGCTTGGAGTTGGAGGCGGAGGCGATGAGCGCCTGAGCGAACTGGTCGTCGCCGAGCGCCGACACGTAGTCAGAGTTGGCAGGGCCGAGGCCGTTCTTGCCGAGCATCTCCTGGTAGTCCTTGGAGAAGATGATCCTCATGAGGTCCTTGGCGCCTTCAACGTGCGTCGACTTGGCAGAGATACCAACGTTGGAGCCACCAGCGAAAACCGGAGCGGGCTTGCCATCGTTGCCAGGCAGTGCGAAGACGCCGAACTTGGAGTCGTCCCAGACACGGGAATCCTTGCCGTCAACCTGCTCGAGGTTGCCGATTGACCAGTGAGCCCAACCTGGGGCCATGATCGTCGCGGCGAGCATCGAGGTGCTGGTCACGGTGCCGTCTTCTTCCTTGGCGGAGTCGGTGTCATTGATGTACAACCAGGGGCTCTGGTCCTTGGCGGTCGAAGGAGCCATGGACGCCTTCTGCTGAAGTTCCTGCAACTGCTGGAGGCCCTTGATGGTGTTCGGGTCGGACAGAGTGGAAGTCCATGTGCCATTGTTCACTGTGGCGAGCTCGCCACCGTTAGCGAAGATCCAAGAGATACCATTGCGCCAATCCTGGCCGCCGAGGAAGAGGCCGGAGAAGTCCTTGATGTTGGACGGGTTCTTGGCGGTGATGTCGATGACAGCCTTGTTGAAGTCATCAAGAGTCTTCGGGGGCTCATTGTAGCCAGCAGCCTTCCACACGTCCGTGCGGTAGAACATGTAGCGAGACCCGAAGTAGTAGGGCAGTGTGTAGTTCTTGCCGCCGACTTCGCCGACCTCGACGAAGGACTGAAGCAGCTTGGAGCCACCCAGTTCAGCGTACATATCGGAGATGTCCAGGAAGGCGCCGATGTTGGTGAAGGTCGGGGACTGTGTGTTGCCGATTTCCGTCACGTCGGGGGTGTTGGCCGCATCAGGCATGCTCGTGGTGAGCTTGGTGATGATGTCACCCCATGTCTGCTCTTCGATGGTCAGGGTTCCACCGTTGACAGCCTTGTACTGGGAGATCAGGTAATCACGCAACTCCTGCGGTGTGTCGCCACCGATCAGCCAGAATGTGATGTCTTCGGGGGTCTTGGCTGCAGCCGCAGTCGTTTCCGTTCCCGCCGACGTGGCGGCCCCCGTTGGGGTGCCACCGGTCGTGCCGCAGCCCGTCATAACGAGCGCAGCCGCGATGCCGAGCGCTGCAACAGCGATCTTTCCTCTCATTGTTTGTTCCTTTCGTAATGTGAGGGTTCACTGGAATGTCTTATGACACCCCAAGGGTTGTTCTCAGGACGAGTGAGACTGCTCCCAACAGAACAGCCTCATTCCCAAGAGCTGACAGTCTCATCGAAGGATTTCGACGAAACTCAGAATGTGTACGGTCAATGATGAGTTCCTGCGACGCTTGCAAGAACGGGCCACCCAAGAGGTCGGCTGGCCCACCAAGGACGATATCGTGGAGGTCAAGGGCAGCCACGACAGGGGC
>JAISJO010000055.1 GCA_031261485.1 Propionibacteriaceae bacterium | reverse complement strand
ATCCGGGCCACCCATTCTGCGGCGTCGACTGTGCGCAGAGCATCCCATACCGAATCATCGTCGGTGTCTTCCCTTGCCAGGATGACATTGTCCCGAATGCTTCCCACGAAAACATGGTGTTCTTGGGTGACCAGCGCGACCTCGGTACGCAGTCTCGTCAGGGGCAGATGCATGACGTCGACTCCCCCGACCTCGACCACACCCAGTCGCGGCGCATTGATACCTGCCAAGAGCCGCCCCAATGTGGACTTGCCAGAGCCAGACGGTCCGACAATGGCAAGCCTCTCCCCTCGCCTCAAGTCGAGCGTCACATCGTGGAGCACATCGCGGCCTTCCCGATAGGCGAAGGTCAAGTCCCGACCGACCAGATGAGTGTCTTCAGGCTCCTCGGACGTGGATTGCCTGTCCTGCGGCACCGACGCAATCCCCAACAACCTCGATGTGCACGCGGCGCCAATCTGCATGTGGTTGATGGTCATGATGACCCGGTCCATCGGCCCATTCATCTGCTGGAGGTACACCGTCGCCGCCGTGATTTGCCCCAGCGTGACGAGGTCATTTCCATACCCGAAATACCCGATGACAACGACCATCGCCATGGGAAGCAGTGACGCGAGCCCCTGCCATGTGAACAGGACCGCCCGCAGACCCATGGTGTACCGCTCGTACTGGCTGGCCATCTCAATGTCGTTGTCGACCAAGGCCACTCGTCGGCTCTGAAGTCGCAGTGCCTCCATCGTGCGCGCGCCCTCGACGGTCTCGGTCAGCGAGGTGTTGAGTTTCGAGTAACCCGCGCCCTCGGCGATGTATCCGGGATGGGCTGTGGAGAGGTAACGCCTGATGGCGATGTACATGACGACAAGGGTAAACACCAAGGGCAAAGCCAGCAACCAGGAGTTGAGGACCATGCCGCCCATCATGAAAACCAAGGTCATCGCCGAAATGACGAAGGTGGGCATGGCCCAACGCACCATCCCGCCCATGGACCCCACATCGCGCGTGACACGAGTCACGAGGTCGCCCGTGGACGCAGTCTCCACCGAGGATAGGGGCAGTTTGAGGATCGCGCGGATAACGTACTCGCGCGCGGCAGCGATGGCGTCCTGCCCGAAGACGGTGGCCAGACGGCGAGCCACGAAAGTCAGGACGGCCTGGACGAGGATGACCGCCAACACAGCCACCACCATGGAGGTGACCGCTGACACTGTGGCCGATTGGACATTGGTTGTCACGTCATCCACGATGCCGCCCAGCATTTGGGGCACCGCCGCCCCCGCGATGGCCGCGCCACAGTTGGCGACGACCAACCCGATAGCGACTTTGCGACGGTCACGAATCATGCGGGCAATGAAACGCACAACTGACGAGTTTTCGGCGATGGGCAATCCACGCACAGGGTGGCGAGACTCGTCGTACCCCTTTTGGGCCAGAGCGCGGCGCGTGCGTTGACGAGAGGGATACGTGCGGATGAGTCTCCACAACCCCAGGGAAGAAGCGGCGGCCAAGTCAGCGGGCACACGGTTCTCGAAACCAGGCTTGTCCACCCATGTTGCGGCAGATCCTTCGAATAACTCAGCCACGGCGCACCCCCATCGCAGTGTCCTCGGAGATGTCCGGCAACTCTCTCGGGGTTGCGACAACCGAATCGCGGCCTGCATTCGCTGCTGCCGTGTCCTCGTCCCTGACGACTACGTTTCGGTAGGCCGGGGAGGTCTCCATGAGGGTGCGATGGGTGCCCTCGGCCACTACTAGGCCTCTCTTGAGGAGGACGACTTTGTCGGCATGACGCAGCCACAGCGGAGAGACGGTGGTGAGGATGGTCGTGCGTCCTTGGCGGAAGTCGGGCAAACGCTCGGCGACGCGGGCTTCCGTGTGTGCGTCCACCGCCGACGTGGGTTCGACGAGGACCAAGACTTCAGGGTCCATGAGCAGGACTCGGGTCAGAACGAGCCGCTGGCGCTGGCCTCCCGACAAACCTCTCCCCCGCTCGTCGATCCTGCCCTGCCAGCCATCCGCGAAAGCGTCCCACACATCTTCAGCCGACGCCACCCACAGTGCCTGTTCGGCTTCCTCTCTGGTGTGCCGCGTGTGCGGATCCACTAGCGATTGCAGCGTGCCCGCGTACACCTGTGAGCTCGCGTCGGACACGACGACCCGGGAACGTACCTCCTCCAGGGTGAGTTCGGCCAGGTCGACGCCATCGAGGGTCACACCCCATGCCCCGGCAGTGCCTTCCTCGTCCTTGGCCACCTGCCGTGCCCTCGCCTCGGCTCGCTTGACCCACTCCTGCTTCTCTTGTGCACCGCTCAGTTCTTGGGACACGCCCAGTTCCAGGGTCTCCATGTCGGCGGGGAGGTATCGTCCAATGCGGTCAGCGAGACCTGCTGACTCGTCTGGAACCGCTGAAACGATGATGGTCAGTTCGCCTGGGTTGGCGACGAACCCAGAAGCCTCGTCCACAATTTCGCCTTGGTCGGCCTGTGCGCCTTGGGCGGGCCTCCACGGTGGAGCATGGGAAAGCAGACCAATGGTCTTGTGGGCGGACACCAGGGCTGCGGTCCACTTCTGGAAGGTGTCGAAGAATGCCTGGACTGGGCGCTGAAGGAAGATCGCATAGCCGAAAAAGCCGACGAGTTGGCCGACGGTGATGTCCCCGGCCATCAGTTCTGTCACCCCGAACCAGGTCAAGACGACCAAGAGCAATCCGGTTGTGATAACGCTCGTTGCATCTTGTGTCGCCCACCATGTGCCCGTGCGCACCCCCGCTTGGCGCACCGATTGGGACTGACGGGCGTAGTTGTCGCCGAAGGTGCGCTCGCCTCCGATGCCGCGCAGAATACGCAGTCCCTGGACGATATCGACCGCCATGCCCGTCAACTTGCTGGACCTCTCGCGCTCGACCAGTTGTGCGCGTTGGGCTGGGCGAAGCAAGGGGGTTGCGATGAGGACGACCAGCGGAGTGCCGATGAGAACGAGGAGTCCCAGTTGCACATCTTCGCGCAGGACTAGGGCTGCGACAAGGCCAAAGGAGGCGACAGCGGCGATAAGGCGACCGAATACTTCCGCTAGTGCTCCGAAGGTGTCCGCGTCGGAATTGGCCACCGACAACATCTCACCGGCGGGCACCCGACGCACGATGACGTGCGACATCTGCGCGACTTTGCGTATGACGAGTTTGGTGATGCGGAACATCGACACCAGCCATCCGGCCACGCTGACGAGTGAAGAGGCCACATTGCAGGCAACCCCGAACACGATGACGGCCACCAAGACTGCGGTCCACTTCCAGGTGGCGTCCCAGTCGTGTGCTGTGATGCCTGCGTCGACGACCCTGCCCAGGATGTACGGGTTGAGCGAGCCGGGCAGGAACCAGACGAAAATGAGGGCCGCGCTGGTGAGGACGAGTCCCTTCTGGCGACCGAGCAGCCACATGACGAACCTCAAGGGACTGCGAGTGTTGGGTATCTCTTCGCCTTTGGCGTTTGCCCTTGTCCCGCCCGATAGACGGCTTCCTTCTGGGGTCGGCCGAGCCTCGCGTACGGCAGACGTGTACGCGGTGACATCAGGAGGGAACGACTTCATGGCGAAACGATTGTACTCCTGCGTCCCCACGCGCACCCGAGGGATCCAGCGGCCCCCAACGAGTGACCCTGGGTTTGCGGATGGGGCCGACGACCCTTACTTCCGCTTGGCTCTGGGTTTGACCTCGATATGAATGGGGGTGCCTTTGAAGCCGATTTCTTCACGCAGTCTGCGCTCGATGAACCGAACATAGGGCGCGTCGAGGTCGCCGGTGGTGAAGAGGATGAAGGTGGGCGGGCAAGCCTGTGCCTGTGTGCCGAAGAGGATGCGTGGCTGCTTGCCCCCACGGACGGGATGCGGATGAGAGGCGACAGTCAGGCCCAGGAACGAGTTGAGTCGCCCTGTGGAGACGCGCGTCTCCCATCCTTCGAGGCTCTCTTCAATCGCCCGGTTCAGTCGAGAAGTGTTTCGCCCTGTCAGTGCGGAAATGTTGATAGTGGGAGCCCATGCCAGGTGGGGAAGGTCGCGCTCAATTTCGCGGTCGAGATAGCGACGCCGCTCCTCGTCCACGAGGTCCCACTTGTTGAACGCGATGACCAAGGCGCGGCCCGAATCCTCCACCATCGACAAGATACGCAGGTCCTGTTCAGTCACCGACTCTGAGGCGTCGATGACGACGACACATACTTCTGCCCGCTCGATGGCGGCCTGGGTGCGCAGCCAAGCGTAATACTCGTGACCTGAAGCCTCCTTGACGCGCTTGCGGATGCCCGCTGTGTCGACCATCTGATAGGTCACGCCGCCAATGTCCACGATCTCGTCCACGGGGTCTACCGTTGTCCCTGCGACATTGTCCACGACAGAGCGTTGCGATCCCGCGAGTTGGTTGAGCAGCGAGGACTTGCCCACGTTGGGTTTGCCCACGATGGCCACTCTGCGTGGACCGCCTTGCTCTGGCTCGGTGTCGTCTTCAGGAGGGAATACCTTCAGTACAGCGTCGAGCAGGTCTCCAGAGCCTCGGCCGTGCAAAGCGGAGACAGGATAGGGCTCCCCCAGTCCGAGATTCCACATGACGGTGGCTTCAGATTCAAGCTGCGGGCCGTCCACCTTGTTGGCAGCGAGGATGACGGGCTTCTTCGCCTTCCGGAGCACCTTGACGACGGCTTCGTCCTCGCTGGTGATTCCCGTTGTCACATCGACAACGAAGAGCACAGCGTCCGCCAAATCGATGGCGATTTCTGCCTGTTCGGCTATTTGGATGGCCATGCCCTTCGCGTCGGGAATCCACCCGCCGGTGTCCACCACCACGAAATCGCGTCCCGCCCACTCGGCGTCGTAGCTCACGCGGTCACGGGTAACTCCCGGCACATCCTGCACAACGGCCTCTCGCCGTCCCAACATGCGGTTGACAAGGGTGGACTTACCCACATTGGGGCGACCCACCACGGCAACGATTGGTTTCACACGTACTCCTTGAACCCCAGTAGTCTACCGGAGCCACCTACCCGGCCGCTGAGTCGCGGGTGGATGTACACAATCCATCCTCAAACGAACGGCCTAGCCCCCCAAAATCCGTTTCCGGATGGGTATTGTCGCAATTTCGGCGGTTTCGGCGACATTTGCCATCCTCAAGCGTGAAAGGTGGGTGGAATCATGCCGTTTGCGGATGGGGTTTGTCGATGGACCACAGTCCCGCAGGTGCGTACCGGCGTCAGTCCACGTCGATTCCGGCACGACGCGCCAGAAGGAGCACTTGGGCCACCACCTCGTCGGGGGTGAGGAAGGTGGAGTCGATGGTCGCCACACCGTCAGCAGCGACGGTGAAGTTCACCAGGGTCGAGTCGTCCTTGTCACGGCGCAGGATCTGGTCGCGCAAGCCAGCCTCGTCCACCGCCCCACCCAATTCCGCTCCACGGCGAGCCATGCGCGCCTCAGGGTCAGCAGTCAGAAGGACACGCACCTCAGCTTCAGGAGCGACGACCGTCGTGATGTCGCGGCCCTCGGCGACAAAGTTGTCACTGGCGATGATGTCGCGTTGGCGTTTGACTAAGTCAACTCGACATTCTGGGTTCGTGGACACGGCGGAAACCCAGGCCGATACTTCTGGGGCTCGGATGGCGTCTGTGATGTCGGCCTCGCCCAGGCGCACGTACTGGTCGTCGGGGTCGGTGGAGATGTCCAAGTCCATGCCCACGCAGTACGCTGCAATGGCGGTCGCGTCGTCATGGTCGATTTCTGCGCCCATGCAGCCCACGGCGACAGCCCTGTACATCGCGCCCGTGTCGAGGTAACGCGCGCCCAGTCTGCGGGCAGTGAGCTTGGCAGTGGTGGACTTGCCCGAGCCAGATGGCCCGTCAATAGCAATGGTAAACATGTACTTCCTCTCTCGCTCAGGGAACTACGCCTTGAGCACCCATCCTTTGGTCACCATGACCTGTTCCAAACCGGCGGCCTTCTCAGGCTCGACCGCGATAGACATGTAGCCGACTTCTCGGGTCTCGTCATGCTCGATTGCGAGGTCCTCGACGTTGACACCGGCTTCGCCCACATCAGCGAACAGCCTTCCCAGGGCACCGGGCGAATCGGGGATTTCGACGACGACGTGCGCATAATCCTCGGCGCGTCGACCGTGCTTGCCAGGCAGGGCCTTGGTGCCGAAGACTCCTTTCGACATGAAGGCCTCGACGTCCTCGGGGGATTCCAGATGATCCACCAGGGCGTCCAAGGTACGCGCCAGGCGACGCAGTTCTGTGCTGATGGCGTCCTTGTTTGCCGTGATGATCTGAGTCCACATGCCAGGCTGGGACCCGGCGATGCGCGTGACGTCCCGCACCCCAGGGCCAGCCAATCGCAGGTGTGCGGGTTGGACCCCAGTGAGGTTGCCCGCCATGAGAGACGAGACGATTTGCGGGACATGCGACACTTCGGCCACGGCAATGTCGTGCTCGTCAGGGCGCATGGTCACCACGCGAGCCCCGCACTCTTCAGCGAGTTGGCGCACAGTCTCGATGGTGTCGGGAGCAGTCGATTCATGCGGTGTGATGACCCAGGTGCGTTCGTTGAACAGATCGCCTCGCGCCGTGAGGGGCCCAGACCGTTCCGTGCCAGCCATGGGGTGCGACCCGACATACCTCGACAGGTCCAGTCCAGAGTTGGCGCCTTGGGCGCGGAGTTGGTCGAGAATGACCCCTTTGACAGACGCCACATCTGTGACGATGGCCTCGGGATAATCAGTGAGAGCCCGAACGACCACCTGAGCAGCAAGGCTCGGGGGCACGGCGACAATGACCACCGAGACGTCGTGGGGGGCGTCCACCACCCCAGCGCCCAGACTTGCGGCCACCAGCGCGTGGGAAGACAGAGCGTCTTTGAGAAAGACCGTATGCCTCGGCGTGAGCGCCATCCCGATGCTGGAACCGATGAGTCCTGTTCCGATGATGAGGATGGACTCGGGCTCACTCACCTGTTTCCCCAGTCTCAGTGACCTTCGTGTCACCATTGTCTGGCGCTGCGTCTTCGCTTGTGGCAGCCGCTTTGGATGTACGGCGACGGCGAGGTGCGGGGGCCTTTACTTCCGAATCCACAATCGGCTTCGCAGGTTCTGTGTCAACCTCGGAAATTGCGGATGTCTTGGGAGCCTCGGGAGTCGCAGTCTTGCGGGCGCGACCCTGTTTCGGCTTGGCCTGGGTCAGCGCCGTTATCTCATCGACACTGAGCCTTCTGAACTTCCTCAGTGATGGGCGTGTACGGTCCAGCACGCCGACTTCTAGGGCGTCGGGAGTCAAGGACGCACCTCCGCGTGGGTCGGCGATGAGGGCAGCAATGGCGGCACGAAGCACGTCGGCCAAGCTGGCTCCCGGCACGTACTGGGAAGAGAATGCGGCGCTAATCTTGTCTGTTGCTCCACCCATGACAGCGAACTGTGGCTCGTCGGTGATGGACCCATCGAAAGCCAAGCGGTAAATCTCATCGCCCTCGCTAGTCTCCCCCACTTCGGCGACCGCGATCTCGACCTCCCACGGCTTCTCCATGACGGCGGAGAAGATGGTGCCGAGAAGCTGCGCGTACGCCCCAGCGAGCATGCGCCCTGTCACGTCACGGCGGTCATAGGCGTACCCCCGGACGTCAGCGTGGCGGATGCCGGCGACGCGAAGGTTCTCGAACTCGTTGTACCGGCCCACAGCCGCGAATCCGATACGGTCGTATATCTCCGAGACTTTGTGCAGGGACTTGGAGCGGTTCTCCGAGACGAAGACGATGCCGTCCGCGTACCGGGCGACGATGACCGAGCGCCCTTTGGCGATACCGGCTCGGGCGAAATCGGCACGGTCTTTGACCTGCTGTTCAGGAGAGACATAGAACGTCGGCTGGCTCATCGCACACCTGCTTTCGGGCCGTCTGGGCTTGTCGCACGGGATTTCAGTACGTCTTGGGTAAGGTCTGCGACCCTGTCTTCGCTCACCTGGGAGGCCCCAGAGGCATCCACGGTGATGAGCACAGGATAGATTCTGCGGTACACGTCCGGCCCGCCTGTAGCGGAGTCATCGTCGGCGGCGTCGAACAGAGCGTGAATCGCCACCGTCATCGCTTCGTCAAGGCCTGCGGCCGGGTTGTACAACTTCTTGAGCGAGCCTTTGGCGAAGAGAGACCCCGACCCGATGGCCTGGTAGCCGCCCAATTCCTCGTAGCACCCGCCTGTCGCGTCGTAGGTGAAGATGCGGGGTTTGCCGCAGGGCGCGTCCCAGCCGACGAACAGCGGCACGACGACGAAACCTTGGAGAGCCATGCCCAGATTGGACCGAATCATCGAGGCGAGACGATTGGCTTTGCCGTCCAGGGTGAGTGGGGCCCCTTCGATTTTCTCGTAGTGCTCCAACTCGACGCGGAAGAGTTTGGCCAAGTCAATGGCGATTCCAGCCGAGCCTGCGATGCCAATGGCGGAGTGGTCGTCAGACACGAACACCTTCTGAATATCGCGCTGGGCAATCATCGAACCCATGGTGGCTCGTCTATCGCCCGCCAGGACCACGCCTTCGGACGTCGCCACGGCCACGATGGTGGTCGCCGTCGGAGTCAGGTCGTGGGGGGCAGAACCGGTCGCCGCGCCGGGCAGGAAGTTGGGCGATGTGCGCGCCACAAACTCGGAAAAAGAGCTTGTGGGGTCGAGCAGATACGCCTGGGTCATCTCGTTCATCAGAACAAGGATACCCGGTAGGTGACGGGCTCACACGCCAGGGGGTCGAGGTCCGTCGTACTCCTCGCCGTACGCACCCTCAGCGGGGCGATGACGCTTGATAGGTGCGTACACCCCGTCGGCTAGACGGCGGGCGTGGATGACGAAACCAGTGTGTCCTCTGCCCGCGTGGCCAGGACGCACAGCCAACCCTTCGGCGTGCCATTCACGGACGTTGACCTCCACGCAACGCGGCTCGACCCATCCCCGATGAGCCCGGATGGTGTCCATGGTGCGTGACATCTGTGTGGTGGTGGCGACGTACACGCACAGCCAACCGCCGGGCTCCAGAGCGCGATGCGCGGTGTCCACGCACTCCCAAGGGGCCAGCATGTCCAGGATGACTCGGTCCACCTTCTCCCCGCCATAGGACTCGTTGAGGTCCCCCACGGTGAGCTGCCATGCGGGATGTTCCCCGCCAAAGAAAGTACGAATGTTCTTTGCTGCAATCTCGGCGTGGTCGGAGCGCCTCTCGTAGGAGTACAGCGTCCCGGTCTCACCAATCGCTCGCAGGACGGACAAAGACAGTGCCCCTGAACCAGCGCCCGCCTCCAAGACGCGCGCCCCAGGGAAGATGTCGGTGAACATCAGGATGTACGAGGCGTCCTTGGGATAGATGACGGTCGCCCCTCGCGGCATGGAGACGGTGTATTCCTCCAAGTGGGGCCGCATGACGGTGAACGGCATCGCGCCCGTAGACACTGCCACCACGCCCTCAGGCCCGCCGATGAGGTCATCGTGCGGGATCAGTCCCTTGGTGGTGTGAAACGCCTTGCCGTGGGCCAATGTCACCGAGTGCCGGCGCCCTTTGGGGTCGGTGATGGACACTCGCTCCCCTTCGACTAGGGGTCCACGCCTTACTCCCGAGAATGCGGGCGTTTTGAGGGCGGTCGACAACGACTCGTCGGACAGTTCATTCGGTTCAGACAATTCAGGCACGGGACCCCACGGAGAAATAGTGCGCTTCGGGATGGTGGACGATCAGGGCGTCCGTGGATTGCTCGGGATGCAACTGGTCTTCTTCGGAAAGGATGACCCCGATACGTTCGGCTTCGAGAAGGTTCACCAGCAGGCGACGCTGACTCAGGTCCGGGCAGGCCGGGTACCCAAAGGAGAAACGCTCACCGGTGTACCGCTGGTGCCCGATCATCTCATTGATGTCATCGGTCAACTCAGGCAGGCCCAATTCCATGCGGATGCGTGCATGCCACATTTCCGCCATCGCTTCCGTCAGTTGTACGGACAGGCCGTGCAACTCGAAGTAGTCCCGATATTTGTGGGCTGCGAACAGAGCAGAGGTGTGCCCACTCACTTTCGGCCCTGCAGTGACCACTTGGAAAGCCACCACGTCCGAGCCGAACTCCCTGGCTTCACCGGCGTCGCGGAAGTAGTCAGACAAGCAGAGTTGCGCTCCGGCGGGCTGGCGAGGGAAAGTGAAGCGCACCTTGCGGCGGCCCTCGACCACGAGGTCGTCCCCCTCTGAATGGCACGGCCAGTATCCCCACATGGCCTCGAAGGAGAACAAACCCTCTTCAAGGGCTCTGTCCAGCCACATCTCCAGTCGGGGAAGCCCCTGCGTCTCGACGAGTTCTTCATAGGTGGGGCCCTCGGGACCAGGCCTCAACTCCCACTGCCCTGCGAAGAGCGAACGCTCGTCGAGCCAGGGCATGATCTCATCCAGGGTCGCTTGCCCCTGCCACACTCCCCAGAATGGCGGTGTTGGCACGTCGACCTGACCCGGAATTGGGCGGGCCACATGGGAACGCGGCCCCGCTTTGATGTTCAGGGGACGACTGTGGGGGCGCTTGATGGACAGTCTTGCTTCGGTGGGCGGTGTTGGGGGCGCGGTGTCGACCACGGGAGCTTCTTCTGTGGAAATCGCCTTGGAGGCAGTCTTGTCGCGGGCCATCAATTCGTCCATGATGGTCAGTCCCGCGAAGGCGTCCTTCGCATACCGGACCTCGCCGGAGAAGGCCTGCGTCAGGTCCTTCTCCACATACTTCCTTGTCAGGGCAGCACCACCCAGCAGCACTGGGTACTTCGTTCCCAGGCCTTGTGCGTCGAGTTCCTGCAGGTTCTCTTTCATGATTTGGGTGGACTTCACGAGCAGGCCGGACATGCCGATGGCGTCAGCCCCTGACGACTCTGCGGCCGAGATGATGGAGGAGATGGGCTGTTTGATGCCGAGGTTGACGACCTTGTACCCGTTGTTGCTCAAGATGATGTCGACGAGGTTCTTGCCGATGTCGTGTACGTCTCCGCGCACAGTCGCCAGAACGATGGTGCCCTTCTGCGTTTCCTCACCCTTGGCCAGATGAGGTTCCAGGTGACTCACCGCGGCTTTCATGACCTCGGCAGATTTCAGGACGAAGGGAAGTTGCATCTTGCCGGAGCCGAAGCGCTCCCCGACTTCGCGCATCGCATTGAGCAGGTCGTCATTGATGAGGTCGGCAGCGGACTTGAGTCTCAGCGCCTCGGCCAGGTCTTCGCCCAAATGTGAGGACACGCCAGCAATGACATGTTGGCGCACACGCTCCAGCACAGGAAGTTGCTCAAGACGGACCGCACTGACCGTCTTTACCCCTTCGAAAAGGGCAAGGTAGCGGTCGAGGGCCTCAGGGTCGCGTGCCCAAATGAGGTCGAGGGCTGCCTGTACCTGCTGTTCAGGAATCGACGCGAGCGGCAGAATCTTGGTCGGTGAGACGATGGCGGCGTCCAAACCGGCGCGGCGGCATTCGTCTAGGAACACCGAGTTGAGGACCACGCGGGCAGCAGGCTTGAGCCCGAATGACACATTCGAGACGCCAAGCGTGAGATGCAAGGTCGGGAAATCGCTGCGCAGAGAGCGGATGGCCTCAATGGTGGCTGCCGCGTCGTGGCGAGTGTCCTCCTGGCCGGTGCCGATGGGGAAGGTCAGGCAGTCAATGAGAATGTCTTCACCGGACATCCCGTAATCGCCAGTCAGGCGCGAAATCAGCCGGTATGCGACCTCCAGTTTGCGTTCCAGAGTTCGGGCTTGGCCCTCTTCGTCGATGCACAATCCGACCACCGCCGCGCCATGTTCGACCACAGCTTCCATAATGGTCGCAAACTTCGAGCCCTCGCCTTCGCCGGATTCGAAATGCACTGAGTTGACAATGGCACGTCCGGGACATTGTTCCAACCCTGCAATCAACACTTCCGGGGAGGACGAGTCGATCATGAGGGCACTGTCGACTGCCCCTCTGACATGGGCAAGGAGTTCGGCCATGTCCTCGCGCCCATCGCGGCCCACGTAATCCACGCACACATCAAGGACATGCGCACCCTCGGACGCCAAGTCACGAGCGATATCCACGCAGGCATCCCAGTCCCCCGCCAGCATGGCCTCACGGAAAGCCTTCGAGCCGGAAGCGTTGGTCCTCTCTCCGATGGCAAGGTAAGACACGTCCTGGGCAAGGGGAATCGCGGAGTACAAAGACGCGACCTGTCCGCCACTGACCACCGCAGGCGACTGAGGCGACAGGTCCTTGACTCGCTGAACAAGTGCGGAAATATGGTCAGGAGTCGTGCCACAGCAGCCTCCGACAAGGGCTAGCCCAAAGCCTTCCACAAAGCTGGCGACTTGGTCGGCAAAGTCCTTCGGACCCAGGGCGTACACAGCGCCCGCTTCGGTTAGTTCCGGCATCCCGGCGTTGGGCATGCACGACGCGCTGAGCGGCGATTCCTGGGCGAGGAGGCGCAAGTGCTCCCTCATCCCTTCAGGTCCGGTGCTGCAATTGAGCCCCAGCAGATCCACGCCCAAACTAGCGACAGTGGCAATGACAGCAGGTAAGGACGAGCCGACGAGCATCGTCCCGCCGACTTCCAAGGTCACAGAGACGAAGATGGGAATGTCCACGCCAGCCTCGGCGACGGCCCTCTTGGCTCCGACGACGCCCGCTTTGAGCGCCAGAAGGTCCTGGCAGGTTTCGACAACGAGGGCATCCACTCCACCGCGAATCATGGCCCGTGCTTGTGCGTGGTATCCGTCGCGCACTTGCGTGTATCCGACTTGGCCCAGCGTGGGCAGTTTCGTGCCAGGCCCCATCGAACCCAGAACCCAGCGCGTCCTACGAGGAGTGGACATCGCGTCGGCGACTTGACGGGCGATGAGCGCTCCCATTTCTGCAAGTTCCTCGATGCGAGTCTCCAGCGAATACTCCGCAAGCGCTGTGAAGTTGGCGCCGAAGGTGTTGGTCGTCACGAGGTCGGCGCCAGCGGCGAAATACTGCCGATGCACTTCGCCCACCACGTCGGGGCGCGTCAGATTGAGCATCTCGTTGCAGCCCTCGTAGCCCTGGAAATCTGTCGGATCCAGATTCTGGCGTTGGAGCATGGTGCCCATCGCGCCATCAGCGACAAGGACGCGGCGACCGAGCACGGAACGCAGGGACTGTCGTGTCATTGTGTACCTTCTTCGAGCGTCGCATACGGGACGGCATTACGTACACGGGTCTCCCGAGCTTCGGCATGAGGGCCAGAGACCGTCTGCATACGTTCTGCCAGATGAGGGCAGCCTACCGTCACATGACTGGCGATGGAGGCGATTTCCTCACTGGAGCGGTTTTGGGCCAGCTTGGACTTGGCCTGAATCTCAGTGATGCGGAACTCCACACCGAGGGACGCTCGGGTTTGCCTGTCGAGCCAGTCGTCATCGTAATCGGCGAGTGTCTTGTCAGAAAAGCGGGCCATCATGTCGGCCCAAGACTTCTTGATCCAGCCGGGATCGTCGTGGATGGTGAGGGTTCCGTAGAGGTGGACGGTTTCGTACACCCAGCTCGCCGCAGCGCCCGGCTTCATCCAGGTCTCAGGAACGTAAGCGTCATCGCCCATGAGAATGACCAGCGCCTCGCCATGATGGGACCCTTGTTCGTTGATTCTTCCGATATGCGAGGTCAAGGTGTCGCCGTCGATGAAGGCCCAAGGAAGGAAGGAGGCGACAGGTCGGCCACTAGGGGCGACGCTGACCAAAGTCCCCGTGTGTGCTTCGTTGAGGAAGACTGGCACATCGGCTGGCGGCATGCGGAAATGATCAGGAATGTACACGAGCGAAAGCTCCTTCCAAAACGGATTCCTCAATGTCCCCAACCACGGTCGGGGCCCCCAAGGATGTCAGCAAGACTAGACGCAGGCGCGCCCCTCTGGCCTTCTTGTCCACACTCATGACGCGGCGAACCTCAGGCCAGTCGCCATTCCAGGACACGGGCAGCTCCACAGATTCGAGAGTCTCACGATGACAAGCGACAACATCAGCGCCCACCATTCCAAGGGCATGGGCCACCTCGGCTGCGTACACCATGCCGACTGCCACAGCGTTGCCATGTGCCCAGGTGAAGTTCTCGATCTTCTCGATGGCGTGAGCCAGAGTGTGTCCATAGTTGAGTGCCTCACGCCCCACGCTTCCCGCTGTCCCGGTCTCGCGGAAGTCGTGGGAGACCACGGCGGCCTTGACCGAGATGGCTCGCGTGAGAACGTCCGCGAAACGGACACTGCTCGCGTCGAGAGCGTCGGCAGGGTCAGCTCTGACAAGGTCGAGAATATGCGTGTCCGCGATGAACCCGCACTTCACAATCTCGCCCATGCCAGACACAGTCTCGGCCTGGGGTAGGTCGCTCAGGTAGTCCAAGTCACACAAGACAGCGCTCGGCTCGTAGAAGGACCCGACAAGGTTCTTGCCCTCTGGGAGGTTGATTCCCGTCTTCCCACCCACCGCCGCGTCGGCCATGCCGAGGACGGTCGTCGGGACGGCAAGGTAACGAACCCCACGCAGGTACGTGGCTGCCACGAATCCGGCCACATCGGTGGTTGTCCCCCCACCCAGACCGATGAGGACGTCGTTGCGGGTGAATCCCTCGCGGGCCAGCGTGCGCCAACACATGTCCATCACAGCCACGGTCTTTGTTTCCTCGCCAGTCGGCACTTCGATGACCAGGGGGTCGTCTAGGTCGCGGATGAGCGCGTCAGCCTGCTCAGCCAACACGGAAGGTCGCAGGATCGCCACCCGCGAAGCGTCCCCTAATAGGGAGCAGACAAGGGATGACGCACCATGGGAGACGACGACGTCATAGGGGTGGTCGGTGGTCACCCGTATGGTTGTCGCCTGCTGTGTGACCAGAGCGGCCATTATCTGTTCCGCGATGTCGGCCACACTGCCGGATTCCGCGTCGATGCGGCACGTGGCGACTTCTTCGTACAATCCGCGTCGTTGTGCGGCCAAGTCTTCCAGTTGTTTGCGCACATCTCCCAAGAGCAGAGGCCGCAACTGGTTCATCCCTGCCCGGCGAGTCAAGGTCTTGACCGACACGTCCAACCACACCACGTCGTGGCCCTGGAGAAGTTCCCTGGTGGCTGGGCTGAGGATCGCGCCGCCACCGAGGGACACGACCCCCTGGTCCGAACCCAGGGCCTCTTGGACCGCCTGGATTTCCATTGCTCGGAAGGCCGCCTCGCCTTCGTCTGCGAAGATTTCACGAATGGGCTTGCCAGCGCGTGATTCGACCATCTCATCGGTGTCCAGGAAGGGCGCAGACAGTCGTCGCGCCAGGGTCCGCGCGACCGCAGTCTTTCCTGAAGCCGGCATCCCGACGATAGCGATGCTCATGAGAGACAGGCCTCATTCATCGCCAGTCCGGCCGCGCTGAGGCGTTCACGGTAAGCGGCGACTCGCGTTCGCACATCGCTGACCGTGTCCCCACCGAAGACTTCGAGGACAGCGTCCGCGAGGGTCAGGGCCACCATGGCCTCGGCGATGACGCCCGCAGCAGGGACCGCGCACACGTCTGAGCGCTGGTGGTGTGCAGGAGCATTGGTACGTGTGGACACATCGACTGTGGGCAGGGCGTGGGGCACAGTGGCGATAGGCTTCATCGCCGCCCGCAGGCGTATCACCGAACCATTCGACATCCCCCCCTCGATGCCGCCAGCGTGATTGGCGACCCGTGCGATGGAACCGTCGCGGAACTCCATGGGGTCGTGGGCGGCGGAGCCTGGAAGACCCGCGAGGGTGAACCCGTCGCCTATTTCGACGCCTTTGATGGCCTGGATGCCCATGAGAGCCGCGGCCAAGCGAGCATCCAAGCGCTTGTCAGAGGAGACGTGCGTGCCCAGACCGGGAGGACACCCATGGACCAGTACTTCGATGATCCCTCCGAGGGTGTCGCCGTCCGCGTGTGCTTGGTCGATGCGGGCCACCATCTTCGCCGAAGCGTCAGGGTCGAAGCAACGCACAGGGTCGGCGTCAATCTGCGCCAAGTCCGCCGGGGTAGGCAGGGGTCCATCGGAAGCGATTGACCCGATGGCGACGACGTGGGAGATGATCTCCACGCCGAGAGCCTGCGCCAGAAAGCGCTTGGCGAACTCGCCCAGGGCCACTCGGGTGGCAGTCTCGCGCGCTGAAGCCCTCTCCAGGATGGGACGGGCCTCGTCGAAGTCATACTTCTGCATTCCTGCCAAGTCCGCATGCCCCGGCCTTGGCCTTGTCAGGGGCGTATTTCGGGCGGAATCCACAGTGGCGAGGTCCACCTCGTCGGCGGCCATGACTGACTCCCATTTGGGCCATTCGGTATTGGCAATAGTGATGGCGATGGGCGACCCCAGAGTCTCGCCATGGCGCACACCGCCCACAATGGTCACATCATCACGCTCGAAGGCCATGCGGGCGCCTCTGCCATGGCCCAACCGTCGCCGAGCCAGCGCTGATGCGAGGTCGTCAGTCGAAATCCGCACGTGCGCGGGCAATCCTTCGAGGATGCCCGTCAGAGCGGGTCCGTGTGACTCTCCGGCGGTCAGGTAGCGCAGCATGGAACCATTCTACTGGTGCGGCGCAGATTGGCCGGGAGGCATCCCACGAACGACCCTAACCACGTACTGCTTTGTCAGCGGCTTCTCGCAAGACGGGCAGAGGAACGTCTTGGCCTGTCATCAGGAGTACTTGGCCCACAGCTTGGGCCGCCAGCAGGTCCAGGCCCGTTGCCACGTGTACGCCGGACCTCCCTGCTTCTTGGATGAGCGGCGTCGGCCAAGGGTTGTACAACACGTCGAATACGGCTCGTGTCCCGGCGAGTCGTTCGACATGCTCGATGGCGGCATGTCCGGGCACAGTCGAAATCACGACGGCGGGAGGTTGCGAGTGGTCTGACAGGTGAGTGTCCACCTCTGTCACGTCGAGCCCCCAGGCTTTCGCGTCCTGGGCGAGGCTGGCAGTTTTCTCGGAGTTCCGTGCGAGCACACTGACGGCGCCGACTCCCCTGTTCGCCAATGCATAGAGTGCCGAGCGGGCCGTGGCACCATTGCCCCACACTTCGACAGCATCGTCGTTGGTCACGCCAAGGGATTCGAGGACGGACTGGATCCCGAGGACATCCGTGTTGGCCACCCGCGTCGTCGCCGGGTCCGATGCTTGCCCATCGAAGATGAGGGTATTACCGACTCCCAAGGCCTGAACCACACTGTCCGGCCGACCACAAGAGACAATGGCTTCCTTGCATGGCATGGTGGCTGACAAACCGCGCCATTGAGGTCCTAGAGAGGCGAGAAAAGCAGGCACCCCTTCGGCTGACACCTCATGACGCTCGTACGTCCAGTCCAAACCGAGCCAAGCGTACGCGGCCATGTGCAGGACGGGCGAGAGCGAATGGGAGATGGGCGAACCAATCACTGCGCACTTCATAGTGTTCCTCACTCCCCATCAGGCCAAGATGTACTTGTCAGATGTGACATGCCGACATCACGTCGGGCACTCGCCATCGTCAATGTGAGCTGAGCACCACTGCTGGTATTCCACGACGTACGCCTCATGCTCTTCCAGGGTGGAAGCGAACTTGGTCTCGCCAGTGGTCAGATTGACCGTGACCCAGAAGAGCCAGTCGCCCTCGGCGGGATTGAGCGCGGCTTCGAGAGCTTCACGACCGGGGTTGGAAATCGGGGTGGGAGGCAGTCCGTCATGGAGGTACGTGTTGTACGGCGTGTCGGTGGCCAGGGCGGCTTCATCGAGATTGGCCAGTCCCGTGCGACTCAGGCCGTAGTTGACGGTGGAGTCCATTTGCAGCCTCATGGGCGGGTCCTGCACGAACAAACGGTTATAGATGACGCGAGCAGCCTTGGGCCGATCCTCGTCACGGAACACTTCCTTCTCAATGATGGACGCGATAATCACAGCTTGATAAGGGGTGATGCCCAACGCCGCAGCCTTGCCCGTGAGATCCAAGTCTGCAGCGACGTCATCGAACTCTTTGGTCATCTGAGTCAGCAGATCGCTGGGGTCCACCGGGTCGTCAACGACATAAGTGTCAGGGAACAAGAACCCTTCGGGATTGTTTCCCGCCGCAGGATTCAGTCCAATGATCGACGGGTCGAGTTGAATGCTCGCGTAGAGGTCGTCGACCAAGAGCCCGCTGACATGTCCCTTCTCGGAAATGATCGACGCGATCTCAGTCCAGCGCAGACCTTCGGGAATAGTGATTCGAGATATCACTCTGTTCGCAGGGTCGAGCAGCATGGCGATGGCTGTTGCTGCGGGCAACTCCGTCTTGAGGTTGTAGGTGCCGTACTGGAACATCGGCTTGGTTTGGCCGTTGGTATCTGCGGCCTGTTCCATTTCGGCGAAGGTCTGCTCGAAAACACGGGCGTCCTTGATGACGTTCGCAGCCACGCACAGGTCAGCGACCTGCCCCGGTGACGCCCCTTTGGGGATCCTCACCTGGACAGAGTCTCTCCCCTCTCCGATGTAGTCTTCCTGCTGGCGCCAGTCCATGTAGTATTCGTAACCCTTCCAGGCCACGAAACCAGCGCTGCCCAAGAGGATGGCGAAACTCAAGGCCACGGCAAGGGCGCTCTTGGCTCGCCGGGACGCCTCCGAATGTATCCAACTCAGGTCGTTCTTCGCCATGCGTCCTCCCACTATGCCTTCGAGCCAATCGCTTGGCCCTGTTCTTGGGCCCTCATCACTGATTCTAGGATACCCACCGCCGCTGAGGCATCAATAACCCGCCTTGCCCTTTTGGTGTTCCGTCCCGCTTCTCGCAGTTTCTTAGCCGCTTGGGCCGTGGTCAGTCGCTCATCGACCAGCCAGACAGGGACATCGATGGCGAGGGTAAGGCCCTGGGCCCGCTCGCGTACCTTCTGGGCCGCGAGCGCTTCTTCCCCGTCGAGGTTGAGGGGCAAGCCCACGATGACAGCCGATGGCCCGTACTGGCTGACAAGGCTTTTCAGGGCAAGAATCTCATTGTCCCCCGCTGCGACCGTGTCCACCGGGTAGGCCAGAATCCGCTCGGAGTCACATGCGGCGACTCCGATTCGCACGGAACCGAAGTCGATTCCGAGCAGGACTCCAGCAGGAATAGTGTCAGACAAGGGCTGCCGCGATTGCTTTCAGAGCCGCCTCGGCCTGGGTTGGGTCGGAACCGCCGCCCTGGGCAAGATCGTCTCGACCGCCGCCTTTGCCACCGAGGACTGAAGCCCCCACGCCGACCAAGGCTCCTGCCTTCGCTCCGAGGCTGCGCGCTTCTCCCGTTGTGGCGACCACGAGTGTGGGCTTGGGAGTCGCGGCGACGAGAGCGACGACACCAGGGACGACTCCCAGCTTGGTCCGTACATCGTTGGCGAGCGTCCGCACGTCGGACCCGTCGTCCACCACTGCACCGACAAAACGATACGACCCCACATCGATTCCCTTGCTGACAAGGTCAGACGCGAGCGCGCCGCTCTGGGCGGCTTTGAGGTCCGCAATCGTCTTCTCGGCCTGTTTGAGTTGGGTCAGGAGCTTGGCGATGCGCTCTTCGACTTGGTTCGGCTGGACATTGAGCGTTTGGGTCAGACGGGAGACGAGCGCGCGTTCGGCTGCCAAGTGGTCGAAAGCGTCAGTGGAGACCAGCGCTTCCACACGGCGCACACCAGAGCCGACCGAGCCTTCGCCCAAGAGGGACAGCAGGCCGATCTTGGATGTGGTCGCCACATGCGTGCCGCCGCACAACTCCCTCGACCATGGTCCGGCCAACTCGACCATGCGCACGATATTGCCGTACTTCTCACCGAACATGGCCTGTGCGCCGAGTGCTTTCGCGGCGTCGATGGGCATCTGCGTCGCGGTAACCTCCCAGTCGGCGCGGATGGCCTCGTTGGCCACGCCTTCCAGTTCCTGTTTCAGCGCGTCGGACAGGGAGTGCAGGGCGTTGAAGTCGAAGCGCAGATAGCCGGGTTTGTTGTACGACCCGGCCTGGTGGGTCTGAGGACCGAGCAACTGGCGCAGCGCGGCATTGACAATGTGCGTGGCTGTGTGGGCTTGGCAGGAACCGAAGCGCGCCGCACCGTCCACAGCGGCAGTCACGTTGGTGCCGACCTCAGCCAGTCCATCTGTGACGACGCCGCGATGCACAATCAGTCCGGGGACAGGCTTTTGCACATCGACCACGTCGATGGTCAGTCCGGCCGCAGACAGTGTCCCTGTGTCGGCGTCCTGGCCGCCCGCCTCCGCATAGAAGGGGGTTTGCGCCAAAACGACTTCGACTTCTTCACCCACACCGGCCGATGTGGCAGATTCGCCGTTCTTGACCAGGCCGAGGATGCGGGAATCCGCGGTCAAGTCCGTGTAGCCCAGGAAGACCGACTCTCCTTGCTTACGCAACTCGGAATACGCGGCCGTGGAGACGATGTTGCCCTTCTTGAGCTTGGCGTCCGCTTTGGCGCGATTCTTCTGCTCGGCCATGAGCGTCTTGAAGCCCTCCGCGTCCACGCTGAGTCCGGCTTCTTCGGCCATTTCCAGAGTCAGGTCGATGGGGAAACCATAGGTGTCGTGGAGCTTGAACGCGGTGTCCCCGTCCAGAGTGGATGCGCCAGCATTCTTTACCGTTGTCACGGCCTGGTCGAATATCTGCGTCCCAGAAGTCAAGGTACGAGTGAAAGACTCTTCCTCGGCGGTGGCGATGCCGGTGAGGCGAGCCCACTGGTCCTCAATTTCGGGATACGACGAGACCATGTGAGCCTTGCTGACGCCCAACAAGTCCGTCAGAATGGGGTCGCTCACGCCCAGCAGGCGCATCGAGCGAATGGAGCGGCGCAGCAGGCGACGCAAGACGTACCCACGACCCT
>JAISJO010000048.1 GCA_031261485.1 Propionibacteriaceae bacterium | reverse complement strand
GGATTTCTTTGTCCTATGCGGTTCAGCCATCACCTGATGGGCTCGCGCAGGCGTTCATCCTCGGACGAGACCATGTGGGTTCGGACAAGTCCGCGCTCGTCTTGGGAGACAACTTGTTCTCTGGGCCTGGCCTGGGCACGAGACTGCAAGAGTTGACGAATGTCGAAGGCGCGACAGTTTTCGGCTATTGGGTGGCCGATCCCACCGCCTATGGGGTCGTCGAGGTGGGACCTGACGGCCGGGCCGTGTCGATAGAGGAAAAGCCTGCCGAACCAAAATCGCATTGGGCTGTTCCGGGGCTGTATTTCTATGACGAACGGGTGTGCGATTTCGCCTCTGACTTGAAGCCTTCTGCCCGTGGGGAGTTGGAGATCACCGACCTCAACCGAATCTATCTCGAATTGGGCGAATTGAGTGTGTCCCTACTGCCTCGTGGCACCGCATGGCTCGACACAGGCACTTTCGACTCGCTCGCCGAGGCTGGCGACTTTGTGCGCACCGTCCAGAAACGCCAAGGCTTGCTCGTGGGCTCGCCCGAAGAAGTCGCCTGGCGACAAGGCTTCATCGACACAGACCACTTGCTGGCCCAGGCAACCAAACTCGGGAAGTCGGGCTACGGAGACTACCTCAGAGCAATCACACAACAGGGCAGTTGACTTGCCGTTAGAGGCACTAGATGAAGGACAATCTGTTTTCAGGTAGACTTATTTCCACTGGATAGGGAAGCGACTCAAGTGACTCTGCATCGCCAAGATGGAGTGGTCGGTTTGTCTATGTGGTTCATCTGTCGGCCGTGAGGTCTCGTGGAGAAGGTTCATGCTGCAAGTGGAAAACTGGTCTGGTTGGTCCGACAAGGCAACCAACTTCGAGGCCAAACGAGACATTGTTTCCCGTTTAGTTCATGGGCATCGAATGACTGATCCCGAGGTCACCATTGCCATCATCACCTATCGGCGACCGGGCACATTGCGTCGAGCTCTGGACAGCGCGCTTGCCCAGGACTTCACTGGGCGTTTGGAGATCCTGGTGGTCGACGATTCTGGTTCAGATCAAGCCGACTGGCAGGAGACGGACGACCTGCTTCGTGACTATTGTGAGCGTTTCGACAACATCGCCTACTATCGCCATGACCGCAATCTCGGCCAGTATGACAACTGGAACCGAGCCTGCGAATTGTGTGCCAGTCCGTATTACGGAATGCTCCACGATGACGGTTGGCTTCAGCCAAATTACGTCTCCACTCTGATGCGGGCCACCGACCAGTACAATTCTTCTCACAAGAAACAGCTCGGCATTGTCGGTAGTTGGTATCGTACAGCGATGGAGACCCCTGGTGAAGTCCGCAAGGAAGGCCTTCTGCAGAAGCTGATCTCCCTTTTTCTACGCCTGCGGCGTGGAAGGCTCATCGGTCTGTCAATGTCAGACCATGTCAACTACATTTTCCCGGCTTCACCCGGCATGTTCATCAACCGAAAATGCATGCTCGATATTGGCGGCTTGGACGACCACTATTTCCCGTCAGCGGATTTCGTGGTCTGTGCCAAGATGACTCGGTACCACGCAACTGGCTTCCTTCCCGTGGCGCTGTCGGTCAATGGAGTGGAAGGTGATGCTGAGTCGCTCAAGCAGGAGGTTTGCGACGACTCCATCCGGGCTGGATACCATCTCAGCGATGCCATCGCCGCCGACATGGGAGCCGGGGAGCGCCGACGTCGGCGCATTGCCTCACGAGCCGCAGTGTTCGCGGAGATCGGGGTGCGAGGGTACAACAATGTCGACTACTCAGGTGTCAAGCGGGGTCTCAAAATGTCGAATCTCTACAACAATAAGGCCGTCATCGGTGTCTTGAATCTCTATTCGAAGGCCCGTTGGGGAGTCTTGCTTCTGAGGAAATGATGATGACACAACTGAACGTTCTGTATCAGAGCGACAACAATTACGCTGAGATCACCGGGGTGTCCCTGACTTCCCTGCTCATGAACAATCAGGACATCGATGAACTGACCGTCTACATCATCGCTGATCGAGTGTCGCAGGAGAATCTGGCCAAGTTCCAGCAGGTGGCCAGCGAATACCAGCGCGAAGTCCATATCATTGACGCCGCGACCTACGTCAGCCGACTTCGAGATGAATACAAAGTCTTTCCGTTCAAAGGCAGCTATGCCACCTACTTCAAGCTCCTGGCGGTCGCTGATATTCAAACAAATAACGATGTCATCCTGCAACTCGACGGTGACACCATCATCGACAAGTCATTGGCGGGTATTTGCGACATCGATCCTAGCGATGCGCTCATTTATGCGACGTACGACTGCACGATGAACTCGTACAAACCGATGATCGGGATACCGGAGACGGACCACTACTACAATGGCGGGGTCCTGCTGATCAACCAGCGTCGCTGGCGAGATGAGGATTGCACTGGGCAGATAGTGGAGCATTTCCTGCAACGCCGCAGCGGTTACCAGACAGTGGACCAGGATGTGCTCAATGTCTTGTTCCGCAATGAATTCAAGTACCTGGATATCACGTACAACTTCAATCCAGGGTTCTATATCTTCGGCATTGACGACTCGCTCAAGATGTATCACCTGGCACCGGCCTACTACGACACGAAAGAGCACATTGCGGAAGTCATGGCGGCCGGTCCGACGATTTACCACATGATGGGCGCCATGACCGGACGACCCTGGGAACAGAACAGCATCCATCCACAAAATGACCTGTTCGACCACTACGTGGCTGCGTCCCCGTGGAGCGACTTCGTCAAGAAGACAGTCAAGCGCAAATCAGTCTTCCGAGTTCAGCGCTGGCTCTATCAGCACGCGCCACGGCGGCTGTATCTGCTTCTCCATGAGGGGATGCAGTACTTCTACTTATCCCACATGAATCGCCGAGCCCTAGCCGAGAGTGGCCGCGCGAACTAGGGCGAGCCGATGGTCGCAGCTCGTGACGCTCATGCTGGATCGATGCCGTCGGGTTCGTTTGCGGGTTGACCGATGTCCGTGCCTGGGCGGGGGCGGTCACCCTTGACCAGGTGCCAGGAGTAGCCGCCGACGAGGAGCATCTGAATGACGGTGCCGCCCAGATAGGCCAGAATCGCACCGCGGATGGAGAACCTGCTCACCAGGGGAATGCACAGGGCGATCAGGGCGATCAAGGCGACCGAATAGAACATGGCGCTGACGCGCATCTTTCTCACGATCACCGTCACATTGCCGTATATGGACGATATCGACGAGATAGTCCCGATGGCGATAACCAGCGTCAAGTCGAGTCGGTACGAGGTGAAGTCTTGGCCGAACACGAGCTGGAGGAGTTCAGGCCCGATGAGGTAGGTGATTCCGGCTGTCACCAGCCCGATTCCGGCCATCACCGCCGTGATCTGGTTGACTGTGTGGCGAAGAGCCTTGTAGTCCCCGCCCTGATGAAACTCGGACAGTCGCAGGATCATGGGGACCAGGATGAACGAGAAGAGGAGCGTGACAAAAGACAGGGGCATGATGAGAATGCCGAAAGCCCATTGCATCGTGGGGTGGTAGATATCGACCGCATAACGGGCGACGTTCGAGAAGACTTGGATGAGCAGCGTAATGACGAAGGTCAGGACCGTTGTCGCCAGTATGCGGGTCAGGGTGTGACGGTCGAACCTCAGTTTGAACCGTTCCACGACACGAGCGTGCGGCGCGTCATAAGCCACCAGATAGGCCAGGCTGGATAGTGGCAGAGCTAGCGAGGCCAGCAACAAGTCCCTGGTGAGCAAGTCCACCGCCACGAAGCCCGCCAACGCCAGCAGGGACTTGTACAGGAGCGACTTGCCGGAAATGTAGAGTTGACCGGCTTTCTGGAGTATTCCGTACAGAGCGTCGGCGACGGCGTCGAAGACCCGCTGGGCGACCAGAATGAGAATCAGGGCCGCCTTGCTCCAAGAGAAATCGTTGACCAGCACGAAAGCCCCAGTGGCGACCAGAGCGACCGCCGACATGGCGATGCGCAGCGACACGTAATCCCCGCTACGGAACTCTTGGTCCAGATCGGAGACCTGATAAGTCCGCCCACCATAGCAGGCAACAGAGTACATGATCATTGCGACGGCGTACGAGAAAGAGAACAGGCCAGAAGCGTCCACCCCGTTGAAGCGAGTGACGATGATCAACAAGAGCAGTGAAAGGAACGACCACGCGGTTGTGCCCACTGCATTCCATGTGGAATCCCGCCCGCGTGATTCAGCCACGGATCGACAACTCAGCTAAGAGACAGCTACGGATGGCCTGAAGTTCCACACTGCAAGACTACACGCGCAACCGGACGCACAGGCTCCAAGTAGGGTATCTGCGCTAGTCTGGGGACTCGTCGGAAGGAGGCGTCGTGAGGATTCTGTTGGTCAATGTGTTGGCTGACACGGCTTCGACGGGGAGAATCTGCCGGGATTTGTATCTCGCGTACACCCAAGCCGGCCACCAGTGCTGCATCGCCTACGGGCGCAAGGGTTGCTCTCCAGATCTCACGTCATACAAAATTGGCAATGTCGTTGATATGTATGCACATGGCGCCGAGACGATACTGTTCGACAATCACGGCATGGCGTCGCGCTCAGTGACTCGCCGATTCCTGGAATTCGTTCGCGCCTATGACCCCGATGTCATCCACTTGCACAATATCCACGGGTATTACCTGAACTTCCCGATGCTCTTCGACTACCTCAAGACCGAGTTCCGGGGTCGGGTCATCTGGACTCTCCACGATATGTGGACTATCACCGGCCATTCCGCTCACCTCCCTGTCGAAGAGAGATACGTAGACCGCAACCCCCGCGCATGGCAGCATCGCGCAGACTATCCGTTCACGATGGCGAACTCGTACTCACGCAATGTCAGGGCAAAGAAGGAGAAGTTCTCAGGTGTTCGTGACATGACCCTCATTGCTCCTTCGGATTGGCTCGCGGGTGTCATTCGCCAGTCCTACCTCGGTCAGTATTCAGTGGTGACCGTCCACAACGGTATCGATACGGCTGAGTTCCATCGTTACGAAACCCCGCCTCAGGATATGAAGACTGTTCTGGCGGTCGCCAGCATATGGGCGCGAGGCAAAGGCCTGCCTGACGTGGTGAAACTGGCGGATCGTCTGCCGCCGGGCTATCGGGTGCGAGTCGTTGGCAAGCTCATGCCGGGAAGGCGTCTGCCAGCCAACATTGACTACGTTCCTCGCACCGAGTCTGTGGCCAAACTCGCTCAGGAATACAGTTCGGCATGGTGTCTCGTGAACCCCACGAGACATGAGACGTTGTCGACGGTAAACATCGAGGCGCAGGCTTGTGGCACGCCGGTGATCACCTATGACACAGATGGCGCCCCAGAAACAATTGTGGATGGAGTGACAGGGCGCGTGGTGACCTCGAACACGGTTGATGAGATGGCCGAAGACGTGATGACCATGGTCAAGGATGAGTCCGTCATCCAGGAATGTGTGAAGCGAGGTGCTTACTTCTCACGGGCGCGGATGGGCCACGAGTATCTGAGCGTGCTGGAGGACCGCCATTAAGGGATAGAGGCTCGTTTAGCGGAGCGTGTATTCTGGGGCGCGTGCATGAAACCTCTGATGAAATGGCCGTGGTCCGCGATATTCAATTGAAAATCTTGCCTATCCTCGACCGGTTTGATGCGGTGTGCAGGAAACACGGGATTCGCTATTACCTCGGGTTTGGGTCACTCATCGGGGCCGTCAGGCATCATGGGTACATCCCATGGGACGACGATGTGGATCTCATCATGACGCGGGATGAGTATCTGCGGTTCAGGCAGGTTTTCTCTGAGATGGGACCTGACATCGTCATTCAGGACCAGGACAACTCCAGTGACATGTTCGTGACCTTTCCAAAAGTTCGATCAACGGCGGACCTAGGCTACATTGAGCGCGATGCGGAGAATCTGACAAAGAACGCGGGGCTGTACCTGGATATTTTCGTGCTTGACTATGTCCCCAAGAAACGCTCACCTGTCCAGTGGTTGGTGTTCGCTTTCATGAGGGGTGTCTCGCACATGCTGGATGCTCGACAATTCTGGGGTGTGTATCCTGAGGCATGGAGGCAAGTGGCGCATACCATCGCGTCGTGGGCGCCCTTGTCGGTGTACGCGGCGCTGTTGAAATGGTCCACCCATGTCTGGTGGAAGACTGATTATGTGGTGTGCTATGCCTACATGACGTGGGGGGCCATCCCCAAGGCTTGGCTCGGCGACCCTGTTCTAGCCGACTTTGAGGGGAGAAGACTCCCGATTCCACATGACGCAGACTCCGTCCTGCGATGGTGGTATGGCGACTATATGCAGCTTCCTCCGCCCGACCAGCGCGTCCCGCATCATTCTGTCCAGGCGACTGGCCCCACCTCTGTCGATTCGGCCTCCTGAAGGACTCCCATGGCGACGAATAGGTTCCAGCGGTATGCGATTGACACAGTTGCCGTGGGTCTCAACTCCATGGCCAGCGGGGTCGTGCTCATTGCCCTCTTGCCTATGCTGACCCGGTGGCTCACTCCCTCGGAGTACGGCCTGATGGACCTGGCCCAAGTCTCAGTGGCTCTGGTTCTTCCCATCCTGTTCCTCAACATCTGGGACGGAGTGATGAGGTTCTCGCTCGACCAGGGTGCGCCACATGCCGCTATTCTCAAGGTGGGATTGCTCATTGTGTCGATTGGGATCACGGGGGTTCTGGTCCTCGGGATCGTCCTAAGTGCTGTCACCGACCTGGATCCTCGGCTGGTGTGGTCTGCTGTGGGCTTGGCCGTGGCGATGTCATGTAGGTCTCTGCTATCGGAGTTCGCTCGCGGGATGGGCCGAATCTGGGTGTACTCGATCACCGGCATCGTTGTGTCGATGGTCCTGCTCGTGGGCGCCGTCGTTCTCGTCGGTGTCCTCAGGTTCGGTCTGACTGGGATTCTCGCGGCACTCATCGCGTCCGAAGTGTGCGGGATTTCGTGGGTGGCGCTGCGCCTGCCCGTGTGGAAATACCTTGTCAAGAACACTTTCGACTGGGGTTTGACGCGCAGGATGGTCAAGTACGCTGGACCGACCACCGCCGAGGCCGCAGCGTGGTGGGGCATCAACATGCTCAACAGATTCTTCGTGGTGTTTTATCTGGGGACAGCCGCCAATGGTGTTCTGGCTGCGGCTTCCAAGATTCCCAGCATCGCCACCACGGGCTCTCTCGTCCTTCGCCAGTCCTGGAGGATGTCGGCTGCTCGTGAGTACGAGTCCGAGGACCGCGCCGACTATTACTCGGCGATGTTCACCATTTACGCCTCGATTCAGTTCCTTATGGTGTCGGTCCTCTTGGCCGTGCTCAAGCCGCTCATGGCGCTCCTCGTCGGCCCAGCCATGGGAGACGCCTGGAGGTACGTGCCTTTCCTCCTTCTGGGATCGGTCTATTCGGCCATCTCCACTTTCCTGGGGGTCAACAATGAGGCGGGCAAGCGAACTTTGGGACTCCTGCTGACGACTCTGTGTGCGGCGGTGACAGGGCTCACACTCAACTGGATTCTCATCCCCAGAATCGGACTCATGGGCTCTGTCATATCGACACTGGCCGCCTATGTTCTGCTCGTCGCTCTGCGTTTGCATTTCTCCTTGAAGATTGCCCCTTATCGCATCGAATGGAAGCCTCTGGCACTCGCCAATCTCATCGTCATCGCCCAAGGGGCTGCCCTGTACATCCTCAGCGGATGGTGGTTGTTCGGAGTCGAAGCAGCATTGCTCATAGCGTGTGTAGTGGCTCGCTTCTCAGTGGTGCGTGGGTTGTTCGGATTCGCTGGCCAGTGGTGGACGAGTCGGCGCGGCGGCACTGGCAGTTCGTCTCAAGATGAGGACGAAGGCGAGGGGGAAGAGCAGTCGATGCCCGAGGCGTCCGAGGCAGCGGATGAGCGCGTCCGCCTTGAGCAGATCGAGCAGATTGAGACAGAAATCCAGTGACCCGAAGCCAAAGACCGGCGGGTCGAGCAGGGTCTGGGATAGAGTTGCATTGTGGCTGACACGAGTACCCCTGCGCTGAAGACTGCCGTCATCATGCCCGCGTGGAATGAGGCGGAGGCGATTGGGGCCACCTTGGACGAGATTGCGAGCGTCAATCCACACGTGGATGTCGTGGTTGTCGACGATGGGTCGTGGGACGACACAGTCAAGATCGCACAAGCGCATGGGGCCACAGTGCTGAGGCTCCCCTTCAACCTTGGCGTGGGCGGGGCCATGAGAACCGGCTACGAATATGCTGGCCGCAACGGATATGACCAGGCCATCCAAGTCGACGCCGACGGACAGCACGACCCTGCTGACATCGACCGAGTCTTGGAGGGACTGAAAGTCGCCGATATTTCCATTGGGGCGCGCTTCGCTGGCAAGGGCGGCTACAAGGCCGCAGGGCCGCGCCGCTGGGCGATGAAAGTGCTTGCCTCGGTGGTTTCACGGGTGGCGCACACCAAGCTCACCGACGTGACCAGTGGGTTCAGGGCCGCCAACGCCCGGGCCATCAACCAATACCGCCGCCACTATCCCGCTGAATACCTCGGGGACACGGTGGATTCTCTCGTCATGGCCGCTCGCTCCGGGCTGAGCGTGACCCAAGTCCCTGTGGAGATGAGAGTCAGACAAGCAGGTACGCCCTCGACGTCGCCGCTGAAGTCAGCCATCTATCTGGGCAGAAGCCTCTTGGCTCTTGTCGTGGCTCTCACTCGGCGTCCCATGAAACGAGAGTCCTGATGCGGGCCACTATCCTCTTCCTTTTCCTCGCTCTGGTCATTGTTGTCGGCGTCCTCCTCTTGCTGCGCTCGCGTAAGATCTCGGAGAAGTACGCGATTTTGTGGCTGGTCGTCGGACTGGCTGCCATCGTCTTGGCTGCCTATCCCGCTTTGCTCGGGTACATCGCCACTGCGGTGGGAATCCAGGTGGCGTCCAACTTGCTGTTCGCTTTGGCGATTCTGCTCTTGGTCGGGGTGGCGATGCATTTGTCCCTAGAGGTGTCTAGGCTAGAAGACCGTGTGCGCAGGTTGGCGGAAGAGGCCGCGATATTGCGTGAACAAGTCGAATCGGACGAAGGTTCCGATGCTAACGACGACTGATGACTGAAGGAGTGGACATGTTGACTGTGCTGAACGGTGCGACGGTGGCGATTACGGGAGGTACAGGGTCGTTCGGTTCGACGATGGCCCGTCACTGCCTCGCGTCGGGAGCGAAGGCTGTACACATTTTCTCCCGCGATGAGGCGAAACAAGATGACATGCGCCGGAAGTTCCATGATGAGCGCGTGCGGTTCTTTCTCGGCGATGTGCGCGACCATGAGTCCCTGTGGCCTGCGATGCGGGATGTTGACTACGTCTTCCACGCTGCCGCGCTCAAGCAGGTGCCCTCGTGCGAGTTCTTCCCCCAACAGGCAGTGTTGACGAATGTCAACGGCTCAGACAACGTCATCGATGTGGCGGCCCGTTCTGGGGTCAAGTCGCTGGTGTGTCTGTCCACAGACAAGGCCGTGTACCCGATCAACGTCATGGGCATGACGAAGGCGCTGATGGAGAAGACGGCACAGGCGTTCGCGCGGAACAACCCAGGGTCGGCCATGACGGTGTCGATGACCAGGTACGGGAACGTGATGTACTCGCGCGGGTCGGTGATCCCGGTGTTCGAGAAGCAAGCGCTGGCCGGTGAGCCCCTGACTCTGACAGTGCCTGACATGACGCGGTACCTGATGTCTTTGGAGGATTCCGTGACCTTGGTCGAACATGCCTTCAGCCATGCTCAGCCGGGGGATTTGTTCGTGATGAAAGCCCCTGCTTCGACGGTGGAGGTTCTCGCCCGGGCCGTGGCGTCGTTGTTCGGCAATGATGATCCGCAGATCAGGGTCATTGGGGCCCGCCACGGCGAGAAGATGCATGAGACATTGTTGGGCGAGGAAGAGATGGTGAAAGCGGTGGACGAGGGTGACTTCTACCGGGTTCCCATGGATGCGCGCGGTTTGCAATACGAGCAGTATTTCGACGAGGGACAACAATCCGCGATAGCGAGTGCGTACACGTCTGAGAATGCCCGCCGCTTGGATGTGGAGGGGACCAAGGAGCTGTTGTTGACGCTGCCTCAGATTCGTGAGCATTTAGGTTTGGAGGCCTGATGGGGAAAATAGCCCTGACAGGCGGTGACGGGTTCCTGGGATGGCACACGCAACTCGCTCTGCGAGAGGTCGGAGCCGAGGGCGTTGATATCGGTGTGGGGGATTTCTTCGATGAGGCTCATGCCCGTCAGGCGGTGGACGGGGCCGAGCGCCTGGTTCATTTGGCGGGCGTGAATAGGGGGTCGGACGAGGAGGTCGCCGAGGGCAATGCGCGGTTCGCCGAGCAGATCGCGTCGGTCCTGAGATCAGTGAGCAATCCGCCCAAGACCGTGGCGTTCTCGAACTCCATCCAGGCACAGTTGGGGAATGTGTACGGCGATGCGAAGTTGAGGGCTGCTGAGATTCTCCAGTCAGTGTGCGACGAAGTGGGGGCGCAGTTCATTGATGTGCGGTTCCCGAATCTGTTCGGCGAGCACGGACGACCTTTCTACAATTCCGTCACGGCGACGTTCTGCCACTTGCTGGCCACGGGTGGTTCGCCGACCGTCGCTGAAGACCGAGAGCTAACATTGTTACATGCTGCCGATGCGGCGGATGTCTTGGTGGGTATCCTGCCCGTGGAGTCGATGGGTTCCAAGTCGCGGGTCGAATCGGTGTCTGGCCTCCTGGCTCGCTTGACCTCGATTGCTGATGTCTATCGCGGGGGAGAGATACCCGACATCACCACCGACTTTGACCGGGATTTGTTCAATACCTACCGCTCGTACACCGTGCCGGGCTCCATCCCCATCCCACTAGTCCGCCATGCGGACGCTCGCGGGTCATTCTTCGAGATACTGCGCGCGAGGGGTGGGTCGAGCCAGGCGTCTTTCTCAACAACTGAACCGGGTGTGACACGCGGCGACCATTTCCATCGCAGGAAAGTGGAGAGGTTCGTGGTCCTGGCTGGTGAAGCTCACATGCGGCTGAGAAAGGTTCTCACCAGCGAAGTCTTGGACTTGGAGGCCTTGGGCCAAACACCAGTGGCGGTGGATATGCCCACTGGATGGACGCACAACATCACGAACACCGGCTCGGAAGTCTTGTACACCGCGTTCTGGACCGATGACTTGTACGACCCCGACCGACCCGACACGGTCATGGAGAAGGTGGACCTGTGAAGAAACTCAAGGTGATGACGGTGGTGGGCACTCGTCCCGAGATCATCCGACTGTCGGCAACCATCAAGTTGTTGGACCAAGTCACGGACCATGTCCTTGTTCACACCGGCCAGAACTATGACTATGAGCTGAACGAGGTGTTCTTCAAGGACCTGGGTTTGCGGGCTCCCGATCATTTCCTGGAGGCAGACACCACGAGCCTCGGGGCCGCCTTGGGGACGATCCTGTCAGGAACGGAGAAGGTGCTCCGAGAAGAGAACCCTGACGCTTTCCTGGTCTTGGGAGACACGAACTCGTGTATTTCGGCTGTCATGGCGAAAAGGTTGCGAGTGCCGGTCTTCCACATGGAGGCTGGCAACCGTTCCTTCGATGAGAACGTGCCGGAGGAGACGAACAGGCGCATCATCGACCACACCGCCGACTACAACCTCGCGTACACCGAACACGCCCGCAGAAACTTGCTGAGAGAGGGCCTGCACCCCTCCCGAGTCATTCTGACCGGCTCGCCGATGAAAGAGGTTCTCGGCCAAAACCTCGCCCAGATTGAGGCCTCCGATGTCGTGGAGCGCCAAGGATTGACCGCGGGCGAGTTCTTCCTCGTGTCCTTGCACAGGGAAGAGAATGTGGACTATCCGTGGAGGCTTGAGCAGGCGCTGGAATCCCTTCAAGCGCTCGCGGCGGTGTACGAGCTTCCCGTCCTGGTCTCCACCCACCCCAGGACTCGCAAACGTCTCGAAGCGCAGCCAGATTCTCTGAAGGGCAATATCGTCTTCCATCCGCCTTTCGGCTTCCACGACTACGTCAAACTCCAGACGAAGGCCAAGGTAGTCCTCTCCGATTCCGGGACAATCGCCGAAGAGTCGTCCATTCTCGGGTTCCCCGCCGTCACGATGAGAGATTTCATCGAGCGCCCCGAAGCTCTGGACACGGGCTCCATCATCACCGCTGGCCTCGAACCGGATTCCGTGGTGGCGGCAGTCGAACTTGCCTTGTCTCAGCGTCGGCATTCCATCCCCGCTGACTATCAGATTGATGACACGTCCGTTCGGGTGGTGAGTTTCATCACAGGGACAGTTCACTCGCACGCTCGCCGCGCCGGACTCTTACCGATGAAGTAAGCACTGACTGTTGGCCACTTGAACCGTCATCCTGCGTGTAGTCGCAGGATCTACGATTGTCAGATGGATTCTGCGACTTCGCGCAGAATGACGAGATGCGCTGGTCAGTGGTTCCTTAGGCCTCAGCACGCAGGTAGTCGTCCACAATCTGTGCTGCGACCATCCTGTTCTGGGCCAGGTCGGGTGTGGCTTTCAGTACCTCCAACTCGTCCAGCATCTGCGGGCTGAACCCGCAAGGAACCACCTGAGCCCCCACGTACAAGGAATTAAGCGTCTTGGAGGGGAAAGCCCCTGAGCCGTCGCGGCGCACTCCGGCGACCAGGTGGACCGGATGGGAATACAGAACGTCCATGAACTCGTCCCCGGACACGAATTGGTGGCGGTCGACGTACTGAGGCAAGAGGGCGGCTTTCGGTCCGTCACCGTAGAAGTCCACGTCCCAGCCTTGGTTGTGCAGGGAATCGATGGTCTCGATCAGAGGATCAGCATCGTGGGCGATGCCCAGGTTGCCCGCGTACAACGCCTTCTTGGCATCCTTGTCCACCTGTCTGCCGTCGATCTTCGACACCGTGGGCCAACACCGAGCCACCGTGTGATTGGGGCCGTGATAAGCGATATTGCCGGCCAGCAAGATGACCATGCCCCACTTGGCGAGGGCGGAATCGGTCAGGGCTTTCACCAGGGGCGCGGCCATGCGATGCACGATGCTCAGTGAATGCAGGTTGCTGGGTAGGTAATCATGGAGATGGAAGATCGTACGGGCGTGCGGCGCGCGTTTGCGGATAGTCCCGATGAGGAAGACGTTGAAGAAGGGAGACGACGTGGCCAGCACTGCGTCCGTGTCACGCACCTCGTCACGGACGTATCGGCGCAGAGCCCGAACGAAACGCACATAGTCCAACAGGATGGACACCTGCGTGGCCCGTCCTCCGGTCTCGCCCGTGGACAACCGCACGATGGGGGAGTGTGGTTGCGGGCGTTGGCTCTCATGGAAGCGCCCAGACCCGCATACGAGCAGCGTCTCGTGGCCCATGTCCCGCAGCGTGTCCGCCAACTCCTCCTCCAATATCCCAGAGGGTGAACCGTCGGGCCAGAAATGGTGATTGATGACATGGATTCTCACCTGGTCATGGTAACAGGTAGACGAGACACTGGCTGGGCCTGCCTCCAAGGAATCGGTCTCACCTCCGTGTATCATAAAGGGCCGTAGTGGGCGTGCTTGTCCCGTTCGTTGCGGCGACGTTGTACGTTTGAGTCACGGGGTTCCCTGCGGCACCGACATGCGACTAGGGCCTCGCGCTAGCAGCCGACACCGCTCGGATAGGGTTGGCAATGCAATTGAGTCTTGGACAGGCGTTGCATGAATGCGGTCATGGAGCCACGGTTGACAGGACTGCTTAGTTGATACACAAGCTCCCCCCCGACTCGTGAACCGAACGCAATCTTCTGGTGGGCAAGCCAGGTTACTGTCGAGTAGAACGTGTTCGTCTTGGCAAGGTCAGCAAACGGCGACTTGACCGGCGGAGTCCAAGATGGGGAACCTCCGAGACGATACATAAACGCAGACATCGACCCACGACTCACGGTATTACCCGGCTGATAGTAAAGTGCGCCCCCAATTCTCACCCCGACCGTTATTCTCTGATTGTAGAGCCAGGTAATTGCGGAATAGAAATTGTGTGTGGTGGGCACGTCCGCGAACGGAGACGTCGTTGGCGGAGTCCACGAGGGAGACCCAGCTAGCCGGTAAAGGAATGCTGCCATGGATCCCCTATTCACCACGTTCGATGGGGAATAGTCTGTCATGTTGCCACTGCCGGTAGTGAGACCCTTATTGGCCGCCCAGCAAATCGGACGATAAAACGTGTGGCTAGACGGCACATCCGAAAAGACAGGCGTTACCGATGCTGATTCTGCTGACACGAATTGGCTCGACACCTTCACTGACAGCGAATAACACATGTCAGCACCAATCACCTTGTGAGTCGATGCCGTGGCGCCAGAAATCGGTTTCCCATCACGCAACCACTGATAGGACAATGTTGGATCAGTTGGTGCCACTGCAGCATTCGCCGTCAAGGTCGAGCCAAGAGCAGCCTGCCCGGACACAGATACGCCCACGACAACACCGATGCCCACCCCTGCGGCCCATGTCAGCCACCCTTTCTCAAAGGCTTGGTAGTACGTCCCATCTGGGAGGCCGACCTCAGCAGCGACAGGGAAGCCCAATGCCCCCAATGGCCCCGAGTGCTCGACATAGTAAGAGCCCATCGCGCCTGGCCCCCACACGGGCACAGCGCCCGTGGCAGACGACCAGTAGATGCGGTAGCCCGAACTGAAGACGGTGTAACGCCCCGACCCGACGGAGGTTTCCAGCTGGTAGGGCTGGCCCACCGAGGTGACTCCCATCGCTTCCCATTTCGCCTTGATAGGGCTGGCTTGGGCAGCGTTCACGAGAGCGGCGACTTTGGTGCGCAAGCTGGCCATCTTGGCATTCATGTACTTGCCGGGGCACAGGGTGGCCTGGACGTCGCCGTGGCGGAAGATGACGTCAATGGTCTTCTTGGCGATGGTGACCTTGCCCAGAGGGTCGCGGTAATTATTGGCGAGTTTCCATGCGGCGACCTTGGCCACGGAGTCGATGACTGCTGTGGAAGGGTCGTAGGTTTCGGTGTTCATGATGAGCGAGATGCCGGTGGTGTTGGTGTTCCACTCGCCTGCATGTGCTCCATGGATGGCCACGGCAATCCCGCCACCACGGCCTTCATAGATGGTGCCGAACTTGTCCACGAGGAAGTTGTACCCGATGTCGCACCACTTCAGAGTGACTTCGTGGTAGGCCTGAATCGAGCGGACAATGCCAGCAACATCGGAGGCGACATAGTCGTTCGTGCCCGCCGTGTGGTGGATGGCCACGGCCACGACCGTTTGGTCGAAGAGTTCCGGACCGCAGTCGTCTTGGGCCATGGCGCCCCAGGAGGCACGACTCACCATGGACGGTTGCTGGACGTAGACCGAAGGCGTTTCGATGGCAGCACTCGCGCGTGTGCGGAGCTTGAGGGCATCTGGATTTTGGGTTGGGTCGATCAAGGTGACGCGGACTTCGGCGGCCCTGCCTGTGCCGGTGATCTCCAACTCGAACCCCTGGGAGGCGCCCATCCACATGGCTTCGGTGGACTGCCTGCCATCTGTGCCAATGAGAGTTTCTCCTGGTGACACGTGGAGTTCCAGCCAATCGGTCCACCCGGATTCCCGCAAAGTGCGCACTCGGGCCTCCGCGTCACCAGGTAGGGACTTCCAGGACAGCGCGAGCAAGGAGAAAGACTCAGTGTCATCGGCGATGGCATGGGCAAGGATAGGGGACTTTGTCGTTGTCGATCCAGTCGTCGTGGTGATGGCGTAGTCGGTCAACCCGATACCCGAGGTCGTTTCATCAATACCGACACGATTTGGGGTCGAAGCCACAGAAACCGACGGACTCGCCGAAGGGGTCGGCGTCGGGGCAGAAGTGGAAGTCGAGGAAGGCGACGATTCAGGAGTCTTGGAGGACTCAGGCGCTGACGGCTTCGGGGGTCGACTCTGCGACGGTGATGGCGCTGGCGTCGTCGGGGCAGGAGCGGGGGAAGTGGTCTGGGCGTCCGGATTCGGGGAACTGGTCGTCGCGTCGTTTGGCGTGGGAGCCGAGGATGGGCTCGCAGCAGGGGTTGTCGATGACGAGCTTTGGCTTGGGTCCGTGGTGGGCGCTGCGGAGGCTGACAAGGGCATGAGCCCTGCGAAAAGAACACCGGTTACTAGGCAAAGGACGAGTCTTTTTCCTTGTTGCACGGCATTTCCTTCTCTCTCGACTATTGTTGATATTCTTCCAGAACCCTTCCAATTGACCCAAGAATGCGGCCCAAGGTCGAGGATAGGTTCAGACTTCGGGCGCAGAATTCTTCCTCAATTCGCCAGCAAGTATCAGGTCTGCGCGGGACCGGCAAAATCCGCCTCCGCACAGGTAGACTCACCTCATGAAAACAGTGGTCGCAGTCGTCGTGGCGTACAACAGGGCGGACCTGTTGAAGGAAGCCCTAGATGGTCTTGCCGCTCAATCGAGGCCAGTCGATGAGGTCCTTGTGGTGGACAATGATTCCACCGACGACACGTACATTGTGGCGACCAGCCACCCGATTCACGCCCACGTGGTGAGGATGACGCGCAACATTGGCGGGGCAGGTGGGTTCGCCGCAGGACTCGACCTCGCGGTTCGCCGATATGGCGCTGACCTGGCTTGGCTGATGGATGACGACACGATCCCGACCGCCACTGCGCTAGAGGAATTGTTGAATGCTCGTGACGCCTATGGCGAAGATGTGGACATTGCGGGTTCCAAGGCGGTGTGGACCGATGGCGCAGAGCATCCCATGAACACCCCACGCGCGCGATGGAGGGCATCGGCCACGGCCCAGGGCAAGGCCGCCCGTGCCTCAGCCGTCCCTGTACGCACATCGTCCTTCGTGTCCATGCTTGTTTCTGCAGAGGCGGTGTGGCGCGTGGGACTGCCCAAGGCGGACTTCTTCATCTGGAACGACGATTTCGAGTATTCGGCCCGAGTCTTGCGTGACGGCGTGGGGATTTACGTTCCGGCGTCCGTGGTCGTCCACAAGACCAAGAAGTTCGGCTCCTCGGACACCGACCCTGGCGAGAGGTTCTACTACGAGGTTCGCAACAAGATCTGGACTCTCACGTCGGGCGATTTTGGGTGCCTTGACTGGTTCGCCTATTCGTATGGGACCGCGAGGCGGTGGGTGCGCACGTTCCGCAAGTCGGAGAACAGGCGCTTGTTGTGCCGGGTTGGTGCGAAAGGGCTTGTCCACGGGCTGTTCCAGAGTCCCCGCCCCACAGGAGATGTCATCGAGGAGGCTCTGCCGTGGGCGATGTGAGCTCAGATTTCACCCTGCTTCTGCCGGTGTATCACGGCGACCGCCTCGACTTCCTGCGTGAGGCCTACCGCTGCGCAGTCATCGACCAGATTCTCCAGCCGACTCATGTCGTCATTGTCCGGGACGGTCCGGTGTCCGAAGATGTCGACGCCTTCTTGGACACAGTCGAGTCCGAGGGCGCGACAGTCGTGCGCCTGAGTGAGAACGGCGGATTGTCTGCCGCGCTCAACGCAGGCTTGGATGTCGTGACTACGGAGATTGTGGCGCGTGCCGATGCCGATGACATCTGCTTGCCCCGACGATTCTCGACCCAGATACCCATGATTCAACAGGGATTGGATGTTGTCGGCAGCGCCATTGAGGAGTTCGAGACCAACCCTGACGCCCCAGGTGTCGTGCGTCCTCGCCGAACCGATCCGGGCGGTCTCGCCAAGTTCGCGCGTTTCGAGACGCCGCTGTTCCATCCAACGGTCACTTTCCGTAAGTCGGCGGTGCTCGCGGTGGGAGGTTATCCCGAATTGCCCTACCTGGAGGACTACCTGCTGTGGTCGCGCATGATTGTGGCTGGAAAGCGCTTGGGCAATTCTCCCGAGGTGCTTGTGCGGTTCCGCAGTGGCGCCGGTTCGTATGCCAGACGCGGTGGAACCCGCCTCCTACGTTCAGAAATCGAACTCCAAAAGCAGTTTCTCCACACGGGTTTCACCACGCGGACACAATTCGTCCGTAATGTGGTCCTGCGAGGCGCGTACCGGCTGACCCCTCAGTGGATTCGGCGCACTGTGTACTCCTGGCATCAACGCAGGATCTCCAAACCTCAAGCGTGAGGCGCGATAGTGTGCGTCGCTGGGTTGTCATCCTGCGCGCACACTGACAATGTGAGGTAATCGATGACTGCCTAGGCTGCGTACCCCTGCGGGTTCATCGACTGCCAGCGCCACGAATCAGCGCACGCATCCTCAAGAGTCTTGGCGGCGTGCCATCCCAGTTCGCGTTCTGCCTTGTCGGCTGAGGCATAGCAGGCAGCGATGTCGCCGGGGCGGCGTTCCACGATCTCGTAGGGGATGCTCACACCTGTCGCCGCCTCGAACGCCCGTACAAGGTCGAGGACCGATACGCCTTGGCCCGTGCCCAGGTTGTACGTGCTGACTCCCGAAGGCGCGTGGTCCAGAGCCGCGACATGCCCAGCGGCCAGATCGACGACATGGATATAGTCGCGCACTCCGGTCCCATCAGGGGTGTCGTAGTCGTTGCCGAAGATCGACAGATGGTCCCTGCGACCGACAGCGACTTGAGTGATGTAGGGCATGAGGTTGTTGGGGATGTCCTTCGGGTCCTCGCCAATGAGTCCAGAAGGGTGTGCGCCGATGGGGTTGAAATACCTGAGAAGAACCACATTGAGCCCCGGATCAGCCGCCGCAGCGTCGCGCAGGATTTGCTCGATCATGGACTTTGTCCAGCCATAGGGATTGGTCAGCCCCACGCCGACCTGGGATTCCTCGGTCAGTGGCAAGGCGGTCGGAGTGCCGTACACGGTCGCAGACGAGGAGAAGACAATGGTAGACACGTCATGGGCGGCCATCACGCGCAGAAGCGTCAGCGTGGTGTTGATGTTGACGTCGTAATACCGCAGAGGCTGAGCCACCGATTCGCCCACCGCCTTGAGTCCTGCCAAATGGATGACAGCTTCGGGAGATTCCTTCTCGAACAAGGCCGTGAGCGCTGCTTCATCGCGCACATCCAATTCGGTGAAAGAGATGGGCGCGCCTGCGATGCGTCGGACGCGCTCGACGGCTAGGGGAGAGGAATTGGAGAGGTCGTCGGCCACGATGACATCATGGCCTGCGGCGATGAGTTCGATGGCGATGTGGGAGGCGATGTATCCGGCCCCGCCGGTGAGAAGTACGCGCATGACCCAAGCCTATCCGTTGCCTGGCTCAATGGGTGCCGAGTCGCCAAATTGGCTGTTTTCGTTTGCACCAAAGCGCAGGAAAGAGGAAACTTGTGTCTGTCACCATGGAGCGCCTCAAGGGCGGGAAGGACAATATGACTGCGATCACTGACATTCTCAAGCAGGTTCCGATCGATCAACTCGCACAGCAACTTGGCGCGTCAAAGAAAGACACCAAGACGGCGTCGACACAGGCCATCACATCTTTGCTGGCTGGGTTGACTTCGAATGCGACCGACTCAAAAGGGGAAGAAGCTCTCGCAGGCGCCTTACTACAGCACCTCACATCTGGACAATCCTTTGCCTCGGCAGGGGTAAACCTCGACGACATTGACACCAAGGATGGCGCCGAGATTGTCAAGCACGCCTTGGGGGCAGACCCGACGAAGGCTGCCGCCGCTGTGGCTGCCAAGACCGGGACAGACCAGTCTCTTCTTCAGAAACTCCTCCCTATCCTCGCGCCTGTGGTCATCGCCTATTTGGCGACTCAATTCTTCAAAGGTAAGACACCGACGACCACGAGCGACTTGGGCTCTGTCCTGGGTGGCTTGCTGGGCGGCGGTACTCAGCAAGCCTCTGGTGGGGCATTGTCCGGCATACTCGGCGGTTTGCTCGGCGAGGCGCTGGGCGGCGACCAAACGAAAACCTCCCAAGCGCAAGCGTCCTCAGGCGGCATCCTGGGCGGTTTGCTCGACTCGATTTTCTGACCCAAAAATTCCATGACACACCCGACATTCCGTGCTTCCTTTCTGGAATTGGTTGTGATAACATGAATACCAAGTGTGAATAAGCAGCCGGGATTTCCCCCGTATCTCCGGCTCACCTAGCTCCGCTAGGTTCCACCCCCCGATGGCGGCGGCATCCCCAAGCCGCCGCCATCACTAATCTTCAGTGCCAATCGGATGTTGATGTGCCAGTCGGTGCGCTTGCCACCAACCATGATTCTCGTCGCAGCAATGCTGCTGCTTCTGCCGGTGAGATAAGATTGCACCGCGAAGGAGGCTAGCTGTGGACGATCCCATATTGCCCGAAGGGTGGTTCCGAGAAGGAACGACGAACGATACGCATGCGGCTAATGTGGGCCACGGTGATGATGCTGCGAGGGCGGCCGAGGGTGGTGCGAAGCCGCTGAAACCAGCTTCTCCGCAAAGATCCGCGCCGGGCCTTGACCGGCCTTGGCCTCGTCAGATCGTCGCCATCGTGGTGTGTGGTCTCATGGCCGTCACCATGATCGTCGCGTGGGTCATGCTGGCTCTCATTGGCATTCTTCCCGCCAAGTATTTCTGGCCAATCATCATTCTGGACGCCTTGCTGGGGACAGGCGCGGCTGTGCTTCTTTTGACCACGAATCGCGTGGGCCACAAGGCGCGTTATGCCGTGTCGATGGGCCTGACTGTGGTCATGATTCTCGCCAATCTCGCTGTGGTCAAAGTAGCCTCCGATTACACCACCGTGATCGAGGAGATGGCCCCCACCGGCGAGAGTGTGCAATATGACCTGATTGGGCTCAAAGAGGGCCCGGATGACCTTGCCGCTTTCATCGGGGCGCAGGTGCCGGCCGACGCGACGGACCCACTCTATGGACAGGCGTCCCAGAAAGCGGCAGAGATGGTGGCCTTGGTCATTGTGCCAGTTTCGGGCCAAGCCGCGGTCGTGGATTCGGTTGTCAAGGGCGAGACCAAGGGCGGTCTCGTGCAGGACACGTACCTTCAGATTCTTGAAGAGGCGGCCCCGGACACGTACGACAAAGTCAAGATCATCGCGTCCTTCTCTGTGGATGTCACGGCGCCGACAAAGTCGCCTGATCCTACGGCGACTCCGAGTCATGGAAGCCTGGCCGGGCCCGACACACCCTTCGTCGTTTACATTTCAGGTATCGATGTCGCTGGCCCCATAGCGTCTCGTGCGCGGTCCGACGTCAATATCCTCGTGGTCGTCAACCCCAAGACCGGGAAGATACTTCTGGTCAACACCCCCCGCGACTTCTTCGTCCAACTCCATGACAGGCCCGGCCTCAAAGACAAGCTCACGCACGCGGGCGTCTACGGCATCGACGTGTCGACCAGGACTTTGGAAGATCTATTCGATGTGGACATCAACTACTACCTGCGGGCCAACTTCACTTCACTGGTGACGATTGTGAATGCTCTGGGAGGGGTGGATGTCTACTCTGAGTATTCCTTCACATCGCGGCACGGAGGTTATTACTTCCAACAGGGCATGAACCACATGAATGGCGACCAGGCTCTGGGTTTCTCGCGGGAGAGGTACTCTTTCGCGTCGGGCGACCGCCAACGAGGGAAGAACCAGGAGGCGGTCATCGAGGCGATTGTTGACAAGATCAGTAGCCCTGCGCTTCTGGCGCGGTATCAGCAACTTCTAAACTCGATCAACGGCGCGTTCCAAACCTCCATGCCGCAGGACGAGATTTCCGCGCAAGTGAAGCTCATGCTGGCCAAGAACACGAAGTGGGACATCACATCGATCTCGGTCGATGGGACAGGCGCGATGCTGCCGACCTACACCTATCCCGGACAGAACTTGTACGTGATGATTCCCGACCAAGCCACCGTCGATGCGGCGAAGGCAGCGATTGACGAGGTGTTGGCTGCCACGTGAGATACACGCGGCATTGACCTAAGCCGTAGTGCGGTGCGCCAGACATACAAGGCTGCCGCTTCACATACATTCACATGTACAAGAGATAGTGAGGCCTCTCTTGGCGACAGTGCCACCAATCTTGCTCTCAATGTCACTATGAGTGCAACGATAGAAGTCTCATGGTGACATTTCGACCATGATGTGACTATGGATGTCACTATGGAAGACGCATGGTGACATTTCAGTTACAATGTCATCATGAATGTCACTATGGATGTCACGATAGATATTGCAGAGACTCTTGAGAAACTGCGCCGGGAAGGCAGTGACACGGAATCTGTGGAGGTCAAGTCGGCAGCGCACGGTTTGCCGAGCAATCTTGCCCAGATATTGTCCGCTTTCGCGAATCGCCCTGGTGGAGGCACCCTCATTCTTGGCATCGATGAGATGAATCGGTTCGCTCCCACGGATGTTTACGATGCCGCTCTGGCTCAACAAGGTGTGTCGCAGATCGCACGCTCGGCTCTCGACCCTCCCGTCCAACTGACTTCCGCCCTCGCCACAGTCGAAGGCAAGACTGTTGTCGTGTTCAGCGTTCTGGAGGCCGACCGAACGTCCAAGCCTGTGCGAGTCAGGGCCGACAAGCGAGCGTACATTCGACAATACGACGGCACGTACCCATTGTCAGAGATGGAAGAACAAGCCTTCGTGGCGTCGCGGGGTCCGTCAGCTTTCGACCAGCGAGTCGTCGAGGCAGCAACGCAGCAAGACCTTGATCCTGACGCTTGCGCGCAGTTCGCGAGGCAGCGTCGCCGTCAGTCATCGGTATTCTCTGGTTGGCCAGACGAGAAGATACTGCGTCACACGGGAGTTCTGAGCGCAGAGGGGCGTCCAACGATGGCCGGACTTCTGTCGCTGGGCATCTACCCGCAGCAATTCCTACCCAATGTCGCGATTCAGGCGAGCGCTTGGACGGGGCCGCGCCGAACGCCAGGCGCTCGCCTCGTCGATACTGCAGTGCTTGAGGGACCTATCCCTGCCATGCTCGATGATGCGATTGACTGGGTGGCGCGGATGACACCCACAGGCGTGAAAGAAATTGGGAAGACGGGCAAGATTGTCGACCAGCCGACCTTTCCATTGAGGGCGGTGAGGGAACTCGTCGCCAACGCGCTCATCCACCGTGATCTGGGCCCCTATGCCCTGGATCGCTATGTCAGTCTTATCCTTGAGCCGGGCGTTCTGCGAATCTCCAACCCAGGTGGACTGTTCGATCTCAGTGTCGCATCGCTTGGCAACACCGACTCCAGACTTCGTAATGGCCAGTTGGCCAGCATCCTCCTGCATGCCAGCGACCGGGGAGGCCACAGAGTGATTGAGCGCCTGGGATCCGGAATTCCCATCATCCGTCAGGAGTTATCGCGCGCTGGTCTGCCCGAGCCGGAGTTCCACGACTCAGGCATCGCATTCACTGCCGTCATCAAGTCTGAGCCAGAGCCACAGTGGGCCGCGGCCGATGATGGCGGCAACACCAATCAGTCAAATGGTTCCCTTGCTCTCCTAGCCGATGAGCTTCGCAGGTCCGGCGGGTCCACCGTGCCCGAGTTGTCCTCCGCGACGGGTCTGACCACTCGGCAAGTGCGATATGCACTCGAGAAAATGTCTGACACAGGCCTCGTTCAGGCAGGAGATGAAACCCGCAATCGACGGTACTGGCTGTCCTTTGGAGCGGGGTCGCCGAAGCCTGAGTCATAGCTGCGGCTTGGGCGCGGTGTCGGCCGCTTCTGAACTGGGTCAACGGCGAGTTTCCAACCTTCATGCTGCCGACATACACCTATCCCGGACAGAACTTGTACGTGATGATTCCCGACCAAGCCACCGTCGATGCGGCGAAGGCAGCGATTGACGAGGTGTTGGCTGCTTCGTGAGATACGCGGGGCAAAGCTGTGAGCGCTAAACTGCTCGCATGGGACTGAAGCCGAGGGGATGGATTCACGCGGTCTTTCCGTTCGCTGATCCGCAATCTTCGGGCGGTTCGGACGATGAGACATCGGTGAGAGTGCCTCTCGGGGCCGCCTGGGGAGGCAGCCTGGAGTTGAGTTCGTCATCGCCGGTCGCCAAGGTCATCGGGTGGCAGAGAGCGTACGCGCGCGTGCTCATGGTCTCGGATGCTGTGATCGTCACGGTCTTTGTTTTCTTCGCCCAGTTCGTCCGGTTTGGGTTTGAGAACCACACTTTGCGCATAGAGCCTTATGGGGACGTTGTCTTCCAGGTGAGCTATTACTGGGCGTCGGCCGCCATCATCGTGGCATGGCTGATAACCTTGTCTGTTGCGCGTACGAGGCATCCTGAAGCCCTGGGAATCGGCAGTGCGGAATACGAACGAGTCGCCAAGTCAACGTTCATGTTTTTCGGTATTCTCGCCCTTGTCAGCCTGGTCTTCCGTATCGAACCGGCGCGCTTGTACGTCTTCATCGCCTTGCCCGCAGGGATGCTGGCGTTGCTCATAGCGCGTTGGCTTTGGCGGAAAGACCTCACACACCGTCGCGCCGCTGGCCAGGACTTGCATCGCGTGGTCCTCGTGGGGTTCGATGGCACGTTCAAGGACATCTGCAAAGAGATTATGGATCATCCGTCCATGGGGCTCACTGTTGTCGGTGTCGTCACGCTCACACCAGGGGCGCAACCACAGGAGACTCGTGAGGGAGTCATGCAGGTCCCGGTTTCCGGGACCCTGATGAGTTCAGTCGACCAGTTCAAGGCTGACACCGTCATTTACACAGGCGGCGGGCCGAACAATCCTGAATCCTTGCGGCAATTCGGGTGGGAGCTCCAGAGTCGGGCGATGACGCTCATTCTTGTGCCGTCGGTCATCGACTTGGTCGGAGCACGCATACATATGCGCCGAATGTCGGGGTTGCCTCTGGTGTACGCCGAGTACCCGCAGTTCGGCTGGGGGACCCGCGTGGCGAAGCGCGTCGTCGACCTCGCGGCGTCTCTGCTCGCACTTCTCGTCCTGATCCCGTTCTTCCTCATCATCGCGCTAGCAATCAAGGTGGATTCGCCCGGGCCGGTGTTCTTCATGCAGCCGCGCGTGGGGTTGTACGGCAAGCCCTTCAGGATGTTCAAGTTCCGGTCCATGGTCGAGGGTGCTGACGCCCAATGGCAGAAGTTGGCCAACGAATCTGCGACGAAGAAGATGTTCAAGATGAAGGACGATCCGAGGATCACCCGGGTCGGAAGGTTCCTGCGCCGTTCCAGCATCGACGAACTTCCCCAGTTGATGAATATCGTGGTCAATCACATGTCGTTCGTGGGTCCCCGCCCGCCCTTGCTGCGGGAGGTTTCCGAGTACTCCGAGCGTGAGCGTCGCAAACTCCTCGTCAAGCCCGGTTTGACGGGTTTGTGGCAGATCAACGGTCGCGCGGACCTAGGTTGGGAAGACAGCATTCGTTTGGACTTGTACTATGTGGAGAACTGGTCGGTGATGCTCGACGCCATGATTGTTCTGCGGACTGTGCGGGCGGTCTTCAGGCGCAGGGGCGCGTACTAGCGTTACCATCACCGCGAAAGTGCCGAGATTCGAGCTCGTTTTCCCCCAGGGAAGGCCGATTTGCGACTATCGTCATTCTGCGCGAAGTCGCAGAATCCATCTGATTTGCGACAGAGAATTTGGTCAATGACTAGCGTTGCCCCTCAGCCGGACAGTTCGTCGGCTGTGGCTTGGGCGGCTTGCGCGTCTGCGGTTCGTCCTTGCTTTGTATAGAGCAGCGCCAAGTTGCTCCACGGGTCGGGCGACGACGGGCGCAGGTTGGCGGCTTCGAGGAACGCTTGCTCTGCCCCTTCTGGATCCCCCAAACCATCACGGGCGGACCCAAGCAACAGCAAAGTAGTGATGTTGACAGGGTCGAGGGCGCGAGCCTCATGGAGCAAGGACTGGGCGTTCGACGGGTCACCTGCGTAGAGATGGGCGAGGGCGAGGTCGTTTAGGCATTCGACTGAGCCAGGCAGTCCGTCGCAGGCGTCGGTCAGCATGGTGACGGCCGCTTCAGGAGGTGCCAGACCAGCCCCAGACAGGACCGTCAGTGCGTGCCCTGCTCGCCAGGCCAAGTCTGGGTCCTGTGGCTTGGCGAGTGTCGCCTGTTGGATTGTGGACAGGCCTGTTTCGTTTCCGGCCGTCAACTGAGATAAGGACGTCGCCAGGAGTGTTTCGGCGGTCATGGATTGGATGCCGAGACCTAACCCGAGCAGAGCGCTCACTCCGCACACGCAGAGCCAACCCAGTTGCGCCCAGGGGCGTGGTGCGGACTCGGCAGCCCGGTCTTTGCTTGGTTGATGGTCCGGGTCGGCGTGCGCAATAGGGGAGTGAGCCGGTAATGAACAGGCCCCACCCACCATCACGAGCAAGGGTGTGATATTCCACAGGCTTGTGAAATGGAAGAGGTAACATGTGGCGGCACCCACGAGGGCGAGGAAGGCGGCGACTGCCCAATCATCGTTTCGCGCGACCCAGAGCGTTCGGATGAGAAAGACGGCGAAAACAAGCGCCACCGCCAGGCCGAGTATCCCGTAGGAGGCCGTCACTTGGAGGATGACATTGTGAGGAGAGTCTGGCGGATTGTCCGGGCCGACAACGCGCGCCCATTCTGCGGTGTGATACTGGCCGATGCCGTCCACGAAACGATTCGACCCAGCGCCCAGCCAGAGATGGTCCAGCCACAGGTGCACAGTCTCGCGCCACAAGAGCAGACGTCCCGACACGGTTTGTTCCGACAGGGGAGAGGTTCCAAGGCCGCGTGAACGCGCCAGCGGAGTAAGAGCCGCGATCAAGACACCCGCGACCCCCGCCACGAAGACTGGCCACGTGGCGCGCCATTGGCGACGCACTGCGGTGAGGATGACGATGGCCACGACGACCAGTCCCAGCCCGAGCCATGCTCCGCGCGAAGCAGTCAGGCCGACGAGGATGGCCGAAGCGAATGTGCCGGTCCACAACAACCAGCCGCGTTCTTTCACGGCGAACCAGGCCAGGACCCCAAACCCGACCACTGACATCACCCCCACGTCAGAGGCATTGCCCAAGGGTGTGGTGATGCGAGCCTGCGGGGTGGCGACTGTCTCAACAATCGCCCAGGCAGCTAAGACAGTCTCAAGAACGGCCAAGGCGCTGAGAGCATGACCGCGCCGCGCGGGAGCATCCCGGCCGCACAACCACGCGCCCAGCAGCACAACGCAGAAGTAGCCGACCAACATCGGCAGGCCTTCATAACGGGGGTAGCGGCCCAGCAGGCCGAGAAGAGGAGTGGGGCTGACAAGGGCACAGAGCGCCACAACACCCAATCCGGCCACTGCGGTCCAGGCCAAAGGGGGCGAGAGTCGTGTGAGGTGGTGATTGTTCTTGATGGCACAGACGAGGCCGAGGGCGAGTCCCAGCCCCAAGACGACCAGTCGAAGTGGAGTGCCTGGGTCGGCGCCGGGTGTCCAGGATGACAGCGGGAGGACGAGAATGAGCACCCACATGGCGGCGATGGCGGCCCACGAAGAAGTCGTGGCGGGCAAAGATGATGTGGTGCGGGACCCTGGTGTGTTTGGCGAATGAGCGTTGGCGGTTCGGCCATGTCCGCCTCTGCGGTGGTTGTGTTTCGTGGTCCGCGCCATGCGACAAGGCTACAACGCCACAACGCTCCCGCCCCTGTTGGCATCAGGCGATCCCCTCCGGGCCGGCCGACTCGCAAGAGTTAAGGCACGGTGCTAGCATCGTTTGTATTCGTGGCCCGCAAGGGGTTTGATGCGCGAAGATGCGCTTATCAGGAGATAGGGGAGTTGTATGTCTGGAGTGAAGTTGCCTGCGATTCGTCGGGGAATTCTTAAAGGCGCGGTGGCGACGGTGGTTGCTGCGACACTGTTGGCGGGTGGGGTGGCCCCGAGTCAGGCCACGTCTGGGACGCCGCCGCCGTCGACGGGCGTGATCGCTGCCGGTTCTTGGCAGTCGTTGACCCCAGACAGTCTGTATTTCGCTTCCGACACCAGTGCTACTCGTGTGCCCATTGGAGCAGGTCCCGTGTTCGGAACCCCACAGACTCTTCTTCCCAGCTATGCCTCTTCTGTGACGGCGTCTGCTGGACGAGCACTGGTGGAGAATGGCGCCAACCGGGTGGTCACTCTGTTTGATCGTGGCCAAAAGGTCATGACTGTTCCGGGGGCGCGGGGGATTCTTTGGGATGGCCTGTCTGGGACGTGGTACCGGGCTGAATGGGACAAGATTGTGTCTCTTGATGGCACTTCTTCGGAAGTGGGCCAGTACCACCTAGCTTTCACGAGTGGTGACACTCATATTGGGAGCTACGTGTCCAACATGTACGGGAGCCTCTTCCTCGTTGTGAGGACCATTTCCCTTGTTGTGGCCATACATGAAGAGGAATGGGGCACTTGGGAAGAGACCACCATGACAGCGAGGCAGGTGACGGTGCGGGATGCTGCGCAGTCGGGTGCGCTTGTTGGCCAGACGGTCACCGTGCCGGTCCCAACCGGTGCCGATCTGGAGGACAGCGGCCAGTTTATCTTGTCTGGTAGTGACGTGCTTGGTGGTTGGGGTCATAACGCTTCAGCGGGTAGCCCTGTGAAAGCGTGGGTGACGCGCACCAATTATGTGACAGGCAGCACCACCACTGTGAGTCTGCCAATACCCCCTGAAATTGGCCCTGATGCTGACGCATACTTCCAAGGGCTGGGTGATGGCGTGGCTATCGTGCAGTTCAGTTTTTACGACTACGAGACAAATACCGGCCACAATCCACTCTATGCCTACAATGTGAATTCGCCGAGCCAGTATGTTCTTCTGACTGAGGACATTGGCACTTGGTTCCACAGTGTGGTGGGGAATCGTGTTCTCCTTCATTCATATGACTCGGGCCAGTACACGGCGCACGTGGTGGAGTTGCCGTTTGGTGGTGGGTCTGCTCCTCATGTGATTGGTGTGTTGGGTGCTAAGCCGATTGTGTCGGTGGGTTCGCCGTTGAATCTTGAGTTGGATTTGTCGAAGCCTGTGAATGCGGGGACGTTGACGATTAGGAATGCGTCGAATGTGACGGTGGCGACTCTGGCCACTCCGGCTTCTGCGGATGGGTCTTTGCGTGGTTTGAAGTGGAGTCCTGGGTCGAGTCCGGCGGGGACGTATACGTGGACGTTGAATGTGACGGATGCTGCTGGTCAGGGTGCGGTGAATACTGTGGGTAATGGTCCTGCGTCGGGTTCGTTTACTGTGAAGAAGTGCACTGCGTTCACGGATGTTCCGGCGAACCATACTTTTGCGAGTTCGATTTGTTGGGTTTCGGCGGCTGGGATCACAGTGGGTACGGGTAACGGGTCGACGTATTCTCCGTCGAATCCTGTCAATCGTGGGTCGATGGCGGCTTTCTTGTATCGGTTGGCTGGTTCTCCGGCGTGGACGCCTCCGGCGGTGTCGCCGTTCGCGGATGTTCCGACTACGCATACGTTCTATAAGGCGATTACGTGGTTGTATGAGCAGGGTGTGACTGTGGGGACGACTGTTGGTGGGAAGGTGTATTACTATCCTGCCAATGTTGTCAGTCGTGGGTCGATGTCGGCTTTCTTGTATCGGATTGCTGGTAAGCCTGCGTGGTCGAAGCCGGCGGTTTCGCCGTTCGTCGATGTGCCGAAGTCTCATACGTTCTATTCGTCTGTGACGTGGTTGGTTGATCAGAAGATCACGGCTGGTGTGATGGTTGGTGGGAAGTTGACTTATCAGCCTGGCAATGTTGTGAATCGTGGGTCGATGTCGGCGTTCATGCAGCGTTTGACGAAGACGTATCTGCAGTGTGGGCCTTACCCAGGCGCTGTCGGCTGCTAGTCCGGTCGGTGGATGATTGGTTGTGCAGACCGCTCAAGTGGTCCGCAGGCGCAGAAGGGTGCATGCTGGCGGCGATGGCGGCCGCTGGAGCTCGGGTCAGGTGCGACTTCGCTGTCGCCTTGGCCCGACCGCCCATTGTCCTTGATGCCTGCGGGCCATCAATCGCTTACCGTTACAATTGCATGGGGAAGAGAACTCCCAACAAGAGTGGCAACTAACACAGAAGGACCCATGTGAGGACTACGACCCTGAGCCAAATGGCATTTTCATGTGCTGCAAACGCCGACGGAGGTAGACAATGATAAATGTAGTTGCATTCTCTACGCCCGCAACCAGAGACATTCTTGGAAGCAACCCGTTTTGCAACAATCGGAACTATCATCTTGCTTCTGTTCAGGGATATAAGGGGATCCCTGAAATCAATGAGTCAATAGGTCGGTACGTGCCTGAGGGAACACATGTTGTGTTGTTCGACTTTGTTCCCGACGCGATATTTGGGACGGTCTTCATCAACGGCAAGAAGGTCACCAGAAATACCTGGGCAATGAACTTTGATGGCTCGGAAAGTGAGTATATCAACCGAGACATCGCACTCGACCTGGATAGCTACCTGGGTGAGGTCAGGCACTTTATCGGGTACCTCACTGACCATGGCATCACGGTCGTCCTCAATTCATTTCGTTATCCCAACAGAATGACAATTGATAACACCGGACGATATCCGCTCGACAAATCGTTTCCAAGTTCGGAGGAACGGAAGAGACTCAACAATATATTGGCTGAGCTTGAGGGAATAGTCCAGGAAGAGTTTCCTCAAGTCGGGATAATTCATTTCAACAACAAATCCAGCAGGAATGAGAAGAATCATCCCGTAAAGAGGTACTCGTTCTACCTAAATGAAGACTATTACGTGGATAGCTATGTTCAGCTTGAGAACATCTTGAAAGATCGGTTCCCGAAGGAGATTCCGACCTACCGTCGCTTGAAGCTCGTGGATGTCGCTGCGGGAAATATCGCATCGGATGGGACTGTCTTGCTGGTTGAGAGTGTTCCGGAAGTCCTGCGCGCAGCGTGGAACGACGAGTCGATCAACGAGGGTCTGACACACTTGGCGGTCAATGACTTCATATTGGACGGTCAGTTTGGGAACGTCTATAGGTTCATTAGGAGAAGTGCTTTCTATCGCAGCGACCTCCAGCAGTACAGTGCGCGGTCTGGGAACATCGTGCATTACTCGGATATCTTGGATCCGGTTCGGTTGAAGTCGGACAAAGTGCAGAATATCCTGTTCTTCTTTCTGGGCATGCCGGGTCCAAAGACTGTGAACAGCGCCAACGCCGCATTGCGTTTTGCTCCCCATCTATTCGCGGACTTTACCCGCTCTTTAGTCAAGGATACTGTTGTGGTCCGGATTGCGGATGTTGACGGAGTGCGCGGAGGATATTACATAGACAGTCGGAACTATCTATGCTTTGAGGATGACGTGTCTGAGTTTATCGAATCCAAGATTGCGGAATATGGCGTTGATAGAAATAGGGTCGTGATGAATGGCACTTCTAAGGGAGCCGCTGGCGCCCTCTACTATGGCGCAAAACATGACTTAAGTTCTGTCGATATCGATCCGGTGCTGGACGGCAAATGGGTGATAGAGCACCAGAGAAACAATCATTTCACGAGAGGTTTTAGGGTCTCCGATGATCTTGTCGCCCGGATAAATGGGTTTCTTGGGTCGGGACCTCGTTTGGCGACCCACTATGTTGTTGGGAACCACTATGTGCCTGAGACGTGGGATGTATCGAGACAGCTAGTGGGCATCAATCTTGTTGATATTGATGATCGAACTGTGAAGTCACATCCAAGTATCTCTCCCAATTCCGTCCCGGAATGGTTGATGTTGATCAATTCGCTCCTGTTTGATCCGCGGAGTGGATTGAGCTGACTGAGCATGAGCAGTCGGTCTTCCGGGGCGTTTCGAGAATGCGGAGATCTCTGAGTGGATGGAAGCGTCGGTTCCTGACACCAAGGGGATTCAGACGATGCTGCAGGATTTGGTAGCCTAGTGGACTGGGATTCGCAGAGTATGCGACCAATGGGAGACGGGAGTTGCAATGCAGGAGATTCTGGTTCGAGGTGGGCGGCCTCCGCACGTTCCTGTCTCCCCGGAAGCATCGTTGGCGCGACATGGATATGGCGTTTTCGGAGGGAATGTGGGGAACACGCTCTTTCTGAGCTCTGTTTTTCGGCAACTGAATACTGCATCGCATCGAGCTGTTGTCGACTCGTCGTATCTGGAGAGAAATCGCAGCGAGCCCAAGAGCCTGGCAGCCCAGATCAATGAGAGGTTCTCTGCATACGCCATCCCTCTGGCCAATGCTTTTCGACCTGGGTGGGAAACCTCTCTGTCTCGACTGACCGAGATCATTGACCACCTGACGATTCCCGTTGTTGTCGTCGGAGTTGGCGTCCAGGCGGGAGTGGGAAGGGTTGAGTCCATTCCTTCTTCGGTCCGCGATGCGGCCACGAGGTTTGTCGAGGCCGTCCTGGACCATTCCGCCTCGGTGGGGGTGCGCGGGGAACTCACCGCGAGTTTTCTTCATTCCTGTGGGTTCTCCAGCGAAGAGATCACAGTCATTGGCTGCCCGTCGTTATTCAACAACCCTGGAGATTTGCAAGTGATGCGCCGCGTGTCGAAAATCCTCCCGGACGACCCAATCGCAATCAATATGGCTCCATCGGCCTTCTCCGCCAACCTGAGAGTGTTCAACTCCATGCTGAGACGGTACCCGAATATGATCTATGTCGCACAGCAATTTGAGGAATTGGAGATGCTGCTGTGGGGCACGGATTGGACGACCAAGTATCCCGGCTTGCCGCTGCACACCGACCACCACATGTATGAGGAAGATCGAATCCGCTTCTTCCTCGACCCAATCCGGTGGGCTGAGTTTATGAGGACGCGCCTGTTCGCCTTTGGTAGTCGCATCCATGGCAATATCGCCGCCATCAGCGCGGGGACGCCTGCCTTGGTGATCGCTCATGATTCCCGCGTGTCGGAGATTGCCAACTATCACCGGATACCGACGATTCCTAGTGCGCGTGACCTTGATGATTCGATTGTGGACACGCTCTATGAACTCGCAGACTATTCCGAGTTCAACAAACAGCATCCTGAAAACTTCGCCCGATACACTCAGTTTCTTGAGGCAAATGGCTTGGCGCATATTTACCAGCCAGGGCAGGCTAATCCTGGCTATGACAAGTTGCTCTCGGAGGTGGATTTTCCTTCAGGAGTTGGGGTTGTAGAAGCGCACTTGAACTTCGGGGGGCGCGAGCTTCTTCGGAAACTGGCCTGGCTGAGGCAAGGGATGGGTGAAGACAAGAAGCGCTGGGTCGGGGGGTACATGCCCGCGTTCAGGCCGTCAGGGAAATAGACGAAACTTTCGCAACTCTCGTTCTTTGTGCTCGCTGGGCAAAAATACCGCTGGCGACTAGGTATGATGTGAGTGAGCAGTGTCGTTTCGAGGTCAGAGAAGGTTGGAAATGAAGTACGTTGGGAAAATGACTCGGATCATTTTGTTGTCAGTGGTCGCTCTCATTGGTGTCAGTAGTGTCGGTGCGCCGACGCAGGCTTATGCTGCGGACCTGTCGAGTGTGACTATCTCCTTCGACAAGGTGACGCTCAACGGCCATCTCACCGCAGACGTCACGCCAAGTGGCGAGACGGTGTCCTATCAATGGCTGCGGAATGGTCAGGCTATCGCGAAGGCGACGAAAGCGACCTACACGGTGGTGGCCGCAGACATGTGCAACCAAGTCTCCGTGAGAGTCACATCGAGCAATACAGTGACTTCCACATCGGTGATTCCACGTTTTGCGGATGTGCCCACGAGCAACACTTTCTATAGCGCGATCTGCTGGGCGGTCCAGAACGGACTCACTGCGGGCACCGGCGACGGAAGCACATATTCTCCCGGTAATCCCGTCAACAGGGGCGCCATGTCAGCGTTCATCATGCGCGAACTGGGTTCTCCAGCCTTCACACCGCCGACCGTCTCGCCTTTTGAGGACCTGCCGACAACCCACACCTTCTACAAGTCCGTCACATGGTTGGCTGCCAGGGGCATCACGGGAGGGGTTCAGGTAGGCGATCAACTCCTGTACTACCCTGCTAATCCGGTGAATCGCGGCTCGATGGCTCAGTTCCTCTACCGCGCGGCGGGGTCTCCCCAATACTCTCCACCAGCTACGTCGCCGTTCGTCGATGTCCCCACAACACATACCTTCTACAAGGCCATCAACTGGCTTCATGAGGAGGGGATCACCGTTGGCGTCGAAGTGGGCGGCCAACTCCTCTATTTCCCAGACAACACGGTGAGTCGCGGTTCGATGGCCGCCTTCCTCAGGCGCTTCCAGGCCCAACTGCCGCCTCCCGGCAGTGGTGCCGATCCTGGTGCGCCTGCGACGCCCGGTCCTTGCGACAACCAACCGGCGACAGGGGCAGGACAATACCAGTCGTTCTGCGAAGCAGTGTCTGGTGCCAAGTCATACATCTGGGAGGTATCTACCACTTCGGACATGAGCAATGTGGTATCCCAGTTCGTGGCCAATAAGGCATCTACAACGCTGACTCCACTCGTTGAATACGCGACTTATTACCAGACAGTCCGCGCCTGCGGCTCCAAAGACGGTGTGGCCCCTTGTAGTGCCCGAAGCGCAGTGCAGACTGTGACTCTGGCCGGAAAAGAATGGGGGACTGTTCACAATTTCAGAATCGACTCTGTGACCGACACCCAGGTCACGGTCAGTTGGGACCATGCCGCCGGAGTAACGCGATATGACCTCGTCGTGACTGACCGTGTCGGCGGTAGCGTCTTGCGAACTGAGACTGTTGCCGCCAGTTCATCCTGCCCCACCAAGGGCACCGAGGACACCCCCACGACATTCACGTTCGATTGGGCCAATTATCAGAACCTCGTCCCAAGTGGTCTCTTCTTTGTCAATGTCAGGGGCTACCGTTGCGCTAGTGCGGCATTCCACGACTCATCGCCGACATTCCCAACCGAGTTCGGTTTCCCGCAGCCCAGTGGACCATCCTTCACAGCGACGGCGCTGACATTCAATATCCTCAAGCAGAGTAGCGCCGACCACCACTATGACAACAGGCCTCTCCATGGTGATCTTTCAATCCTTCACTCGTGGGACAACCGTCTGCCCTTCCTAGCCGCTCATGCCGAAGACGCTGACATTGTGGGTGTCCAAGAAATGGGTTGGTGGCCTGGTGGAACCAGCCAGCACTATCCACTGGAGTTCGCGCAGGCGACTGGACTAACTTTGGCTATGGAGCCCAATAGCCCAAGTACTCCGTGCAGCATCTACGCCGAACACATCTTCTATAATGCCGCGAAGTTCACTCTCATAAGCTGTGGTGTCAGTTCCCTGACTAGTGAGAATGATCGCTTCATGTCCTGGGCTGTTCTGCGGGACATCGCCAGTCAGGTGTCGGTTTTCGTCGCCAACACTCACACAACCCTGCCAGTCCCCGAAGTGTCCGCAGCCATAGATCAGCCTGCCTCACCGGAGGCACTAGCTGTGGCTCAGGCTCTCGTCGATGCGATCAACCAGGCCAACGTGAATGGCTTGCCAGTATTGCTATTGGGCGATTTCAACTCGGCAGAAGCCCAGCCTGGAGACAACCCGCTGACTGTATTGGCTGACGCGGGATACCTGAATACGAGGTGGATCGCGCAGTCACGCGATTATCCCAACGCCTATCTCCCAAGTCGTCATGCTTTCAATCCGGTGGTGCAGGGCAAGTACAGCGTCAGCGTCGACCACGTGCTGACGTCACCAGGTATCGACGTGAACAATTTCGCCGTGCGATATGTGGATCCGGATACGGCTTACACCGACCACTTCGGGGTCGAGGCAACCATCACTGTTTACTAGTGGGAGTCGTGACAGTCCGCTGTGTTGCTGCCTCAGTCTGGACGACCTGGTCTGGCTAATCTGACAATAGTTTCCGATAGGCTGCGACATCTATGGGTGTGTCCAGGGTGTAGCGAGACAGTCGATCAAGAAGGCCGACTTTGTCGTCCAGTTGTTTATGGAATTTCCTGAAGGCCTTCGGTGAAGAGTAAGTGCGTGTCCAACTCCGCAGCCAGGGGAGCAGATAGCGCTGAAGTGCCTCTGTTCCATCGGGATCAGGAATGTCCGCCTCAGGATAAGCGTCGTGACAATAGTCAAGCCACTGAGGGGTCGGAGCGAAGAGGAATGGGCCACGGACATGTTCCACTGGCAGCACGTTCTTTGTCACATCCACCAAGCTGACCTGCGTCTGACGCATCGCCAACTCTACTGCGCGAATCGTTTCCACCCGAGCAGTTCGCTTAAGGAGCGTGATCTTGGTGCCGGGACGAGAGAAGAGGGCTAGGTGGGCCAACGTTCCATCGACAAAGGCAATTTCCTTCGCACCTGTGATTGTGGAGATTTGTTCCTCAAGTGTGAGCGTCTCGGGCGAGACTAGGGCAAAGCCCCTGTCAGAAAAATACTGCGAAAAATACTCCTCGCCAAAATCGGGGTTGTTCGGCTTGCTTGATGCATGAGCTTGCCGGGTCAGGTATACCCGATCCTGGCTTCCGGTCCGGCAAGCGTCACTAATAGCGTCGTACACGTCGCCCCAATGATCCAGGACGGCGTTCAGTCGATAAAACGACTGTTCGGGCACCACCACTTTCCTGAATCGAGTCGGTGAGTCAACCACTACGACTCGATTCTGCTCAATGCCAATCATGGCCAACAGCGTGAGCGTCTGGGCAAGTAGGGGCGTGTCATTTCGCGCGACAAGAATCACTCTTCCTCGGTATTCTGGGTTGCGAACAAGCCACCACCACCGTGCCAGTCCATCCACGAGAAGATGCCCAAAGTGTTCTTCCAACTGGCCAAGGTAGACCACTTCTTCGTCGCGGTATTCGATGTCCTCCGGAGCAACGTAGTACCCACCTGTGCAGGAGCGATTGCGGACTGGATCATCCGCGTGCGACCGAAACCCATCAACAAAAGTGAGGTCACGCTCCAGGATGCCTCCCTCCCAGGTCTTGATGGCAAGTCGCCCGTCTGTGACAGCTCGAAATGGCAAGACGATGCCGCCATCCACATAGCGAATGCCAGGATCTCGCCGTCGCAACACGCTGGCCGCCAGCTTGTCGAGAGTGGCAGAACGGTCTTCAACGTAGACTCTCGGCAAGGAGTGTCCCTCAACGCGATGGAGCCAAGCCACAAATTGTTCGACTGAGACAACGGACAGCGGATCGATCAGCGAATCTCGGAGATCCTGATGCAGACTCACGCCCCCGATGGTCGGATTGGAGGCATCAGGGGCAGAACTGAATCTCGTCTCCTCGTAGATGATGCTCAGACCCCACTCCATGTCTAGTGTCATGATCGCCAAAGACGGCAACTCCTCCAGGAGTTGCAAACAGGCCTTCCATACCGGCCCCACCCAAGACCTGTCTGTTTGGTTCTGGAGGGCCAAGAACTCGGCGCGCTCCAACTGCTGTTCATGTGCCCGAGGAAGTGTTCTGGCAACCACCAGGAAACCACCCTCGGCGACATGTGCGAGGGCATTCCGCAAAGCCTGAGTGATTTCCTCAAGTGTGTTTCTTTCGGCCGAATACAGCACCACGTCAAACAAGTCAGGGGTATGCAGCTTCAACCAATCGGTCGCTGTCAGGCGCACCCGGCGCCGGTCGGCGACACCGCGGGTTTCGAGCGTGGGGTCAACAAGAGTTCGTTGCGCCGCAGTGACTCTTGGATAGGCCAGCGGTTTGCCTCGACTTAGCTCGATGAATCGGCGCGCTCTTGTCTGAGCCACCAAAGCGTTGCAAACGTCGCTAGTCCTCACGGTAACACCTCGCATCCGAAAACCATCAGTAATCGTACAACACAATTGTCTCGTAGCCAGTCGAGGACGACTAGCTACGAAAGGAATGCTGGTACTCGACTACCGAACTTTCCAACAAAGGTGCTAGATTGCTACAAAGAGTTCACTTGGAGATAGGAAATGCGCGTAGCAGGCTTTAGTCCCGAAGTGAAACACCCATGCAAGCAATGTCCGTGCCATGTAAGCGGACAGTTGCCCCAGTTGGCGTTCCATGGCGTCGACGCAGTCCCATTGAGAATCTTGAAAAGGATGACACATTTTGAAAGAACCAGAGAGGATATTTAGGCTCATTACCAGTGGAAAGCTCACGGTGGAGGAAGCCAAGACACAACTGCTGGACATACCGGACACGCTCATAAATAGCCTCAAGGCCACGAACTGGTGGCTGTCCATGCTACTAACAATGTTCAAATACGGCGACGCCGAGCTTAGGCGTGCCCCAGACTCACCGCCGACGTATTACTTCGGAGAGAAGGCAATCGGCGAGTTCGACGGGATGCGGGTATTTCATGTGTCTGAAGAGACAGGGGCACTGGACGAGCACAAAGGAATTGTCACAATTCGTGGATACTACAGTGACTTTGCTGATGACTACGCTTCTGCCGTTTGCGTGAATGGCATTGTGTTTCCCGAGCAACTAGTCAAGATCAGACCACAGATTAGCTATGCGGGAGAGCAGTTCTTTGTGACAAAGACTGTGAAGTTCGACATCGATCTCAACTCTTTGCTTGAGAACTCAACTGAGCCTCTCGAAGTACACTTCATTAAGACTCTCGAAGGGCAATCCTACGCATGGGAGAGGATTGATGTCTCCGCTGGCACCCGCGAAGAATTCGCATCCCCGGTCGCGTTCAACAGAACGCTCATTCGCGTTCGACCGGACAATGCTGCTATCGAGATTTCCAACAATCCAGACTACGTGCCCTATCCGGTTGCTGTCATCATCCCGATGCACAATTCCGCGCAGCATCTACGGCAATGCCTGGACTCTGTGTTCCTCCAAAAGACCACCTATGATTTCCAGGTCTTGATTGTTGACGACAAGAGCACCGATGGCAGTAGACAAATATGTGAAGAATACTTGATAGCGCATTCGAATATTAGGATACTCCAAGGACACGGGCAAGGAATTGGGGCGGCAAGAAATGTTGGTCTGCGCGCTGCGAGGGCGAAGTACTTGATGTTCGTCAATGCTGATGACCACGTCTCTGCTACAGTCATTCAGAATTGTGTTTCGTTCCTTGAAAAACATCACGAGACTTGCGATATCGTCACCTATCCAGAGGACTGCTTCGCCGGAAAATCGAGTATTAGGTTTGGCCAATACAGGTACGCCAAACTGGAGAACGGAGTATACGATGTACTGACCGACGCCACCTACCTGAGTTGTCTGGGCGTAAATGTCGTGATAAAGAATGAAGGCGATGTCTTCTTTAGGGAAAGCCCCAAGGACGTCTATGAGGATGTTGAGTTCTGCGCTGACATTATCAAGAAGAAATATAGGGTGGGCTTCGTGAACGGTCCTACCTATTACCGACGGACAGATAGCTACCATTCCGTTACGGCCAATGACAGCTCTGTCTCCACTTTCGAGCCGAGTCTGGCCTGTTTTGAGCGGATTCTTGCCTCCGGCGATGGTGACATCCACTACTTCGCGGCGACTGTTCTAACGCTCCTTGAACAGAAGTTGTCCCAGAACAACTGGTTGCCATGCCATTATCAGTATCAAGGCGTCCCCGGCAAGTATGAAGATGCTCTTGATAGAGCAAGACGCCTCGTCTCCTTCATTGACGCCCATGTGGTCATGATGCACCCAGATATTCCGGCACTGCACAAGGCCTACTGGATATCGTTTGCGAAAGAGGCACTTGTCACATACTCACCCACAGCAATCAGGGCTGTCGCGGATCGCGCAGTTGTGTTGACTGAGAAGAGGATCCAGGTCGCGATATCCAGATTCTACAGAGAGAACGAGTTGCTGACATCCTTCTTCATGCTTCGTACCGCAATCCTGAACTACACGGAGGAAGTGCCCGAGGTCAGTGTCATCGAAAGAGACTTTGAGGGAAACGAATCGCGTCGTACTTTGGATCTGACGATTTCACTGGAGAGTTGGTTCGGGAATTCTCAGACACAGACAAACAAGTTCTTGTCATTCCGCTATTCTGCAAACACGAATGAAGTCGCGTCCTTTAATTTCATAGTCAAATTCCGAAGTTCGGGACATGAATACGATACGTACTTTTATGCCTATGAATCATCGGGCTTCGCCAAACGACTCGGCAAGCCTCGTTCGATTATCTGCGGCGACACACTCGTCACGCTCAGGAATGACGTGTTCTATCTGGAAAGACTACCTGCGCCCGCCGAATACCCTCTGGCTCGCCTACTGGACGATGATCCATATTCTTTGTCAGACGTAATTGAAGTCGGCAGGAGACTGAAACAAGAAAGAAGAATATGGCTATACACGGACATGTTTCAGGCGGAGAGAGATAACGCCCGATTCCAGTTCGATTCTGACTTTTGTCAAGATGATGGGATTGAAAAGTACTATATTGTGACGCACGGTTCAGATCCCTCGGAGTTTGACGAGGACATGCGGCCTTTCCTGATTGAGTTCAATTCTCGGATCCATCGGATCTTGTTCTGTGCGGCAGAGAAAGTGTTCTCATCCTTCTGCGGTTCGATTGACACCTACACGCCGTTCAGCAAAGCCGAGACCAATTATGTGACTCGGGCCGTGTTCCCGGAGATTGTTTACCTACAGCATGGGATCTTGCATGCGAGAATGAAGAGCTATAATAATATGCGCCGGAATTATGACCGGGTCGTCATTTCGAGCGAGTTTGAGCGAGAGAATTTCTCGCGGACCTACGATATCCCAAAGGAGTTGCTGCTTCCTTTCGGAATGGCGCGTTTCGACATGATGGACAAGCAACTCACACCCAAGAACAAGATTCTATTTGCTCCCAGTTGGCGAAGTAATCTTGTTGTCAATCAATTTGGAGAACAGAGAGAGTTGATTGAGGGGAAACTCCTGTCATCGGAGTATTGGCGTAATATTGATGCCTTCCTGTCAAATGAAGAGCTCCGAGCTGTCTTGGAAAGGAATCGATGGGAGCTTGAGGTCAAGCTTCACCCGATCATCGAGTCGGCTGGCGATTTGATTGCGTCAAAATATCCTCATATTCGTTTCATCAAGGAAGATGATGAATTTGTGCGTGAGGACTACAGCGTCTTCATCACGGATTTTTCGTCTTTTGCGTTTGACTTCGTCTATCTTGAACGAGCCATTATGTACTTTGTTCCGGATTATGAGATTTGGCGTTCGGGAAAGAACCACTACAACAGGCTCGACATCGAGTATGACGAGGCGTTTGGCGCACTGACAACGACATCGGAGGATGCGGTTCGGGAGTTGGGCCGTCTGGTCGAGCAAGATGGTAGGCCAGACCAAGTCTTCCTTGAACGCATGCAGTCGTTCTTCCTGCACGAGGGCGGGAAGAACCGCCAGATGCTCTACGACGAGATGATCAAGACCGGGTGAAATGGTCTGAGGAGAGGTCTTGTGGTCTCCGGTGACTACTTCATGGCCTTGAGGTAGTCCAAGGTTGTATCTGGCACTATGTCGGCGATGCCAGCAAAGTCGCGCTCCTTCAACAGCGCCCGTACCCGCGAAGCGCTGATCGCCGCGCCACCACTTTCGAGCCTCGGAATGATCTCCACGCGGACACCATACTTGGGCAAGAGTCGCGCCATGGTGGCGTTGTACTGCCGTGTTATCTGATCAAAGGGTTCTTCTCCCACAAAACGCACCTGAATACCGAGCGCGGGCGCAATGTGCTCACCGAAGATGCGCACGTCACTGGATGGATCTATGACCTCGTCCTGAATCGTCTCCTTGTCGAAATACCAGTCGAATGTCAGGGACGAGATAATGAATCGCCCGCTGGGCAGCACCGTCACATTGCCGAGATGACTCACCCCTTTCCGCACCAATTCGATTCGGTCAGCGAAGGGAAAGAACGACTTGTCCTCCTCGACGACGAAGACAAACAGAGAATCCACTTTCTTCGCTGCGAACTCGACCAGGTATCTGTGCCCGAGAGTGAAGGGGTTGCAGTTCATGACGATGGCGCCTGTGGAGCCCTCAGAGGGTCTCAGCGGTTTGAGTGTGTCAAGGAAGGCCTCAAGCTGTTTCAATTCGTTGCCTGAGAGTTCAGAATCGGGGCGAGCATCGCTGGATCCTTGGTCGGGTGGAGTCGTGTTCTCAACTACTGCCTGAGCAGGTGGCGCGTCGGTTGCGGTCGTCCCAACGCGGTCCTGTTCGCGATGGTCTTGCAATAGACCACGGTGCGCCAACGTTGTGCAGATCGCCGCACCTACCACTCCCGACCCAACCGAGTTGAGGTGCGCATGGTCCAGGAACACGTCCCCGAATTCGTGCGGCCTGTCAAACAGACTCTGCGTGTCGCATGTGATGAACTCAGCCCCGTACAGGCGCTTGAAATAGCTGGGATTCGAGTGAATCCCGACCACGACGATGTCGTCTTCGGTGAAAGACTGAGTGTCTATGAGCGAGAGCATGTCTCGGAACTGCTTGCCTCCCATATTGGCCATGTTGACCACAGACATGGAGCGCTCGGGAGGAAGCGCTTGATTGATGCCTCTCTGAACGAAACTTGGGATGGTGTGTGCGTCATCTGTGCCCATGCCGAGAATGACGCTGTTGCCAAACACGTAGACTGTTCCATCCGACGCATCTGGCAAGTCAGTGGTCAGTCTGAATCCGTTGACGGTGTTTACCCAGGAGCCTCTCACGTCTGCGCAGTACAGCACGCCACCCTTGCGGGTCTTTGGGAATCTCGCGGTGCATTCTTGGACGTAGTCATCTGAGTATCCATGGACTCTGAACACTTTGTCGACCACTGCCTCGGGCCACGTTTCTCGCTGGTGATAGGCCTCGGATGAGTGGATATTGGCGAGGACGTACTTCTCTGTGTCGTCCATGTTCTTCACCTGCCCCAACAAAGGCAGGCGACAGATCACAAAGGGGGTCTCGGGGGACTTGTTCTTGAGCCTCACGAGACCGGCAAAGAGTGCGCTCTTCTCATATCCGTACGTGAGCACACCGTTGAGGGTGTGGACAGAAGGGGCCAGCGCCTTGAGGCGGTCGTAGAGTCCCTTGTCCCAGTAGGTCAACGCCATGAGTATTGGCTCACGAAGCGGTTGCCCTGCCGCCTCCAGTTCGTCCAGGCCGCTAAACTCGGATGGCCACCTGTTCGGCACATAAACAGTAGACGTTGTCCGCTCGTCCGCGATCCACCGCCTCACCTGGATCTTTGAATGGTAGGCCAACTCACGCAGATAGGTCAGTAGTTCCACCTCTCCACAGACCGATATCGTCCGAATCCCTCTGTCGTAAAAGAAGTCGAATACGCTGCCGCCAAGCTCTCCTATGGCAATCATTCTGGACAAGTGCAGATGGTACGTTGCCTCGTTGTGTCGCTTATCAAGCATCAGGCCTCAATTCAGTGGGGTGTGTCCGATTCCAGATGACATGGTACCTGATTGTCCGTATGTGCCTGCCAATCGCCCTGCCAGAATGTTGGATGGCTCCGAACGATTGTTCAAATTCAAGGTCTGATAACCGCCTCAATGAAACGCTGTCCCGCACCGCCGTCTTCCCAAACGGAGAACTCAGCGGCGAATTGAGCCCGCTGCACCAAGAATTCCTCGCTCAGATGTTTGATGTCATGCAGCCACGAGAGCAAGTCTTCTTGGGAGCGGGCGAAGGGACCTGGGGCGGTTGGCTCGTAGGGAATCAACGAGCCGCGTGTCGTGTCGAGGTATTGCTCCAAATCGGGCACGAAGAAGACCATGGGTTTTCCTGTGATGGCGTAGTCGAAACGCAGTGACGAGTAGTCCATGACACCCACATCAGAAGCCAAGCAGAGTTCTTCGATTCTTGGGTAATCAGTGACGTCGATGACGTTTGAGCCGCTGGAGAAGCGCTTCTCCGTGCGTGCGTTCATCCCATGTCCGCGCATGAGAACCATGTACCCCTCGCCCAATTGTCCGGCCAGATCCTCTTCGTCAAAGAAGTGGACCAGATCTGCTCGGAACTCTGACGCCGCAAGCGAGTCTCTGTAGGTTGGCGCGTAGAGCACAGCCGTGACGCCATCGGGTATTTCTAAGGCTTTTCTCGTCCTGGCGCGAATGGCGTCCTTCCTAGGCGAAAAGAAAATATCATTTCTTGGGTAGCCGATCTCGAGCATTTCTCCGCCGAATGGGAAGGTCTCATTGAGCAGTTCTGTTGCGTAGGGAGCCGGGGAGATAAGGTAGTCCCACTCCGCCTGGCGCTCCAAGAATGACTTGATTCGCTCTGGTGAGAATCCAGAAGACTTCCAGTAGGGCAGCCCGGCCAGCTTGAATGGATAGCCGTGAAGAGTTTGTATGATGACCTGACCAGGGAGCTTGTGCACATAGTCCGGCTGATGAACATTGTGTACTTGGTATTTCGCTGTCGCTAGGGCCTCGTACCATTGCGTCGATCCGATGACCACCTGGTGACCTGCCTGAGGAACGACGACCGAACGATCTGCGACTCCCCACAGGATGTTCATGTCCAACCCTGCCGCCACAATAGCCCGATGGATTCCGAGCGGATTGCACGTGGCCGTCTCTCCGTAGTAGCTACGCAGCAGAATCGTGTCGTCGCGTATGCCTGAGCCCAAAGTTGGTATGCGTGTCTGCAAGGAACGCTGGCAGCGTTTCCCTTGTTCTCCAGGCCGCAGCGGCGGGTCGACGACCAGTTGAGCGATCCCAGAAGGCGCCAACTCAAAACGCATCTTGAGAGCCGCAGAGTCAAAGAGGAAGGGGATTCCTTGTTGGACCGCCGACCCAATGTGTAGCGCAGGCGGCCTAGCTGGCTGGTGTTTCGATGATGAGGCCCCTTCTTCCGGCATTTCGCTCGCTGCGGTCAGTGCATACCTGCCTGTAGGCAAGGGTGCTTCCTTCTGTCCCCACGCCGAGCACCAGAGAGGGAACTCGACCAAGAAATCACTGCCGTTCCATGACATGACGCCGCGATGGCTCGACCGATGATCGGACAGAGAGAGGACGCATCGCGGCTGATCAGACCACAGTGACTGGCCTGTCATGCGCAAGACGTGATTCTTGAATTCGACACTGTCGATTCGCAGGGCGCTTTCTGCAAGTCCAAATCCCGTGAGGTTGCCTGTTCGGTTTCGGGTGATGGCGAAACCCGTGTCCGCAACAGACAGTGGCAGCATGTGCGGCGGATCACGCCAATCAATAATGTCCTTGGCACCAGATGAAGTCACGATTCGAGCGAGCAAATCACCCGGCTTTCGCCAGTCGATAGAAGGTATGGGGATGACAAAGTCCCAAGAATCCGCATCGCGGCAGGAGAGGCTTGCTGAGACCAGGATGTGATTTGGCGAACTGCTTGGAGAAATGGTCAACGCTTGAGGCTGGGTGGTAGCCCAGCGATTCGTGCGAACAACGCCGCGAACCAAGTTCCCATCGACACGGATTCCCTCAACCGCGAACTGGGGATGGGTGAGCCTGACTTGCACGGAATCGTTCGTGGGAAAGATCAGGCCGACGCGCGCTCCGCTGAGTGACGTGCCCTGTGCGGCATGAAATGCTGAACTCCACCGATTGACACTGGATGCTTTCACCGTCCTCGACAGACCCCGAAGGGTGACGGACAACTCAATGTCATAGTCCGCAGTGAGCGGCGAATCTGGCAGTGCGTCAGGGTAGATGAAAAGGTCGAACCCGCCATTTCGGTAGTCATTGGCCTCATTCGTCGAAACGAAATCTACGTAGTCGTCTTGATGTCGTCCAACCTCCAACGGAATCCGCATTCCGCCACTCACGAGCGCCGCGGCGATGCCTGAGGTGTTCTGGGTGAGATCGAAACCGTCGAGGTACGCCCATCCTTGGATACACAGGAATCCCTCGTCGGCATTCCAGTAAGCTCGCCGGATCGAGTGACGCAGGTCCCACTCCTCCGGCGTGACAGCGAGGATGTGATCTGGAATGCTCAACTCTGGGGAGTCCCAGAATGGCACATGGGCCACCAGCCAGCCATTTCGCCAACTAACCGCGAGCTGATTGGCATTCGTGCCCTGCTGCCTCAAGTAGAGTTCCGCTTCGTTTCGTCGATCCTCCAGGACCAGCCATTCGAGGCAAGCGAACCGAGGCTTCACTTGGGCCCATTCGCTTGGCTTCATGCCCTTTGTCAGGGTTTGGAGGCCGACCCGCAGCGCGTCCCAATACTCATCTGAAACAGACTCGAAGTCCTTCGCGGAGTGTTGAAAGTCATTGTTCAAGAACTGGAGCAACCTGACCCTGGCCGCTTGGTGCTTTCCTGCGAGATCGAGGACCCGAATGCTCGCCTGAATGGCCCTCAACCTGCCCTGGACATCGCGCAGTTCGAGAGTCTGCTGGGAAATGGAGGAATTATCCTCGCGCGCTCTCCAGCCATACAACTGTGCATGAAGCACGTCGAATTTCTTGGCGTAGGCGTATGCCTTCGCAGAAACCTCCTGATCTTCGTAGATTTGTCCCACGGGGAACTGGAGACCGCACTTGGTCCAAAACTCTCGTCTGTACATCTTGTTCCACGCGACAGCGCTGCACAGGATTTCGGGGAACTTGTCGATAGTCGTGGCTTTTCTGTCGATCCGATGCGCGTTCTGGACCCAGGAACCGGCATTCCATCTTCGGGTTGAATTGAAACGGTAATAGCTTGCTACGACAAAGTCCGACTTTGAGGACCTAAGCGATGTGACCATTTTCTCTGCCGCTCGCTCGTTCAGAACATCATCCGAGTCCACAAACCACAAGAATTCACCACGGGCCACAGCCGCACCTGCATTACGGGCAGCGCTCAAGCCAGCATTCTCCTGAGTGATGACACGAATCTGAGGATGGTGGGCCGCAACACGGCGAACAATCTCTTCAGACGAGTCTGTCGCTCCATCAATGACAGCAATAATCTCGAGCTTGGAAAATGTTTGGGCAAGAACTGATCGAAGACAGTCCTCAACGTAGGTCTCGACGTTGTAGACGGGAATGACGATTGAGACCAGCCCTGTGGTGGGCGAGGGTGCCGCCGGGAGGGCAGCGGGGACTGGCGCCTGCCCTGTGGTGGGCGAAGGTCCCGCCGGGGGGGGAGTGGCGCCTGGCGCCTGCCCTGTGGTGGGCGAAGGTCCCGTTGTGAGCGCAGGTGAACTCGGCGCAGTGATCGACTTGTTCGGACGGCGAAGGGCCGTGTGCGTGAGAACGAAACGACGCAGCTTCACGTAGCCTGACTTGGGGAGCAATCGCTTAGCGATCTTGACACATATGGAGTACAACTTCTGCCGAGTCGCCATTGGGCCCCCTAAGTCTCGGTTAGCCGGTGTCGTGAGTTCCGGCGTGGATTCTGGTCGAGTTGGTCGTGATCGGTGCCAACACCGACGGGTTCATGATACTGGCTATTCTCGGCAAAGTCTCGGGCTGACATCCTTTGAGTCACCAAGGAGCTTGCCTTGAAACGTCAAAGCGCCCGAACCATAATAGGGAAATATCGACGGCCATCTGTCGGAAGAGTCTTGTAGTAGGCTTCCGTCTTGGCGAATGGAGGTCAGCTAGTGAATATAGCCGTTATTATTGCGGGTGGTTCAGGGAAGCGGATGGGTCTTGACATTCCGAAGCAATTTGTCACCGTCGAAGACAAACCGATTATTGCTTACACTCTTGAAGGGTTTCAGCACCATGTGCTGATTGATGCCATTTTGGTGGTCTGTGTGGACGGATGGCAGGACACATTGCGGACGTACGCCCGGCAGTATGACATCTCCAAACTGCAATGGGTCGTCGCCGGAGGGCAGTCTGGTCAGGAGTCCATTCGCAACGGCGTCTATGCTTTGGAGGGAATCTGTGAGGGTGACGACGTCGTCATTATTCACGATGGAATCAGGCCGATGGTGGATCCCGACGTTCTTTCCGATGTCATCGTCACCTGTCAGAAATATGGCAACGGTGTGACATCGCTTCCCTACAACGAGCAGATCTTTGTCATCGACGACGAGATTTCGACAGTGCAGTACATCCCGCGCGAGACTCTGCGCCGCGTGGCGACTCCTCAGGCGTACGCCTTCGGGAACCTATTGGCCAGGTACCGCGAGGCATTCGAGAAGGGCATCGGCATCTCGGGGTCTTCTTACACGAACACCATGATGGTGGAGCTGGGGGAGCGGCTGTATTTCGCGGCCGGTTCGGAGAAGAACATCAAACTCACCACGCAGGAGGACTTGGATTTGTTCCGTGCCAGACTGGTGGCCATTCGGGCGGAATGGGCCCAATGACCGGCTTGCTGGACCATCCTCTCTATCAGGAGGACTGTGACTTAGTGGTTGGTCTCGACTTGCCATGGGAGAAGCTGAAAGACATCACAGTTCTTGTCACCGGCGCGTCGGGTATGATCGGGTCCTGCCTCGTCGATGTGCTGATGAGGGCCAACGATGTTCTCGGATTGTCAGTCACGGTTGTCGCCCTCGCGCGAGACGTGGCTCGACTGGAACGCCGATTCGCAGGGCATCAGGGGCGCTCAGACTTGGTCATCGCTCACAGTGATGTGTCCCAATCGATTCCAGATTCGGTGCCTTCTGCTCAATGGGTCATCCACGCAGCCAGCAACACCCATCCCGTCGCCTATGCCTCGGACCCCATCGGCACCATCACCACGAATGTTCAGGGCACCTTCAACTTGCTTGAGTGGGCGTGTACGTCAGAACCTGGTCGTTTCTGTTTCGTGTCCACAGTCGAGGTGTACGGAGACAATCAGAGTGGGGAGGGCGCCTTCGGCGAGACTGATTGCGGGTACATTGACTGCAACACACTGCGAGCCGGTTACCCCGAGGCCAAGCGTGCCGGGGAAGCGCTGTGCCAGGCGTTCATGGCGCAACGAGGGATTGAAGTGGTGATTCCTCGGTTGCCCAGGGTCTTCGGCCCGACCGTTCTCCCGACCGACACGAAGGCTGTATCGCAATTCATCGCCAAGGCGGTGGCTGGGCAGGACATAGTCCTCAAGAGCGAAGGCAACCAGTATTATTCATTCATCTATGTCTCGGATGCAGTGTCTGGCTTGCTGACCTGTCTCTTGCAGGGGGAGCCCGGCGGTGCATACAACGTGGCCCATCCAAGCGGCGATATCCACTTGCGAGACTTGGCGGGACTGGCGGCCGAAAGCGTGGGCAAACAGGTGGTTTTCGACTTGCCGAGCCAGATGGAGCAGAAGGGTTTCTCCAAAGCGATGACCGCTGTCATGGATGGTTCCAAGCTGGCTGGTCTGGGCTGGTCTCCTCGCCATGACGTGGCAGCCGGCGTTGAAAGGACTGTTCATATTCTGCGGGACATTGCTCGATGATACCGTCAGACACCAGTGATGCGAGTCAATATCCCGCAGATGAGGCGGAACTCGCCGCACTGAGTCTGCGGCAGCGGTTCGACGGTGTTCGGCGAGTGGTGGTGGTCAATCCTGACGCCGAAGCGGCCGTCCCCCTCATCGGAGCTCTTCATCGCACTCTCGGCGAGGATGCCTCGCTTGTGCTCATGGGGGGCAAAGGGCCGACCGACCCTGCAATCCTGGGCAAACCCGCCAAACATCCCGCGTGCCAGGTGGTGCGGGTGGGGGATGCCCCACAATGTCTGGACCGTCTCATCACAAAGCTGGAGTCGGCGAAACGGCATCGCTGGGCAGGCTCTCGGCCCAGACCCATCACGCGCATCGTGTGGATTGTGGTGACCGACGCTGGAATGGATCCGGATCAGCAGCGGGCTTTGCTGGAGCGAGTCCTCGCATGTGCTGGCCAGTGCCCAGTCAGCAAGGTCATCGTGCTCGCGGAGGCTCTCCTCGGCGAGATTGCCACGCGAGGATACTTTGAAGTAGCTGAACAAGAGTACACCGCTCTAGTCGCACGACTGCCCGAAGAATCTCCAGCCAGGCGTTGGGCCGCTGTTGAAAAGATCTGCACAGACGCCCATGCAGCAGGACGCGACGTCACATTGCTGAGATACGCGAATCTCTATGGTGCTGGCATCAGCCAAGAACACAATCCCCACACGCTCTTTCCTGTCGTTCGTGGTATTGCAGAGGCCAATATGGTGTCTGTGGGAAGCGATGACGCCCGTCATGTCCGCTCAGTCACCTATGTTCAGGACCTCATCGCGGCCGTGGCTGCGATGCCCGCCCGTCGGACGCGGGAGCCTGTGTATCACGTGCGCAATCGTGTGTGCAGCGACTACGATGTAAAACTGGCGTTGTCCGAGGCATGTCCTGAGTTGGATGTGTCATTCCCGCCCAGTCTCGGACGTCAGGCGACCAGCTTCGCTATCTTGCAGGACAAGCTCATCGGCAGATATCTGGAGCCTCAGATCGGTGGCGGTCCGCTCACAGCAACGCCAACGATTGACTTGGGAGTCGCCTCCCGTCACATGCTCTTATGGTTGTCCGCTCTGGCTGCCGTGCGTGCGATGGAAAATGCCGCCTATGCCCGCGATTATGGTGGCAAGATTTCCACGATACGTTCTCTTGAGATGGAGATGCTGCACGAGGTCCTCCGCATCTGTGACAAGCACAATCTCAAGCCATTCATGATCGGCGGTTCTTTGCTGGGCACAGTTCGCCATCATGGGTTCATCCCGTGGGATGACGACATGGACCTCGGTTTCCTCCGGGAAGACTATGACGTCTTTCGAAGGGTCGCTCCTCTCGAGTTGGCAGCTCCCTACTCCTTCCAGAAATGGGAGGATCATGACGGTTCGCACTATGCCTTCGACAAAGTCAGAGTGAGAGGGACCCGTCTGTCGACATCGTGGACTTTCAATTACGACATGCCCGATGGGGTATTCATCGACATCTTGGTGTTTGACAAGACCGCCAACTCGAAGTGGCTGCAGAAGGCTCACATCGCGGCAGCGAATGCCATCAAGCGTGCCATCAGTCTGAAATGGTTGAACAGACCTCGAGAGAATGTCCATTATGGGCTGTCTGTCATCGCCATGCCTTTCATCCGATTGGTCCCCTGGACAGTCCTGCATCGTGGACTGGACTTGATTCTGCGACTATTCTCGCAGTATGAGTCATCGCGTTTTGTCATCGATGGCGTGGGTTTGCGCATCAACAACGGAGCATTCCCCCTTGAGTGGCTCCGGGTCCTTGTTGACGGCGTCTTTGAGTCAGTCGATGTCAAGATTCCTTCTGGCTACGATGGATACCTCACGATGTGGTACGGCAAAAACTATTTGGAACTCCTTCCGCCGTCCAAAAGGGCCGGACACACCATGGCGGCCATTGACCTCGGGGCCTATGCCGAGGAGGTTTGATGTTTAAGACGCGGTCACGCAGATTCGCTGCACTGGGTCCATGCCTTGTGGTGATGGTCATGAACATCGTGTTCCTGCCTTTTCGCCTCTTGCCCAGACGCGACAAAGTAACATTCATTTCGCGTGTCAGTGACGCCGTGACTGTGGACTTTTCTCTGCTTCGCGATGAGTTGGAGAGAGTGCGGCCAACCACCCGCGTGGTTGTCCTATGCAAGCAACTTCGACCTGGATTGGCCGAGAGGACAAAGTACCTCCCGCACATCCTTGTCCAGATGTTCCATATTGCGACAAGCCGCGTCGTGGTTCTCGATTCCTATTGCATGGCAGTGAGCGCGATTCGTCCGGCGAGGACCGGGTTGGAAGTCATTCAACTGTGGCATGCGCTCGGGGCATTCAAGCGATTCGGGTATTCGATCCTCGGTTGCGAGGAATCTCACACAGACTTCAGCAGCCTCGATTCGCCCGACCTCGCCAAGATCATGGGTATGCACCGCAACTACACTGCCGCCACCGCGACCTATCAGGACGGGATATCTCACCTGGCCCAGGCGTACAACGTGGACCCCTCCATATTCCGTGTCATCCCGCTACCCAGAGTTGACCTGCTCGCCAGCAGAGAAGCGATGAGCCACTTGCGCACTCGCATCCTCGCCAAGCACCCGGAATTGGTTGGTGGCCGACATTCCAAGGGAGAGGGCATCCAGGAGGGCAAGGGTGTTGTGTTGTTCGCGCCCACTTTCCGAAGAGGCGGCGCGACTGTTCCTCAGAACACGGAACTGCTGAAGGCCCTTGTCGGGGCCGGGTACACGGTTGTCTCCAAGATGCATCGGCTCTCGCACGCACAGTCATGTCCCGCGGGGGTCATAGAAGTCCCCGAGTTCGCCGCCATGGAATTGCTCGCTGTGGCCGATGTCGTCGTGACCGACTACTCGGCGATCACCTTTGAGGCCTACCTGACTGGCACCCCGGTGGTCTTGTTCACTCCTGATGTGGAGCAGTATGCATGCTCTCGAGGTTTCTACACCCGACCGGAGGAGTTTCCCGGTCAACCCTGCCGCACAGTGGAGGCTCTACTCACGGCTTTGACCGGGCCTTTGCCGTCTGGAGAAGAGATTGACGCTTTCGTTGACCGCTATGTGGCAAGCAGGTCAGGCAATACCGAACAGTTGGGGCAGATGATCGCGGGAGGGTTGTCCCAAGTCACTCGGTGAAAAGAGTGTTCCGCAATAAATACTGGATGGCGGACGATGAACCGACATTATTGCGCTATTGTGTAGCCATTATTCATCGACCGCAATGGAGCCCCTGCCATGAGTATTTCCAGTATGAATCAGACCCGGCAAAGTCGCCGGGTGAGTATATGCGCAGCACTTGGAGTTGCGCTGACCATGTCCCTTGGGACCGCCTCGCTAGCGCAAGCAGAATCGCCTGGAAGGCAGCCGCTGCACCTTGAGATCACTGGGACCGTTCGGGTCATCGCGATAGACGCGGTTCTCGGTGAAGAAGGCGGCGAGATGCGCACCGGCATCGTGACCCCTGAGGGGAAGTGGGTGTCAGTGACTGACGCCGCTCTGATCGACCAGTTGGAGCCTGGCATGGAGGTGACAGTCACAGGGACTGTCCCACAAGCAGTCGTCGACACTCTGCCTCAAGTCTCCCCTGACAAGGTGAAGCCGTATCTTGACGAGGACAACGAACTGCCCGCGTCCTCCGACCTGGGTGTCCAGGTTCTGGAGCGGGTGTCGCTTGGAGACTCTCCACTGACCCTGGCCAATCTTGTCATCGAGTCCACTCCGAAGACCCTTGACATTGTCAGTGCCACGTCGCTGGCCCATGTGGCAGACATCGTGGTGGTGACACCACCTAACGGAAACGTGAACTGGATTACCGATGCGACAATCAACGCTTACATGGCGCAGGTTCAGGCTCGAATGCGCACTACTCTGGACAATCGCTTCACCATGCAGGCGGCGTCGATCAAGCGGATGTACTCTTCCGTGATCTGCACAAACTCAGATCAGGATCACGAGAACCAGTGGCAGGCTGCGGCGGCGCAGTTCGGCCATTCGGCGACCTATTACACGGCGCCGAGTCGGCGTCACCTCATCGTTCTTGAGAATGAGGCGCAATGCGCGCCCAACCAGAATGTAGCCGGTTATGGCAACGTCGGATATGGCGTCAGTGCCAATTTCGGTGGGTTGCTCACCTTCCGTGTGCCGGGAAACGCCACCCCACCTGCGGACACAGTGGTGGGAATCATTCACGAAATGGGCCACAATTTAGGGCTGTACCATTCGGAGCGCATCCAGTGCCAGCAGGTGTCGGGCACCGTCACATGGAATCAGGCCAACAGCACGAACTGCCAAGCCGCCGCGTACGGTGACAATTGGGAGACCATGGGCAGCCCGGGAGACGGAGGCTGGGGAGCCATCCGCAAGTATCAGTTGGGGATACTGAGAGATGGTGAAGGCATTCGAAGAATCAAGACTGCGGGTGCGTCAACCGGGTCAGCCACACTGAGCCCAGTGGCCAACAACACAGTAGCCCAACAGGGAATTGTCTTCACTGTCGATGATGGGTATGGGTCGCTCTATGGCGTCGAGTATCGGCGCAGTGGCAACACGAATCTCGGCTTGGCAATCCTCGACTTCAATGCGCGTGAGACCTGGCTCTTCCAACCTGCCAATAACGCCAAGTACAACTACAATTTCTGGGACCCTTCGGTGTATCTCACAGTGGGTCAAACCTTCATTTCGGCCGATGGCAAGTTGTCCATCACTCTGACGGCTATGTCTGCGGCATCGGCCACCGTCAGTTGGAGCGTGGTTTCAGTTGGCGACGCCTGCGGTGACACGCAGTCCTCTTCCTGTGTGATCGCCAAGGGAGATTGGAGGACCTCTTCGAGGATTGACTTTGCCGACGACTGGGATTGGTTCGAGTTCACGGCGCCCATAACCAGTGACTACGTCATCTTCTCGGCCAGCACGGAGGACATGTACGGAGTTCTGCTTGATGCGAATGCCGTCTACATCACAGAAAATGATGATGGATACGCTGCTGTGGAGCCTTACAGCAACCAGTTCATGATGATCCAACCGATGACCAAGGGGGAGGTGTTGTATGTCGCGGCAGCGGCTTACGATCCTGAGGCATACGGCATCAACTATTCCGTGAGTGTGTGTCCGCTGTTCAACGATGTCAGCCCAGCGCATACGTTCTATGGTCCGATTTGTTGGGCTGCCTTGACTGGTGTGACGGTGGGGACTGGGGCCGGGAACTATAGCCCGTCTGATCCGGTGAACCGGGGTTCGATGGCTGCGTTCTTGTATCGCATGGCTGGGTCGCCGACGTGGACATCTCCGGCGACGTCTCCGTTCACGGATGTGCCGAAGACTCACAAGTTCTATAAAGAGATCACGTGGTTGGCGGCGACTGGGATCACGGTAGGTGTCACGATTGGTGGGCTGCCGTATTATCAGCCGAATAATGTGGTGAATCGTGGGTCGATGTCTGCGTTCATGTATCGGTTGTCGGGTTCTCCAACCTATACTGCGCCTGCCACTCCGACGTTTGCTGATGTTGGGACGGCTCATACGTTCTATAGGACGATCGCGTGGTTGGCGAGTAAGAACATCACGGCTGGCACGACGGTGAATGGGCAGTTTGTGTATCAGCCGTCGAATCCGGTGAATCGCGGGTCGATGGCGGCATTCTTGAGCCGACTCGCAAGCCAACATCTGCAATGCACCACGTATCCCAACGGAATCGGCTGCGCCACGTGACGGAGGGGAAAGCAAACCTGAATCTTGTAGCAGTCAGGGGCTGTCCCATCGGGCGCGCTTGACCGTTCAAAATGAGGTCTGATCAGGGCACTTGACATATTCCCTGCGGTAGGTCATTATGTACCTCAACATCACCTCTGTTCCTTCAATCTGGGCGAAGGAGTCTGGGGGAGAAGGAGTGCATCCTATGTTCCGTCGCGTTACTCCAATTGCTCTTGCTTTTGCGTTATCATTGTTTTGTGTCGGGGGTACCGCACCAGCCTTGGCCGTTGGTCCGGATGATTGTGCCGGTGACATATCGACGACCTGCGGCTGGATCGATCCAGCAACTGATGTGTCTGGGACCATAGATTTCTTCGGGGACACGGACTGGTTCCGGTTCACCGCGCCACAGGCAGGGGCGTGGATTTTCACGTCGAATGCCGGTGGCAATGATGTGTACGGCAACCTCTATGATGCCGGCGGTTTTCAGTTGGCATACAACGACGATGGTGGCGGGAATGGGAACTTCCGTCTCGCGCACATCTTGGCTGCCGGTCAGACAGTCTACGTTGCCATCCGTCCGTACTACGATTACGAGGGCCCCTACACAATTCACGCTGCGTTGGGGGCAGTCGTCTCTGGGACTGTGACACCTAATTCTCAACCGACCCCCAAGAATCCTCTTGAGTACGAGCACGCGCAAGTGTTTCTGTGCGAGGTTTCGGACGACTGGGTGAACTCCTGCGAGAGTCTCCGGTCCATCGCTCCTTGGGATCCTCCAACGCCGACTTGGTCGGCGGCGGTCGAACCTGGGAGCCAGTACGTCGTCTATGCCTCGTTGAGTGGATATCTTGACACTTATCTTGGTGGGCACTCGGGTAGGACGGTCCATGAGCTCGCCGGAGTTGCTGGGGTCACCCTCGTGACTGGTCCGGCGGCGGGTGGCACACTCACCAACCAGAACATCACCTTGGCACTTGCTTCTTCGATTTCTGGGACCGTGAGTGCCCCCGTCGGTTACGCGCTGACTGACGATGGTTACGGATATTCTGGGACAGTCACTGCCTATGAGGTGGTGACTCTCCCCGGTGGGGCCACTGACCTTGAGTGGTGGGGTGACATCAGCTTCGGGCCCAATGGTCAATACACTCTGACAGGCCTCCTTCCGGGAGCACAGTATGTCGTGTGCGCCAATGACATCCAGTCAACTCCCGAGGGCCTCATGACTGCCTGCTATGGGGGCTGGACCGGCGTCTCCCTGCATTTGGACGAGGCATTCCTCGACCTGCCGGATGTCACACCGGTGACGGCTCCTTCTGCAGGGTGGACGCTCGCGGGTAAGAATATCGCATCGAACGCTGCTGCGTACATCACAGGCACGGTGTCTGTGCCTGGTGGCGGTGCCCTTCCCACCGACTATTGGGGGGACGTGGCTGGCAGCGTCTCCATATATCGGGTGGGCACGGGCGGGGTCCTGTATGAGGTCGACTCGATATCACCCGCAACCGATGGAACCTTCTATGCCCAAGTGACTCCTGGACCCAACTATGTGGTCAGAGCCGACGTGGAGGGTTACCCTGCGACGTATTATGGGCAGTATTCGGGGCCGATCCCGACGATTCCCACCAGTGGTGTGACGGTCCTGTCGGGTGTCACTTATGGACAGACTGTGTCGGGTGTGGATATCACCATGGTTGTCGGGTCGTCCATTTCTGGGACTGTTACCCCCGCTCCTGGGATCGACGGCTATGGATATGTGACTGCGTGTTTGGTGAATGCAGCCGGCACCGGCGTCGGAGAGTGCCTTGGCGACTACCTTGAGCCTTCAGGCGTCTACACTGTCGACGGGCTCGTTCCAGGCGGGGGGTACGTGGTCTCGGCCTATGTGTACGACGGTTCTATCGACTACCTGACCACGTACTATGGCGGATTCGTTGGTAGTGTCAATTTGTCCTTGCCTCACGCCGGAGTGACGATTGTTACCGCCGCTGCGGCAGGAGGCAATGTTGCTGCTGTGGATATCACGGCAGTGCAGCCGGGCGTCATCACGGGGACAGTCTCGCCGCTTTCGGTGGTTGCGGATGCAACATACGGCGGAGGGTATGGAATGTGGGTAGACATCATTGTTTATGTCTGCCCCGTGTTCGTCCTGAATGGTCAGACGTACTACCGGAACTACGTGGTTGGCGGGATGGGCATGGCGGGTCCGCTTGCCCTCGTCACTAACGGTCCCGGCGATGTGGAACCGTATTGTTCCTATGCCGCCGTGGCGTTGGATGGCACCTTCACCTTCAACCGGGCTATTCCGGGGGTGGACTACGTGTTCTTCGGGCGCACCCCGGGCTACACGGATGCCTGGCATGGTGGATACACTGCTGACAATGTGTGGTCACCTTGGGCCGAGGGCGGCCTTATGGCTGCGCCCCTCCCGAACGGGCCGATCACACTCGCTCACGCTGCCTCGGGTCAGACCGTCACGGGTGTGAACATTGTGTTTGGTGGGTCGCCGGGGACGTTCTCGTTCACGTCGGTCAGCGTGAGCGGTACTTCGCAGGTTGGTCAGGTGTTGACTGCGACTCCTGGTGCGATTGTGCCGACTCCGACACTGGTGTCGTATCAGTGGTTGCGGGGCGGTCAGCCGATTGCTGGGGCGACCAAGTCGACCTACACACTCACAACAAGAGACATGTGTTTGCCGATTTCTGTGCGTGTGACGGTGTCGAAGTCGGGATACGAGAATTCGAGTGTGACGTCGTCTGTGGTGGCGGGTCCGGTGTTCACGGATGTGCCGTCGTCGCATACGTTCTATAGTGGGATTTGTTGGGTCGCACAAAAGGGTGTGACCGTCGGGACTGGGGTCGGGATGTATAGTCCGTCTGATCCGGTCAATCGTGGTTCGATGGCGGCGTTCTTGTATCGGATGGCTGGTTCGCCTGCGTGGACGCCTCCGGCGACGTCTCCGTTCACGGATGTTCCGAAGACTCACAAGTTCTACAAAGAGATCACGTGGCTAGCCGCCTCAGGTATCACGGTGGGTGTCACGATTGGTGGGTTGCCGTATTATCAGCCGGACAATGTGGTGAATCGTGGGTCGATGTCTGCGTTTATGTATCGGTTGTCGGGGTCTCCAACCTATACTGCGCCTGCTACTCCACCGTTCACGGATGTGCCCAAGGCGCATACGTTCTATAAGACGATTGCGTGGTTGGCGAGTAAGAACATTACGGCTGGCACGATGGTGGGCGGACAGTTGCTTTACCAGCCGGGTAATGCGGTGAATCGTGGGTCGATGGCGGCGTTCTTGAATCGGCTTGCCAACCAGCATCTGCAATGTGCCGCATATCCCAATGGCATCCAGTGCGCCACCTGATTGAAGGAGTTTTCATTATGCGTTCTACTCGTTTTTCTGCGCGCCTGATCGGGGCGGGCACAGCTTTGGTGTTGGCTGTGGGTGTGTTGGGAGGGGTTGCTCCGGTCGCGTCGGCTGGTCCCAATGATCCGGTGCTGTTTTCCGACTCTAGTCTGCGTGTCTGCATCAACACCGTCCTCGGACAACCTCACGGCGCAACAGTAACCGTATCCCAAGCCCAGACACTCACATCCCTGAGTTGCCCAAACAGGGGGATCTTCAACCTCACTGGGCTGGAAGCCTTCACGAGTCTCCACACCCTCGAACTTTACGCCAATATGCTGAGTAGCGTGACACCCTTGGCGGGGTTGACCAACCTCACCAAGCTCGACCTTTACCACAATCAGGTGAGTAGCGTGACACCCTTGGCGGGGCTGACCAGTCTCACCATCCTCGACCTTTCCAACAATCAGGTCAGTGACGTGGCGCTCTTGGGTGGCTTGACCAGCCTCACCAGCTTGAACCTCGCCCACAATCACGTCACCAATGTGTCGGCGTTGGCGGGGTTGACCAGCCTCAACTGGCTGAGTCTTTACGACAATCAGGTCAGCAGTGTGTCGGCGTTGGCGGGGCTGTACAGCCTCACCGGCCTCGACCTTTCCTACAATCAGATCAGTGATGTGTCGCCCTTGGCGGGGTTGACCAGCCTCACATCCCTGAGCCTTAACGGCAATCAGGTCATGGATGCGTCGCCCTTGGGTGGTTTGACTGCGTATATGAGTCTGGCCTCGCAGAGTGTGGTTTTGCCGGGTGGGTCTCTCACGAAGGATTATCAGTTGCCTGTGGTGACGACCAAGAATGGCAATCACGCTGTGTTGTCGGTTTCTGGTGGCGGGTATGTGATCAATGCGTTGGCGGGGACTATCACCTTTCTTGATTATGGGTGGTACGAGTTCACGTGGAACATTCTTGGTGCTAGTCCCTTCTCTGGGACTTTGACTGTCGTGGTGCCTCCGCCTGGGTCGACTATGGTTGGGTCGGTGACGGTGTCCGGTGGTTCGTCCGTGGGCTCGGTCCTGACTGCTTCGGTTGACAACGTGTTTCCGTCGGATGCGACTTTGTCGTATCAGTGGTTGCGGGCTGGGGAGCCGATTGTGGGGGCGACAGCGTCGACGTACACGTTGACGACGAGGGATATGTGTTTGCAGTTGTCTGTGCAGGTGACGGCGTCGAAGCCTGGGTACACGAGCGGCAGTAAGGTGTCGGCGTCGAGGACGGGTCCTGTGTTTTCGGATGTGCCGTCGTCGCATACGTTCCGTAATGCGATTTGTTGGGCTGCGCAGACGGGTGTGACGACTGGGACTGGGTCTGGGATGTTTAGTCCGTCTGATCCGGTGAACCGTGGTTCGATGGCGGCGTTCTTGTATCGGATGGCTGGTTCGCCGACGTGGACGCCTCCGGCGACGTCTCCGTTCACGGATGTTCCGAAGACTCACAAGTTCTATAAAGAGATTACGTGGCTGGCTGCGTCGGGTATCACGGTGGGTGTCACGATTGGTGGGTTGCCGTATTATCAGCCGAATAATGTGGTGAATCGTGGGTCGATGTCTGCGTTTATGTATCGGTTGTCGGGGTCTCCAACCTACACTGCGCCTGCCACTTCACCGTTCACGGATGTGCCCAAGGCGCATACGTTCTATAAGACGATTTCGTGGTTGGCGAGTAAGAACATTACTGCTGGCACGATGGTGGGTGGGCAGTTGCTTTATCAGCCGGGTAATGCGGTGAATCGTGGGTCGATGGCTGCGTTCTTGAACAGGCTTGCCAACCAACACTTGCAGTGCACTGCGTATCCCAATGGCATCCAGTGCAACACTGGATAGAAGGAGCCTTTATTATGCGTTCTACTCGTCTTCCTACTCGTCTGCTCGGGGTGGGCACTGCTTTGGTATTGGCTGTGGGTGTGTTGGCTGGGGTTGCTCCGGTCGCGTCGGCTGGTCCTAATGATCCGGTGACTATTCCTGACACTAATCTGCGGGCCTGCATAAACTCGGCCCTCGGCCAGCCTAGCGGCGCAACAGTGACCATATCCCAAGCCCAGACACTCGCATCCCTGAGTTGCCCAAACAGGGGGATCGCCAACCTCACTGGACTGGAAGCCTTCACGAGTCTCCACACCCTCACGCTTTACTTAAATGTGGTGAGTAGCGTGGCACCCTTGGCGGGGTTGACCAGTCTCACCAACCTCGGCCTCTCCGGCAATCAGGTCAGTGATGTGTCGCCCTTGGGTGGTCTGACCAGCCTCACATACCTGAACCTTTCCGGGAATCGGGTCACTGATATGTCGCCGTTGGCTGGTTTGTCTGTGACTGCGTATCTGGATGCGCAGAGTGTGGTTTTGCCGGGTGGGTCGGTCACGGAGGATTATCTGTTGCCTGTGGTGACGGACAAATATGGTTCTCATCCTGTGTTGTCGGTTTCTGGTGGCGGGTATGTGATCAATGCGTTGGCGGGAACTATCACGTTTCTTGATTATGGGTGGTACAAGTTCGAGTGGCATGCCCCTGATTTTTTCTCTGGGATTATGACTGTTGTGGTGCCTCCGGATGGGTCGATTATGGTTGGGTCGGTGTCGGTGTTTGGTGGTTCGTCGGTGGGGTCGGTCTTGACTGCTTCGGTTTTCAACGTGTTTCCGTCGGATGCGACTGTGTCGTATCAGTGGTTACGCGCTGGGGAGCCGATTGTTGGGGCGACCCAGTCGACGTACACATTGACGACGAGGGATATGTGTTTGCAGATTTCGGTGCGGGGGACGGTGTC
>JAISJO010000042.1 GCA_031261485.1 Propionibacteriaceae bacterium | reverse complement strand
CGTATTCCCCCGGTTGTTGAGAAGAAGCACAGGGAATACATCGCCGAGATTCTCAAAGCGAACGGGTTGGGCGACCTTGAGTCAGAGGGCCAAGACAAGGATGGCTCTGTCATTTCGATATTCGATGCGGCCCTCAGCGAAACGAATGCACCTCTTCGTCAGGTGAAACGCCTTGTCAATCTGTTCACGTTCAACCACGTCATTGCCAAAACGCAGTTCACCGCGAAAGACATTGGCGGAAAAGAAGTTGGGTACAACCCGGCCATCATGGCAGGCGTGACCGCGCTCCAAGTGCTTCATGAGGAGACATATCGGAAGATCTGCTCCGGGCGAAACCGCCAGCACCGCGGTCGCATTTTGGCCAAGCTCTTCGGAGCCTTTGAGCCAGACGCCACGGTCAGCCAAGACTGGGTATCGGAGGCGCCGACACCGGAACTCAAGGCTTTGTGGGATGAGCAGCCCTCCACGGCCGACCTAGTCTGGAATCCGGCCCAAGACTCGGCCCTGGAACAACTCCGTCTTCAGGTTCACGCAATTCCTGGTCGGCCACGCACAGACGTATCTGGTCACGACCTCCCTGTCTGTCAGTATTACGAGCAGTACATCCAGTGGGCTGCTGCGTCTGCTCCGGCCGCTCCTGAGATGAAGGCGCTTCCAAAACCGACCTACGAACGGTTCGAAGTCTCGCGTACGGAACTGGACAAGTACCCCCCGTTGGACGAGACGGGCAAGGAGGCGGACCCAGGGGAGTGGATCAAAGAGAACTGGCTAGGCCAGGAGTGGTGGTCCGATGCTCCGCTGCGGTTGAGCGCTGGCGGATTCGTGTGGCGGGTGATGAAGTTGGACAACTCGGACAACCCGACACGCGCCCTCTTGCTGTCCGAGTACGTCATAGCTCGAGGTCCTTACCACGGGAGCTTTGAGTCAGTGACCTGGGAGACATCCGATATCCGTCAGTGGCTCAACGGCGAATTCTTAAATCGACTGCCGGAGGATTTCCGTAGACGTGTGTCGCCAGGTGACATGGTGTTCCCTGAGAATCCCTTCTATCCTACTCACGACTATGTCTTTCTCCTCAGTACCCAGGAAGCTGCTGATTGCCTGATTAGCGATACTACAGAGACCGTCATACAGAAGGCAGCGGAGATGCGAGAAGGACTCGTCGCTAGGCTTCCTCCACGTGCTCCTTATGATGGGCTAGGCGAAACCAGGTCGTGGTATCTGGGGCCGGTGGGTGCTCCGCGTGTCGGTGCTCCGGTTGTCAACCGCGACGGGTTCGTCCACCCGTACGACCGCGGTGTCCGCGATGCTCGCGGTGGCGTGCGCCCGGCTCTGTGGATGAATCTGTGAATCCATAATGCTTTGTGCCGCGCGCGGCACAAAGCAGCCCAACCTCGTCGCCCCCGCGTCAGATGCCATGCTCCGCTGGCCGCGCCCGGTGGAGGGGGCACCCCCATACCGGAGGGCCGTCAGATCCGAGGATATGGGGGAGGCCCCGCCGAGGCAGGCCCCGCCACCGCGCAGTGTGCCACGTCATTCCGAGGAACGCCCTCGACCCTCTACGAAAACACCTTCCCAAAGAAGTACACGATCTGAGTTCTCCACCAGTCCCAGTCGTGGTTGACATCCGTACCCCAGAAATCGACCCACGCCGGAATACCTTTCTCAGCCAGGACTCTCTCCAAGACACGGGTCTCTTCGATCATCTCGTCTTCCCAAGCTCCCTGCCCACAACAGAAAATGAGACGGCTGGCACGGAACTTGTCGAGGTACGCCGGGTCTGAGTTATTCGGCAGGTAATCGGTGGGAGAGTTCAGGTATATCTCAACGGGCCGGTCCTCGCCGAAGAAATACCGCGTCGAGTACACACCGCTCAAGCCTACGACAGTGTCAATGTTCCATGGGAACCGGAAGAAGAAGTTGGCGGCGTGGAAAGCCCCCATCGACGCACCAGTGACGAGGAGTTCCTGCGGAGTCCCTCCATTGGCGTCTCGGCTCTCACCCAGGATGGAAGGGACAAGTTCCTGGTCAAGGTAAGCGAAGTACGACTCTTGCCTCCTCATGGCGGCCTGCCGGTCCCAACTAGTAGAGAAGAATGTCTCGGAATCAATCCCGTCCACAGTCCACAATTGCACTTTGCCCTGCTCAATGAAGTCGTCGAGCGCGTCGATCATCCCGAAGTCTTCCCACTGGTAGAACCGTCCCTCGGAGGTCGGGAAGACGAGAACGGGCTTGCCGCGATGGCCGTAGACCTTGTATTCCATGTCCCGCCCCAAGGCGCTGCTGAATCGTCTGCGGTACTCTATCTGCATCTGGTCTCCTGGTAGGTGTGCCCTATCACCCCTTGTGGGGGGCCTTTTCTTGGATGTAGGTAATGATCTGTTGCGTCTCTTCGTAGGCGTCGGCAACAAAGAGGTAAGCATAGTCGCCCATCGCCCGGGCGAATATCTCTTGGATGGGTCGGGAGAACTTGATGTGGCTCTGGAAGCGTGCCACGACGTCCTCGTGTGAGTGCACGTACACGATGTGGTTCTTGCGACTGGCATAGCCCGTGAAATGTCGGCCAGGCCCCTCGGGCGGCTGAGGATTTCGGGTCACCATGGCGGCCCAACGCTGGTACACGTTTGTTTCATGGGAGTAATTGATGGCGTCGGTCATCCACGCACCTGGCGGGCGCATGTTGATCTCCAACGCCACAAGATCGCCACTACCACGACGCTCGAATAGCTCAAGATGGAAGAAACGTTCACGAGCGTCAAAGGCCGCAATAATCGCGCGCCCGGCTTCACGCACATTGTCAGGAACCTCAGGCAGACAAACATAGTGGAGGTTATCGTCATTGTTCACAACTTCCATGACCGACAACTCGAAGCGGTGGCTGTTCTCAAACAGAATAGTCCCGTCCTGATCGACCAATCCGTCGTACGTGACAATAATCCCATCCACAAACTCCTCAACGAGGAAGTCTCCGTTGTGCGTGGAGAGAAGGTGACGCAGTTCAACTTCGTCCTTTGCTCGATACGTCGAACTCGCCCCAGCGCCCCGATCCGGCTTCACGACCACAGGGTACCCAACCTCGGCGGCGAACGTGGCCGCGTCATCAGGCGAGGCACTTCGACAGTCGCGTATCGCCGGAACCCCGGCCTTGCGGAAGAAGGTCTTCATCCTGGATTTGTGCGTGAAATCGTCAGTGAACTCCAGCGACGGCCCAGGAATATTGAAGTCAGTCCTGATGCGGGCCTCCAGTTCCAGCCAATACTCGTTGAGTGACTCGAAGCGGTCGATCTTGCCGTACTTACCAGTGAAAAAGCCCACAGCCCGAAGGATCTGGTCGTAGTCCTCCATGTCTGTGACAAGGTAATACTCCGTGAGAGCCGCCTTGAGTTGCCCATTGAGGCTGTCATAAGGTGCATCCCCAATACCGAGCACCCTCACCCCGTACCGCTGCAATTGGACGCAGAAGTCGGTGGAGTTCTCCGGAAAGTGCGGCGAGAAGAAGACGAAGTTGAGCTGTCTCGAGTCAGGGAAACGGACCATGCGGATACGCTAGCACGAAGAGGAGAAGTGCCTCAGTGGCTCGTTCACAAAGAGAGTGTTCGTGACATGACCATCAGCCCCCGCCGGGGCGCGTTACTCAGGTAGAATATGGACATGGTCACCTCAGCCCTTCAAACAACGCTTGATTCGCTCACCCATGACGAGCGCCTCGAGGCGCTTGAATACCTCGAGTTCACCACAAGCATCGACGGCGCGAGTCTGACACTCGGCCAAAGGCAACTCATCCAGGGTCGGGACGCGGAAATGGATGCCGACTTGTCTCTTGGCATTCCTTGGGAAGAGGTCAATGCCCGGCTCCAAGCTGAATTCGGATGAGGTATCGCCTCAGCACCCATCCAGGAGCGGCGGCAGACTTTCGAGATTCCCTTGCCTACTTCCGAGACATTGACCCTCGTCTCGCCTCTGCCGTTCGTGTGAAAGCAGACGAAGCTCTGCGCTTCATCAGGCAGTATCCCTATGCAGGTCCTTCGGCTTTCGGGGACTACCGGTATGTCGTGTTTGGACAGTACCGGCACAAAGCCATCTATCGCATTGTTGGGAACACTATCCGCATTCTTGCCATTGTCCACACTTCTCGTGATCCCAAGTGGATACGCCAACTAGTCGAGTACAGAAACCAACTCGACTAGTAGCTGCGCAGCAAGCCGTATGTGCACTACCAACTTTCGACAACTCGTAGTAAACTTGAGTCTAGTACGCTCATGTTTGTGCCGAAATGGATTCCGGCGACACTCCCATGGTGGGCATCAGCGTATGTAACACAATCTCACAAGGAGAAACACAGACCTCTATGGATACTGAAAAGCTCACGGCTATGAGCCGGGACGCCTATTCTGCGGCCACCCGGCTCGCTCTCACCTCCGGCAACCCTGCCGTCGAACCCGCTCATTTGCTGAGCGCCCTGCTCCTGATTCCTGACAATACTGTGGGGCCGCTGTTGGCTCGACTGGGCGCGGACCAAGCGTCTGTCGCCGCCGAGGCCAAGAATCTCATTGCCAAGTTCCCTTCCGCATCCGGAAACTCGGTTTCCCAACCCACGCTGTCTGGGGCGGTCGCGCGCGTCCTCGCTGAGGCGGAGACCCAGGCGCAGAAGATGGGCGACTCTTTCGTCGCCACCGAGCACCTTCTCATCGGGCTGGCAACGGTCGAGTCCGACGTCCGCACACTCTTGCGTAACAACGGAATCACCGCTGACAAGGTCATTGATGCGTTCAACCAGGCTCGTGGGGACAAGCGCGTGACCTCCGCTGAATCCGAGGGTGGGGAATCGGCACTCGACAAGTACTCCGTGGATCTGACCGCACGGGCCCGCGAAGGCAAACTCGACCCAGTCATTGGGCGCGACGCTGAGATTCGTCGTGTTGTGCAAGTCCTCGCTCGGCGCACCAAGAACAACCCCGTCCTCATTGGAGAGCCAGGCGTGGGCAAGACGGCCGTCGTTGATGGTTTGGCGCAAAGAATCGTTGCTGGGGATGTGCCTGATTCGCTGAAGGGCCGACGCTTGGTGTCCCTCGACCTGGCTTCCATGGTCGCGGGCGCGAAGTACAGGGGCGAGTTCGAGGAGCGCTTCAAGGCAGTCCTGGGCGAAATCCGCGACGCCGAGGGCCACATCATCACCTTCATTGATGAACTGCACACACTTGTTGGCGCGGGGGCGACCGGGGATTCCTCCATGGACGCCGGCAACATGATCAAACCCATGTTGGCTCGTGGTGAGTTGCGCATGATTGGCGCGACAACACTCGATGAATACCGCGAGCACATTGAGAAGGACCCCGCCCTGGAACGCCGCTTCCAGCAGGTGTACGTGGGGGAGCCCTCGGTCGAAGACACTGTCGCTATCTTGCGCGGACTGCGGGAGAGGTACGAGGCGCACCACAAGGTCCGTATCACTGACTCGGCTCTGGTTGCCGCCGCGACGCTCTCGAACAGGTACATCACGTCGAGACAACTCCCTGACAAGGCCATTGACCTGATTGACGAAGCCGCTTCACGGTTGCGTATGGAAATTGACTCGTCCCCTGAAGAGATTGACGAGTTGCGCCGCCAGGTGGACCGTATGACCATGGAACAATTCGCCTTGGAGAAGGAAGAGGATTCCGCGAGTAAGGACCGCCTGGCTCGTATCCAGTCCGAACTGGCCGACGCCAAGGAGAAATTGCGTACCCTCGAAGCCAAGTGGGAAGCCGAGAAGGCCGGTCTCAACGAGGTGGGCGATATCAAGGAGATCATCGACCGCGTACGAATCGAGGCTGACAAGGCACAACGCGAGGGCGACCTGACCAAGGCCTCGGAACTGCTCTACGGGCAAGTCCCCAAGTTGGAGGCGCGCCTCCAGGAAGCCGCTGCGGCGAAACAGAACCGCACCATGGTCTCCGAAGAGGTTGACGCCACGGACATTGCTGAGGTTGTCAGCGCCTGGACCGGCATCCCGGTGGGCAAGATGCTCCAGGGCGAGTCGGAGAAGTTGCTGGAGATGGAGGGCCGCATCAGTCAGCGCCTCATCGGTCAGGAAGTAGCAATACGAACTGTCGCCGACGCGGTAAGGCGGGCCCGAGCCGGTATTTCCGACCCCAACCGCCCCACCGGTTCCTTCCTCTTCCTCGGCCCCACAGGCGTGGGCAAGACGGAATTGGCCAAGGCGCTCGCAGAGTTCTTGTTCGATGACGAAACAGCCATGATTCGTATCGACATGTCTGAGTATTCCGAGAAACATTCGGTATCACGTCTTGTCGGCGCGCCTCCCGGGTACATCGGCTACGAAGAAGGCGGCCAGCTCACAGAGGCTGTGCGCCGCAGGCCTTACTCCGTCATTCTGCTGGACGAGGTCGAGAAGGCCCATCCCGAAATCTTCAATATCCTCCTGCAGGTCTTGGACGACGGGCGGCTCACCGATGGGCAGGGCCGGACGGTGGACTTCCGCAACACGATACTGATTCTGACCAGCAATATCGGCTCGCAATTCCTGACTGACCTGACCCTGGACCCCGAGGAACAACGCGAGTCCGTCATGACGGCGGTCAGGATGGTCTTCAAGCCCGAGTTCCTCAACCGACTCGACGACATCGTGGTGTTTGATGCTCTGACAAGGGAAGACCTTGCCAAGATCGTCGTCATCAACCTGGAGAGGCTCAACAAGAGACTGGCCGAACGCCGTATCACCGTCGAGGTCACCGACGCCGCACGGATGTGGCTGGGCGAGCAAGGGTACGACCCCATCTATGGCGCGCGTCCCCTGCGCAGACTCATCCAAACCACCATCGAGGACCCCCTGGCCCGGATGGTTCTCGGCGGGGAAGTACGCGAGGGCGACACAGTCGAGTTCGACATCAACGACACCGGCGATGGGCTGGTCGTCCTGGAAGACTAAGGTCGAAAGACCGACCAAAGTAGCATCCCAGGACCGACCAAAGTGACATAGAACGACCGGCCAAAGTGACATTCTGTGACCAGGCAACCCGCTACCGCCGCGAAGCCCGAGCGCCAGCGTTACAATGGCAAACACACCGGAAGTGTGTGAGGCAGTCGTGAATGCCGGGGGAGTCTGGAGGGGCCCGAATGGTCGACATTGTGGTCGTTGAAGACGATGTGGCGCTCAGTCGTATCGTGACCCAGTCTCTCGTGGACCATGGGTACAACGTACACGCCGCGAGCAGTGGACAAGCGGCCTTGGCTCGATTCGCCCAAGGACATGTGGACATGGTGATTTCGGACATCATGATGCCCGGCATGGACGGTTTCGCCCTGGCCGAACTGATACGCGGGCTCGACGCACAAATCCCCATCCTGTTCATGACGGCCCGCGATGACTTTGCTGCAAAGAAGCGTGGTTTCAAGCTCGGCATCGATGACTATATGGTCAAACCGATAGACCTCGATGAATTAGTATTGCGCGTGGGTGCCTTGCTGCGGAGGGCCAAAATTGCCGTTGACAAGCGTGTACAGGTGGGCAATCTCATCCTGGACGCCGACGCGGTGATGGTGACGATGGATGGGCAGGAGGTGCCGGTGACCGTGCGCGAGTTCAATATCTTGTTCAAACTCTTGTCCAACCCCAACCGGGCGTACACCCGCGCGCAACTCCTTGACGAGTTCTGGGACCCGGACGCGAGCACAGGCCTGCGGGCAGTCGACGTGTACGTGACGAAGCTGAGGGAGAAGTTCGCAGCCAGCCAAGATTTTTCCATCGTGACGGTCCACGGCCTCGGGTACAAGGCGGTCCTGACATGACTGGAAAAGCAACCCGAGACCCGCGTCTGCACCATCGCGGATTCTCGTGGAAGAACTTCCTCTTGGTCTTTGGAGTCCTGGTGTTGCTGGCTTCTGGACAGACCATGATCGGCACAGCATTCCCCGACACGGTTCGCTCAAACGTTGCCTATAGTCTTGCCGGTGTCGCCTATTGGGCCATTGTTTCTGCGGTTTTCTGCCTCGTCTTGGCCCGCCAGCAGCGCCGCGTCTTCGACCGTCCGATGCGCCAACTCTCCGATGCGGCGCAGAAGGTTGCCGGTGGGGACTTCTCGGTACGCCTGACCCCCGCACATGCGCCGGACCACTGGGATTACGTCGATGTCATGTTCGATGACTTCAACACCATGGTCATTCAGCTTCAGAGCATCGAAACACTCAAGGACGATTTCATCGCCGATGTCTCCCACGAGATACGTACCCCTCTGGCCATCATCGCCAACTATGCCAACGCCCTGCGGGTGCCCGACACGCTGGAACCCGAAGTCCGCCAGGAGTATGTGGAGACGATTGCCCAAGCCACAAGCCGTTTGTCCGTGATGATTTCCAATATCCTCAGGCTGGATAAGCTGGACAACCAGCGCCTCGACAAGACAAGCGGTTCTTTCGACTTGCCGCGGCAGTTGGCCGAGGTCGCCCTGACCTTTTCGGAGGCATTCGACGCGAAGGGTATCGATTTCACAGCCGAGTTGGAGGACGACCTCGTGATCCAAGCCGACGAGGGAATGCTGGAAGTCGTCTGGCAGAACCTCCTCTCCAACGCCATCAAGTTCACACCAGCGAGAGGGATTGTGACATTGTCGCAAACATCAACTCCAGAAGCCGCCATTGTGCGTGTGCAGGATTCTGGTTGCGGCATGAACGAGGTCACCAAAGGCCGTATCTTCGAGAAGTTCTACCAAGGCGACACCGAGGTGAGCGGCGAAGGCAACGGCCTCGGCCTGGCCCTCGTCAAGAGAGTGGCCCAGTTGGTTGGCGCGTCAGTCGAGGTCAGTTCAGCCCCCAACGAAGGGTCGACGTTCACAGTAACCATCCCTCGGCATGTGGAGACACCCTAACAATTCTCAAACACTTTCCGAGTAATTCCCTAACACTGGCCGCCCAAGATGGAGGCCATGACGACAGATTGCATTGAGGCACCAGTCACCGCGCGTCCTGCGACGGAGACTTCTTCTGTGGTTCTAGCGACCCCACAGACGCTCGCCACGGCCAGGTCGACGAAAATTGACCTCTACCAGTCGTTCTGGATGTCGGTCATCGGGTCGGTCGCTGGATTCTGCGTCGAGACGATCTACTGCTTAGTGAAGTACGGCAGGCTGGAATCGCGGACAAGCCTCCTGCTCATTCCTTTCACGGTTGTGTATGGAGCCGGCGCTGTGGCACTTTACCTTGTGCTTCGCAATATAGACAAGAGCAAACTGCCAAGCGTCTTTGTAATCGGCGCACTGACGGGCTCAGTTGTTGAGTTCCTGTTCTCATTCCTCGAAGAGAAGATCTTCGGCACGGTGTCCTGGGACTATTCAGGCAGATTCCTCAGCATTGGCGGTCGCGTGTGCTTCTGGAGCGCCATCATGTGGGGCGCGCTCTCCATCGCATGGGTATTGCTCATTCAGCCTCTCTTCCAGAAGTTGATCGCCAAGATCCCGGCAACAGCGTTCAAGGCGCTCACATGGAGGCTCTTCGCCTTCATCGCCCTCAATGCGGTCATATCGATTGCCGCAGTCGCCCGGTGGAACATGCGACTCAACGGCAGTTCAGCGAGCAATGTCGTTTTGGTCGCGCTGGACGCGCTGTTCCCGGACCAGATGATGAGTCAGATATATCCCAACATGGTCTTTGGCGGATAGGCAAGGCACATTATGGGCAATATCGTGTCTTACCTGAAGTGGCGCGGGGACATTCCCTTCGACATCGCCCCCTTCAATGACGTGGACAATTTAGTCTTGGCACAACTCTCGTACGTCGACTTCACCGGGGTTGTGCCGGATTCCGGTATCAGCCTTTTCGATGCGTACAACTTGATTGTCGAGCGAGGTACGTATCAGACAATGATTCTCGTACAATTCCCCATCGACCTGCTGGCTGAAGCCGCGAAGTCGGTGCGGTTTGGGAACACCAGGCTGAGCCGATACGTGGACAAGTTCGATTCAGAGTTGAACCTGCAATTCGCAGCCATCACCTTCGGGCTTGACGATGGGACGACGTACATCGCCTATCGCGGCACAGACGACTCCATCACAGGATGGCGCGAGGATTTCATGAAGGGCTCCGGCATTGTTCCTGCGCAGAGAGAAGCGCTGGAGTACGCGCGAAACGCGATGGAACCTGGCGTGGTTTATCGAGTTGGCGGACAGTCGAAAGGCGGCAACCTGGCGGTGTACGCGACCACAATGCTGGAGCGAGACCTACAGTCACAAATTATCGCTGTCTATGACAATGATGGGCCGGGACTGAGTTACGAGTTGCTGGCGAGCAGTGGGTATGACGGTGTGCGGGACAAAGTCTCCTGTATCGTTCCTGAATACAGCGTCGTCGGCAACCTGTTTGGGCACGAGACTAATGCAGTGACTATTGTCGGGAGCAGTGCCACTGGCCTGATGCAACACGACTCCATGACCTGGGAAGTCGAGGGCGCGGGGTTCGTCACTCTGAAGGAGCACTCCGCAGAGTGTGTGGCTGTCAACGAGGTCTTTGACAACTGGATCGAGAGCGTCGATGTGCCCGAGCGCAAGGTGTTCGTCGACAACCTCTTCGATGCCCTCTCCGCAGGCGGAGCGAAACGCATAACCGACATCGCACCCCACGGCGCGGATAGCTTTGAGGCAATCCTGTTTGCTTTGGCGAAATCTGAAAAACCGGCGAAAACCACATTCCGGAAACTCCTCAAAGCGGCTTGGGCAAGAGTGAAACAGATCAATGTGGCAGAAGTAGTCAGAGACTCAGGCGTCTTGCGAGGAGCAATCCTGGCGATCGTCGGCCTATTCTTCATGGTCCTCCCGAAACAAGCGCTAGTTGTCTCAGCCACGACCGCGATTTTCGCGTGCTGCATCTTAGCCACCCGCTGGCTCGTCAGGAAGTTGAAGACCCGTAAGAACCGGAAGGTTTACTCACTCATCTACGCAGTCGTTATCGCTGGGCTGTCCGCGATCTTCTTCATCAACTCCAAGACAATCCTGTTCTCGAGCAATTTCGTCCTCGGCGTCCTCTTCTTCATCTATGGCTTCTACCGGGTCCGCAAGACGATTGCGGATCGTCACGCCAGGATGGTCTTCAAGGTCCTGCGCTGGACCGAAGCGCTCCTGTCCTTCGCATTCGGCCTTGTGGCGCTGGTGACAACCGGGGAAATCCTGGGGACGTACGTGCTGACAGTAGGAACGTTCTTCATTGTGACAGGCCTGAGAATCATCATCACCAGCCTGTACCAGATGACCGAGGAGACTTCGCAATAGGCCACGTCTATCTGGCCAGAACCTACCTAACGCAGGTCGTACTCCCGCCGACGTGTTTGACTCAGATACTGTGCCCGGAGCTTAGACAATTCATCTTCGCTGATGAGTCTTGGTTCGGTGATGGTTGCGTCGTCTAGGATCGCACCAGCCAGGGATACTGTTTCCATGTTCAACTCTTCGAGGTGAGCCCGGGTCAGATCGGCGCCTGCAAGGTTCGCCCCGCTGAGATTAGCTCCGAATAGATCCGCCTCCCGCAGATTCGCGTTCCTCAAATTCGCGCCGCTCAAGTCGGCGTAGGAGAGGTCCGCTTCTTCTAGGTCCGCGTCCTCTAGGTCGGTCTGGCGAAGATCTGCGACAGACAAATCGGCCTCTCTCAGTCTTGCGCCCTTCATGTGTGCACCATGGAGATCGGTCCCAATCAAGTCCGCATCGTCGGAGAGGCGGATACCTTCCAGGCGAGCCTCGGCAAAGATGACATACCGAAAATCATAGGCATTGTTGAGGCCGGAGTCCGTGCTGTCAGAATCATCCGGCAAGGCGACCCCCTCCAGATTGGCACCTGTCAGGTCCAAACCGTCCAGGTTCATCATGAAAGAGTCCTCAGATAGACGAAGTCCACGAAGGTCGGCACCGCGCAGGCAAGCATGCGAAAAGTCCGAGCCAAAGAACACGGCATCCCTCAGATCTGCACCTGTGAGGTTTGCGCGGCGAAAGCTTGTATTGTATGTGCGTATTCCTCGTAGGTTTGCCCCCGAAAGGTCTGCATCGGCGAAACTGATTTGGGTCACGTCAGCGCCGGCCAGTTCCACTTCACGCAGATCCGCTCCAATCAGATCAACGTCCTGGATTGAAATGCCTCTGCGCAACGCTTCCTCAAGCGTCTTTCCCACTGAGTTTCCGCGACAGGCATACTCAAATACGACGCCCGGCTTGCCGAACGCCGCCATCCCATCCCGACGGCGACGCAGGGCAATTGTGGTCCGAGCCATGGGCTTCTGAATACTCACTATTCGCCCTTCCGTTTTACCTGTTCTCATACATAAACCTAGCCGGAATTCGCCAAGAGAGAGTCACTCAGTTTGTGGAGGGTTGTGTAGGGTTTTCTCATGGGCGGTTCAGATTCGTCGGCGGTGTGGGACCCCATCCTCTACATGGGTGCTGGAGCGTGGCTTGGCATCCTGAGGGGTGAGTTGTGGACCGGTGACGGCAGTACCGGCAAGAAACCAATTGATATGGATAACCCTGTCGGACTACTACCGTTGCTGGAGCACTCACGTGTGGCTGTGCTTGCTGGACTTGAATCGAGGGGCAGGGAATCTGGCCTACCACCCGGGAGTATGGCGAGTCTGATTCCGTTTGGCGCGCTTGCTCATTGCGTCGCCGAGACTCAAAGCAATTACTGGGCCAAGGCATTCCTGGACTGGGTTTCGCAGGGATGGGATGCGCCTGAGGCAATTGAAGTGTGCGACTATCTATCTCGATCTAGTTGGACTTCGCAAGAGGTACGGCACAAGGCGAGTCATGCTATGCATCTTGCGGTAGAGACTCTTTACTCAGGATGACGGAAGGGGACGGCTCCTATTGTCTCATCCGTCACGCTCCACAAGAGCCAAGCGTGAAACACTTGCGGTTGTATCCGCCACACCGTAGAACTCCGGGCCATACTGGCGGTTGTATCCGCCACTGTGAGGAGATAGTTCATGGAAGTTCTGATTCCCCGGACAAGCAATCTCGACTGGCTGCCTGATTCTCGAGCCAATGACTGGCGTTTCGTGGCACAAGTGGGAAAGCAGGGTTTATGTCATCACGGAGTCGATTGGACCAATGTCCACCCACATGTCGCCGAATAGATGTCGAGTCCAGTCAACACCAGTAGACGGGGTTGTTTGTTTCGATGGATGCCTGGAACAGCTTCCGCAAAGTCTCGAAGCAGGGAATGTCGTCTGCCACAAGCGGACGGGAGACGACTTCCCAGTCGTGGTCTTCGTCTCGTCCGAACCCGATGGCGGGGCTAGTGTAGGCGTCGCCGTTGTCGGCGGTGAAGCGGACTATGGCCGTGTCGCCCATGTGGCCGATGATGCGTTGTTTGGCCCGCATGGCCCGGAACACGTCGACACCGTCTTCCTTGACGAAAATACCTTCCGGATCGAACCCGGTCGTGATGCGTCCGGTTCCGTGAGTCCAAGTACCGCCATAAATCGGGTTGTAGTCGTAGACCTCCCGTCCAGTTTGAGCGTCGGCCAGAAACCATGTTGTCTGGCCG
>JAISJO010000105.1 GCA_031261485.1 Propionibacteriaceae bacterium | reverse complement strand
TACGCGACTTTCCTCTTCGGTTCGGTCGACCTCCACTAGTTGGGTGAGGGGGGGGGCGACTTTGCTAATGGGAGAAGAGTCGCCGCCCCTGTTCCATCACTAGGTTTTGTCGCGGTCATGCGAGGTGTTGTGTGCATGGCCTAAACTACATATTCGATTGGAAGGAGGATCGACATGGGCAAGTACATCGTGCGGCGATTGTTGCAGATGATCCCAGTCATCCTGGGAGCGACTCTGTTGATTTACTTCCTCAACTTCACCCTCCCCGGCGACCCGACCGCAGGCCGTTGTGGTGACAGGCCGTGTTCGGCCAGTTATGTCGCCTGGTTCAACCATGAATACAACTTGGACAAGCCCTTCATCGTCCAATACGTTCTCTATCTCGGCAAGCTCCTGCATGGAGACCTGGGAACGAATTACTACAACAACTCGGTCGCTCACGAGCTAGCCATTCGCTACCCCACCACCATCAAACTCGCCCTCATCGCCTTGGTTTTCGAGGCCGTCATCGGCATCCTGGCGGGCGTCATCGCCGGCATCCGCAAAGGAAAGCTCGCCGACAATCTGGTCATCATCACGACCCTCATCTTCATTTCTGTTCCGGTCTTCGTCGTCGGCGGCTTGGCCCAGATGATCTTCGGTATCAAGCTCGGATGGTTCCCTGTCACTTCAGGAGACGGTTCGTGGTATCAACTTCTCATGCCAGGTTTAGTCTTGGGGTCGCTCTCTGTGGCCTACACAGCCCGACTGACCCGAACATCCCTGGTGGAAAATCTTCGTGCCGACTATGTGCGCACAGCCAAGGCCAAAGGTCTGTCGAACGCCCGCTCCATCGGTCTGCACGCTTTACGCAATTCCCTCCTGCCCGTCGTGACGTACATCGGCGCGAGCTTCGGAGGCCTCATGGGAGGAGCCATCGTCACCGAACGCATCTTTAACGTCAACGGCATCGGCAACTTCATCTGGCGCTCCATCTCCCAGCGCGACGGTGTTTCCGTCGTGGGGGCTGTGACCTGTCTGGTCCTGGTGTACCTCTTCATCAATTTGTTCGTGGACATTCTCTACTCTGTCCTTGACCCAAGGATCAGCCATGACTGAGCGACGATCAGGCGGCAACCGCCCTGAAGGAACCTCTGCGGCTTCCTCGCCCGTCCTTATGACGACTCTGCCCGACGACGAGATTCTGGAGGAGGGACAAACCGACTCCGCGTCCGCGCGTCCGACAGTCGTGGTCCGCGAGACCGACTCTGGCACCAAGCCGCGTTCCCTGTGGGGAGATGCCTGGGACATCATGCGCCATCGCGTCCTGTTCTGGGTCGCTGCGGCACTCATCGTGTTCTTCCTTGTCATGGCAGTCGCTCCGCAGTTATTCACCAGTATCAAGCCTCTGGCTCCTGGCTCGTGCCTGCTCTCGCATGCGCGCCAGGCCCCCAGTTCGGAGGCCATCTTCGGGTACGACCTCCAGGGCTGCGACATTTACGCTCGCACGGTCTATGGAGCGCGTTCGTCCATTCTTGTGGGCCTGCTGACCGCATCGGTGACGGCCATCATCGGTGCTGCCCTGGGCACAGTTGCCGCGTACATGGGTGGCTGGGTGGACACGCTGCTGTCCCGCATCGCCGACATCTTCTTCGCCATTCCCCTGCTCCTCGGTGGAATCATCATCATGTACTCCATCCCCACCAACCCCAACTCGCCTTACGTGTTGATCATTTTCAAGGTGGTCTTCGCCTTGTCGGTCTTGGGATGGCCCAATATCTTCCGCCTCATGCGCTCGTCGGTCCTTCAGGTCAAACCCAACGAGTATGTCCAGGCGGCGCGTGCTCTGGGAGCTTCTCCGTTCCACGTCGTGGGGTCGCACATCGTCCCCAATGCTCTGGCGCCGGTCATCGTGGTCACCACCATCGACCTGGGTTCGTACATCGCCACTGAGGCGACGTTGAGCTTCCTGGGCATCGGGTTGCAGGCTCCCGCTATCTCGTGGGGCATCGCCATCTCCCAGGCGTCCGCTCTGGGCTACATCAGGCAAGCGCCCCATATGCTGCTCTTCCCGGCCCTGTTCTTGTGCCTGACCGTTCTGGCGTTCATCATGCTCGGCGAAGTCGTGCGTGACGCCCTCGACCCGAAGCTGAGGTGAGTCATGGCTAACGAATCGCATCCCGCACCGGGGCCACTGGTACCCGAGAATGCCAAGGCGTCGGCGACCTATCAGGGGTCCCTGGATTCCATTACTTTTGGCGAAGGCTCAGCACTGCCCCTCAACAAGCCAGTGTCTTCTGGCAAGGACAGGGGCATTGTGGGAACCAATGTCCTTCCGGCCAAGCATGCCTGGACTCCGGTGGATGGGCGACTCCTAAGTGTCACCGATCTCATGGTGGAGTTCCGCACCCGCGAGGGCGTGGCCCATGCCATCAACGGCGTTTCCTTCACCCTCGACCAGCGCGAAACCTTGGCCATCTTGGGTGAATCCGGTTCGGGCAAGTCAGTCACCGCACAAGCCGTCATGGGCATCCTCGACACGCCTCCTGGCTATGTGACCGGCGGGAGCGTCGAATACTGCGGCGTGGACCTGCTGAGGTTGGCGGAGAAATCTCGTCGCCACGTTCGCGGCGCACAAATCTCCATGATCTTTCAAGACGCGCTGTCTTCGCTCAATCCCGTCTTCCCAGTGGGATGGCAGATTGCCGAGATGTTCCGCGTCCATCGTGGGATGAACAAGACCGACGCTTTGGAGAAGGCCGTTGGCCTCATGGAGAGGGTGCGCATCCCGGCAGCACGAGAGCGCGTCAAGGCTTATCCGCACCAGTTCTCTGGAGGCATGCGCCAGCGCATCATGATCGCCATGGCCATCGCCTTGGACCCCGCTGTGCTCATCGCTGACGAGCCCACGACAGCCCTGGACGTGACGGTGCAGGCGCAAATCATGGACCTGCTCAAAGAATTGCAAGACGAATCGGGCATGGGGCTCATCCTCATCACCCATGACCTGGGCGTGGTGGCCAATGTGGCTGATCGCATCGCGGTCATGTACGCCGGTCGGCTCATGGAGACCGCCCCGGTGGGGCCGTTGTACGCAGAACCACGCCACCCGTACACCATCGGGTTGCTGGAATCTGTGCCGCGCCTGGATTCCAAACTGGGCGAGACCCTTCCCGCCATCGGCGGGCTGCCTCCCAACCTCTTGGCCATGCCGACTGGGTGCCCGTTCAATCCACGTTGTCGCTTTGCCGTGGAGAAGTGCTGGACAGGGACTCCCCCTCCGCTGACCCCGCTCGTCGATGACGATTCGCGCGCGACCGCGTGCTGGCTCGTGGACGATCCGAGTGTTCGTGGAGAAGGCCAAATCGCAGCGACAGGAGGTGCACGATGAGCGCAGACGTCATCCTCGAAGCCCGCGACCTGGTCAAGCATTACCCCATCAAGACGGGCATCATCAGGCGCACCACGGGCCACGTCCGCGCTGTGGACGGTGTCTCCTTCGACCTGCACGCTGGAGAGACCTTGGGCGTGGTCGGCGAATCAGGGTGCGGGAAGTCCACTCTGGGACGTTTGCTCATGCGTTTGGAGGAGCCGACTTCTGGGTCAGTGACCTTCGAGGGCGTGGACATGTACACGCAGAGGGGCGCTGCGATGCGTCGCCTGCGCCGCGACATCCAAATCGTTTTCCAGGACCCGTACACCTCGCTGAACCCTCGCAAGACGGTCGGTGACATCGTGGGAGAGCCCTTCGACATCCACCCGAGTGTCGCCCCCAAGGGGTCGCGTCGGCGCAAGGTGCAAGAGTTGCTGGATCTGGTCGGCCTCAACCCCGAGCACATCAACCGCTACCCTCACCAATTCTCCGGCGGTCAGCGCCAAAGGATTGGCGTGGCCCGTGGCATCGCGCTGAGCCCGAAGGTCCTCATCTGTGACGAGCCTGTGTCCGCTTTGGATGTGTCCGTTCAGGCGCAGGTGGTCAACCTCTTGGAGCAGTTGCAGAAAGACCTGGGTCTGGCGTACATCTTCATCGCGCACGACCTAGCGGTTGTGCGTCACATTTCCGACCGTGTGGCGGTCATGTACCTGGGCAAGATCGTCGAGTTGGGTGACGAGACCCAGATCTACGACCACCCGATACACCCGTACACCCAGGCGCTCCTATCCGCTGTCCCGGTTCCTGACCCCTCTGAGAAGGGGAAACGTGTACAGATTCGCCTCACCGGCGATGTGCCCTCCCCTGCGAACCCGCCTTCGGGATGCCGTTTCCACACAAGGTGCTGGCTGGCACAGACCTTGTGCCCCTTGGCAGCCGATGGGTCCGGGTCGATTCCGCCGCAATGTTCCCAGGAGATTCCCGAATTGGTCACCCACGACGATGGAGCGGGCAGCCACGAAGCGGCCTGCCACTTCGCGCGTACGTTGGAAGCGTAGGCAACGAAGGCAACCGCCGATTGTCATTCCGCGTGTCTGGTCGCCATTCTGCGCGAAGTCGCAGAATCTAGTGGACAAGCAGCGGTCGCGGATCCTCTGACCAGCGCTTCCCCTGCGTAGTGGCAGCGTGAACCGGTCAGTACACCATCTTCATTGCTTCACGCACATCAGACAATGTCGCATCGGCAATCGCGTTCGCCTTCTCGTTGCCTTCAGCGATGACCGAGTGGAGGTACGCGGGGTCGGCGGCATATTCCGCCCGGCGGGCCCGATGCTCGCGCAACCGCTCGTTGAGGGCCTCGGTGACGATCTTCTTGAGCATGCCCGCTCCCCCGTCGCCAATCTCCTCGGCGATGTCAGCGGGGTCACGGTCTAGGCACAACCCCGCCAGCGTCAGCAGGTTGGCCACTGCGGGCCTGTTGGCCGGGTCGTAGGTGATGTGGCGGTCGGAGTCCGTCACGGCCTTCTTGAGGGCTTTGGCGGTCTCGTCGGCGGTCATGCCTAATTCGATGACATTGCCCTTCGACTTGGACATCTTTGTGCCGTCTGTGCCGAGAATCATCGCGGCATTCGTGTTCAGGAGAGCGTCGGCCATCGGGAAGACAGGTTCGGTCGCCACTGCCCTGCCGTACCTCTCATCGAAGCGGCGGGCGATGACGCGGGTGATCTCGATGTGCGGGAGTTGGTCCTTACCCACGGGGACGAGATTGGCTTTGCAGAACAGGATGTCGGCAGCTTGGTGGACCGGATAGGTCAGCATGAGTCCGCTCATCGCGCGACCTCCGGTGTCCTCCAGTTCGGCTTTGACTGTGGGGTTGCGGCGAAGTTCTGAGTCGGTGACCAGGGACAGGAAGGGCAGGAGCAACTGGTTGAGGGCCGGGATAGCCGAGTGGGTGAAAATCACCGAGCGTGTGGGGTCGATTCCAGCCGCCAAATAATCGCTGACAATGGAATACACTCGCTCTGCGATGGGGCCCACACCGTCGCGGTCGGTGATGACCTGGTAATCAGCGAGCAGGACCATGGTGTCCACACCGAGGTTCTGGATGCGCACGCGGTTGGTCAGCGAGCCGAAATAGTGGCCGATGTGGAGATTGCCCGTAGGACGGTCGCCGGTGAGGACGCGGAACTTTTCGGGCGTCGTTTCCAGGGCCCGGTCGATTTGAGCCGAACGAGTCACCCATCGGTCCAGGGTCGCCTGTGCCTCAATGGGCGTGGGCTCCTGGAGGGTTCCGTCCCCTAGGGTTTCGTCCGTGTCAATCTGCGCGTTGTCGCTCACTCTTGTCCGCCTCTCTCGTGGATGATTCGCACGAGTCGTTCATACTGTTCCGGGTCCGTCAGACATGCCCCGAGAGGGTTTCTGGTCTTGCCGCTGCCGTGGTAGTCGCTCGATCCGGTGCGAATCAATCCTAGCCGCTTGGCCAACTCGGCCAGTGCATGCCGTGTTTCCTCGTCGTGGTCGACGTGGTCCACTTCGATACCGGCCAGGTTGTGGTCTCTCACCCATTCCGTGATGATGTCAGCGGTAACAAGGGTGGCATTGCCCCTTGCCCAGACATGTGCCAGAACGGGGACTCCATGGGCCGCATTCACAGCGTCGATGGCTTCGCCGGTCGTGGGAGTGTAGCGGGAGACATAGGCCGGGCCGCCGTCGTAGAGGTAACGCGCGAAAGCCACATCCCGACTGGGGACGTATCCCCTTGCCACCAGAGCGTCAGCGACGTGCGGGCGTCCGATGGAAGTGGCACGTGCGGCTTGCTCTTCTACTTCTTCCAAAGTCAGCGGCATCCCGAGGGCAGCCAGTTTCTCCAAAGTCGCGGGAATACGGTCTTCGCGGGCCGCACGTACATCGGCTAGGAGGGAGGTGAGTTCGGGAGTTGGTCGGCATCCATATCCCAGCAGATGCACGGGCCGACGAAGCCTGAAAGTGGGTACCAGCGGTTCGGGCACATCAATGTGCGTGGACATCTCCACTCCTCGAAGCACTTTCAGTCCGGCCTGGGTGCCCAGATGTTGTGCCTCCTCAACTCCGGCCATATGGTCATGGTCGGTCAGCGCGATGACATCCAAGTGGGCTTCGACTGCCTTCTTGATGAGTTCCGGGATGGTGTCTGTGCCATCGGACAAGGCCGAGTGGACATGCAAATCGATTCTCATGTGCTCCAGCTTCGCTGGCTTGGTCGAGGCTGCGTTCGCATGGCTACCCAATTCAGTCTCCCCTTCTCATCTCTTGGACTCCAAGCCTATAACTCATCTGATTCGAGGCTAGGTCTGCGCCAGCGAACACGGGCGAAAAACTCGCCTGGGAATCCGCGAGAACGGCAGTGGAAGCGGTTCCACTTTCTCCGATTATCGACTAGCCTTGTGGCTGAGGAACCCGGCAGACTGGTGGCCGTTTTCCAAGGATAAGGACATACGATGCAGTACGGCCATTTCAACGACGAGGCGCGTGAATACGTCATCACCACACCCAAGACTCCCCTGCCGTGGATCAACTATTTGGGCTCACAGGACTTCTTCGGTCTGTGCTCCAACACAGGGGGTGGATACTGCTTTTACCGCGACGCCAAGCTGCGTCGTCTGACGCGCTTCCGCTACAACTCCATCCCGGCCGACCAGAACGGGCGGTATTACTTCCTCAACGATTCATCCGATGTGTGGACGCCGACTTGGGCGCCCGTCAAGGCCGACCTCGACTCGTACGAGTGCCGTCACGGCTTCGGGTACACCTCCATCGCCGGTGTTCGCGGAGGTCTGAGGGCCATCCAACTGATGTTCGTGCCCTTGAACACGACGGCGGAAGTGCATCGTCTTACCCTCGAAAATCTATCTGACAAGGTAAAAGACATCACCGTCTTCAGCTATGCCGAGTTCTGTCTGTGGGACGCGCTGGACGACCAAATGAACTACCAACGCAACCTGTCTCTGGCCGAATTGGAGGTGGAAGGGTCCACTATTTACCATGTCACGGAGTACCGCGAACGCCGTGACCACTTCGCTGTGTACTCGGTCAACGCGCCCATCGCGGGCTTCGACACTGACCGCGACGCCTTCATCGGGGCGTACAACGGGCTGGGCCAAGCGGAGGTTCCCCTGTCCGGGGCTCCAAGGAACTCCATGGCGTCTGGTTGGTATCCCATCGGGTCCCACGCCCTCGCCGTCCACCTGGAGCCTGGCGAGACCCGCGACCTGGTCTTCGTGCTGGGGTATGTCGAGAACGACAAGGACGACAAGTGGGAGGCTCCCGGCGTGGTGCGCAAAGACCGCGCCCACGAACTGCTTGCCCGCTTCCAAACCTCTGCCGATGTGGACGCCGCTTTGGCTGACCTGGCTCAATATTGGGATGGATTACTGAGGACTTTCACCCTCGAATCGTCAGATGACAAGCTCAATCGTGAAGTGAATCTGTGGCACCCCTACCAGTGCATGGTGACCTTCAACCTGTCACGCTCGGCATCCTATTTCGAGGTCGGCATCGGGCGAGGCATGGGTTTCCGCGACTCCAATCAGGACCTGCTCGGTGTCGTGGCGATGGCTCCAGAACGGGCTCGGCAGCGTGTCCTCGACTTGGCCTCGACCCAATTCGCAGACGGATCTGCTTACCACCAGTACCAACCGCTGACCAAGAGAGGCAACCACGACCTTGGTTCCGGTTTCAACGACGACCCACTGTGGCTGATTTGGGGCGTGTCCGCGTACATCAAAGAAACCGGCGACTGGTCGATCCTCGACGAACCCACACCTTACGACAATGACGAATCCACGGCGACGCCCCTTGTCAACCACTTGATTGCCTCGTGGAGACACGTTGTGGACAACCTCGGTCCCCACGACCTGCCGCTCATCGGGCGGGCAGATTGGAACGACTGCCTCAACCTCAATGCCTTCACTGACACACCTGGGGAGTCCTTCCAGACGACCACGAACGCCGAGGGCCGCGTGGCTGAGTCGGTGTTCATCGCGGGCATGTTCACGGCCACCTGTCCCGACTTGGCCACCATCCTGGACCATCGCGGCGACGCTGGGGTTGCAACGCAGGTTCGGGAGTCGGTCGCGGCGATGCACACGGCCATCCGAGAGCACGGTTGGGACGGGGAATGGTTCCTGAGGGCGTACGACGCATTCTCCGCCCCCGTGGGTTCGCACACCGACACTGAGGGACAGATCTTCATCGAACCGCAAGGCATGTGCGTCATGGGAGGGGCTGGCCTCGATGACGGGCGTGCGACTCAAGCACTCGACTCTGTCAATGCCCGTTTGGCGAGCGAGCACGGGATCGCGCTCGTGGCTCCCGCGTACCAGTCTTACCGCCTCAATCTGGGAGAAATCTCCTCCTACCCCCCGGGGTACAAGGAGAACGGTGGCATCTTCTGCCACAACAACCCGTGGATCATCATCGCGGAATGCATCGCTGGAACCCCGGAAAGAGCGTTTGACTACTATAAACGCATCACACCGGCCTATCGGGAGGAGATATCCGAGGTACACCAGTTGGAGCCGTACATCTACGCGCAGATGATCGCCGGTCCTGAGGCGACTCGCTTCGGACAGGCCAAGAACTCGTGGCTGACTGGGACGGCGGCCTGGACGTACCATGCGGCGACGTGCTGGCTCCTGGGCGTGCGTCCTGACTTCGACGGTCTCGTGGTGGACCCACAGATGCCCGAGTCGCTTGGGCAGTACACGGTCACCAAGGCCTACCGTGGCGCGACGTATCGCATCAAGGTCATGCCCGGCCCTGGTTCTCTCAGCGTCGATGGCGTTCGCGTCGATGGCAACGTTGTCCCCCTGGCTGCTCCAGGGTCCACCGTCGAGGTCGTGTGGGAGTAAACCCAGGGGCGCGGGCACAACCGATGCCGGGACGGGGAAGAGACCACCTGGACACAGTAGCCCCAAGGGCGCGGAACACGATTCCATTGCGGTGGTGTCTCTTGTTGTTTTCTGCACGGGCGGGTCAAACCAAAGCGGTACGCTTAGTTGCATGACTACTTCTCTGACCTTCTTGGGTGGTGCGGGTTCCGTGACGGGGTCCAAGTTTCTTCTCGACACTGGAACGCAGAAAGTGCTCGTCGATGGTGGCATGTTCCAGGGCGACAAGGAACTGCGCGAACTGAACTGGGCTGCCTTCCCTCTGGACCCGTCCACGATTGACGCGGTGCTGCTCACCCACGCGCACATGGACCACTGCGGTTACCTTCCACGCCTAGTCGCAGACGGTTTTTCTGGGCCG
>JAISJO010000102.1 GCA_031261485.1 Propionibacteriaceae bacterium | reverse complement strand
TACGCACGACGATGCGAATTCCATCGTCAATATGATGGAGAGCCTCGACAAAAGAATTAGCCTCTGTGAGAAGACCCTCAGCCAGCGGCGCAAGGTCATTCGCCAGTCCCCGAGCAGTGATGAGGCGATTTGCGAAAGTCGGGGTGCCTCCGAGGGGCTTATTCATGGCCGCAGTGGCCTTCTGCGCTTCGCTTCCAATGTCGGAGACGACTGCGGCGATCCTCTCAACGCACTTCTCGAGTTCGGGGAAAGACGCTTCCATGGCGGCCAGTGTGTCGAGAATGCCGTCAGACCCGGCGGTCTCGTCTTCGTTGGAAGGCAGCAATGTTTGCGATTCGGTTTCGAGACCAGACGACGAGAAACGAATTGCCGTTCGCTCGGATGCGGAGTTAGCCGACACTAGGCGTGTTGCAAGATCATTGATCTTCTGGCGGTACTCGGGACTCGTTCGCTCAGAGAACCGAAGAGGCCGCCAATCTATCCACTGCCTGCTTGAGACAGAAGCCACCAGACTGTCACCAGATTCCTCCGATTCTAGGCCTGCGTAGGTTGCATAATATATGGGAAGAATGAGGTCGCCCAAACCGAGCTTATCTGCCTTAAGAGAAAAATCGTTTAGCTCTTTTCTGCACGCTGCGCTTGCAAAGAATCGCGGAGTGATAATTGGGATGAAAAATGCCGCCTTGGCGAGGTTATCACCAATAACATCTTCCCAAACGTCTCCCCACTGGAGATCTTTCTTGTCGATAAACAGATGAATCTCTTGGCCAGTTAGCAATCCGTATTCGCTCGCAATGTCATTTCCTAGGTGACGAATTCGTCCACACTCCGCATCATCATCTGCATGACTGTACGAAAGAAATCCATAGAGAACATCCACAATGCAAGTCTATCTCGATAGGGCTGGGCCCAACGCAGGTGGATACTTGAAAACGTCATTCTCAGTCTGCCAGACCGACCGAAGCAGGCTATCGCCGACGGGCGCCTAACTGATCTCGCTTGCGCGAGAAGACATAGAAGTTATCGGGCGGAATGTCACTGGCGACTCTGTCCTGCTTCGACTGCCGAGGAGATTCGTGGGACACAGTCGGCCAGGAAGGCACGGTCTTCCCTATACGACAAGCGTTGCACGGCGTGTGACAAGTCGCACCAGATCGCCCTTGGGTTATGAGGGTCTTCGGGCGAGAGTTCAGGCTCTCCCTGAACAGGAAACAGATAGATAGTGATGTGCTTCATTTCCCCCTTTCGCTCGTCGCTCGGTCTCGCATAGTCGCCCAGACATACAGTCGGACTGCCGACGGCTAGTCCAAGCTCTTCCTGAATCTCCCGCTGGGCTGCGGCGACGCTGTCCTCCCCAGCAAGGGTCTTGACATGCCCTTTCGGAAGCGACCACGCCCCCGTGTCCTCTTGAACAAGGGCGATCTTCCCTGTCTCAGAAACGACCGCTCCGCCTGCGCTTTCCGTGGTAAGTCGTACATCACCACGAAAACGAACTAGAGGGAAGCGCCCTTCCTCGTATGACATCAGAAGTTTGTAGACCTGGTTCTGAAGTCCGTCCAAGTCCCCCGCAAAGATGAAGACATGGTCGAAAGCGTGAATATTCTGAAGGTACAGGCTGAAAGGCTCCCAGTAGAACTCCACCCTAGAACTAACATAGTCCTCCCGATAGCCTTGCGTGTTGGCCCATTCTTGGTATTCGTCTGGCCCCGTCGTCGAGTGAACGTAGATTAATCTTGTCATGTCGCCGAAGGCTTCAAGAAGAGACGAAATCGCCTCCACATCGCTCACCACCACAAACTGGGACTTTCCATCGCGGAGTTCAGACCAGATGGATTTGACCCTTATCCCGAACTCGTCGTAGTACTTGGTGTACCGAATTTCGCATCCCTCAAGATCCCACCCTACTTCACCCTGAAATAGTAGTTCACTGCCATCATCCGGATTGCGCAAACGACTGGTGTGCTTGACAACAATGCCCGCCCTAGACGGAGGAGTCAAGTCTCGAACAATCCGAATCAGTTCATCCTTGCCTGAGCCAGGCGTACCTGCAACCACGAAAAGATGTGGTCCTCCACCTCGAATCATTGCCCACCTCTATCCGTGGGCGCATCCAACACTTCGGCGCCTCTTTCGATATGAAGAGGTTCGTCGCTCTCCAGGATCACTTTCGCCTGAGCCTTGACTAACTTCAGACCGTTAACATTGAGGATCGTCCAATCGAACAAGTACGGGTAGTCTTCGCGGAGGAGATTGATGTCTGCAGCCTTCTGGAGACGTCTCAAGTACTCTTCCTCATCTTCGGCACCGCGCTCTCTCGCGAGCTCTTGGAATATCTCGGGACTAACTCTGCGATAGATGAAGATGCTCCGCGCAATTCCCGAGAACTGGTCACGTACATCGGTGAGCGCCTGTTGGTCGTTGAGAATCACGATCGGGGACAAGCCATTCATCAGCGGTTCCCACAGATCACACCGACGCAACCCATATCTGACCCCATATAGCTCGTAAGCAATGTCACAGTCTTTCGGAATTGAGTCCACACAGGTCATCTCATCGCCATCAGTGTACCTCGGTTGCCGAGTCGTGAATTTCGGAACGAGGTGTGGCTTGAACCAGGGGCTCGTCATTTGGGAGAGCATGTGCACGAGTTCGCTCTTGCCTGAGCCGGATGCGCCAGTTACGGTGAGAAGTCGTGGTATCACTGAACGGCCTTGCCAGTTGCTTCGCAGTCGGTGTCGGGGATCCCGTGCTGCGCCAGCGAAGAATTGATGTAGCGAGAGTCCTCCGTGACCTCCTCGCCAAACCAACTCGGTGGGACGAACTCGGCGGACTCCTCAAGGGAAGAGAACTCAACTTCTGCGATCACCAGTCCGTCTAGATTTCCGCAGAAAGCGTCCACCTCAATCTTGAGTCCGCTTGGAAGAGGTATCACCGTCCGCTTCTTGATAATTGGGGAGCAGAGAACTGCCTTCTGCAGCGCCTTGAACTGGTCTGCAGAAATCTCGACTTCAATCTCGTTTCGAACAAGAACGAGGTTTGGAGAGGGAAGGCTCTTGACAGTCAGCCAACGCACATTTTCGTCCACCTCTCGGATCCTAATCGAGGAGGTGCCGTGGATGGACAAGTACCCCTGCCAAATCGTGCTGGTGGAGAACTCGGGCATGGGTTCCCACTGCTGAATCAAGAAACGTCGTTCAATTTCGAGCATCAGAGGAGTCCTCCTGGGAATACTCTGAGTTGTCTCGAGCGTTGCGGATGATTGACAATAGTGCTTCCACCGCTGGGTTCTGGGCGTGATCATTCGTGTGATCCACGATCATGTACTCTTGCTCAAGGTTTGGCTGGTTGGCCATGGCGTTGAGATCCTGCTGGATGGACAGGAGTCGACTGCTCTTCTCCTCTGAGTCGAATCCTCGAGAAGCGGTTCTTTCGAAAGCACTGTCAGCGTCGCAGCGAATGAGCACTGAAGTCATGGGTAGTCCGTATTGCCGAAGAGTTGTGCGAACGATTGGGACCTGTCGAAACTCTGTGTAGATAGCAAGGAGTTTCGATCCTCCAGATATGGCTTGCCGCATATGGTCCGCAAGGAATGCGTACCACTCATTCCGCTTGACATAGGGGAAGACCAATTCCCCGGCTTCCAGCATGTTCATGAAGTCCGATGTGCTGAGGAAATTCGCGTACATGTCCTCGAAGACACGAGGCCTGCGAGTTGAGTACTTCGGCATTACCATGAACTGAGCCTTAGGGTCATCTTCAGACAGTTGAGAAACGCGCCTGACCAAGGTGTCTTTTCCGGCAGCCGATACTCCTGAGACAGTAAAGAAATGAAAGCCCGGTACTGGTTGTGTGTTCTGGAGAATGTCTTCTAGGGCAGACTGCGAACGGTTAAGGGCGCGGTTCAGACCAAAGTCCATGCGTGTCGGAGAGCCTTCGGGGAAGACACTTGTGATTATGGAGGCTGTCGATGTGCGCTCCCGTTGGCTGTCGCCGCCCGCCTTCGGCGCTGTAGTTCTGGTGGGCTGAGCCTTTTGCAATGCAGCCGAGAATTTGTCCTTCTTGGCGAGAAAAGAGAAAGCCTGGGAGCACCGGTTGAGGTGTTGCACGGCGAGGGTCGCTAGACCAAGGCCCACTAATGCATCGCTGAGCGATGCGCACAGGTCGGCGTAGAGACCCTCCGACTCGCCGTACAAGGCGGCAAGAGCTTTTTTCCGGGCGTAGTCCTCGGAGAGTGGACCTTTCCAAGCCGTCAACCCTCGCTCTGCAATGTCGCGGGCCAAGGAGTATTCGTCATTGGCGAGAGCACTTTCTGCCTTGTCCCGGCAATCTTTCATGAAATGGTAGTCGACACAGGTCCGGGGACCGACAAGGGTGTATCTAGACCTGTTGGCACGAGGGATCGAGAACTTGCCGGGAAGCACCTCGCGGAGGTTACTTATCCACCGTTGGACCTGATTGGGGTTATTTTTCTGGAAGAGATGGGCACCGCCGTATGATGTCAGCCCTTCGCTGTCTATGCCTGCATTGAGTAGGTCTATCGCCGAGGCTGAGCCTTTCCACGCAAGATAAACCAAGACGCTCTTCTCGGAATCGTTGATGGCTGGTTCGGGCAGGATGAGCTTGCCCGGATCGCCCAGAATTGTCAGCAAGATTCCATCCATCGCGTGGCCTACTCTTGGCCAGACTTTGACCGTGCAGCGCGAAGCTCCGCTTCAAGCGCTCCGATACGCCCAAGAGCCTCATCCAACTCGCGCTGGAGCCACTCGGCTGCTCTGATGGCCTCTTCGGCGCGATCAGCCAAGCGTCCTTCCAGATCATCTGGTTTCCGTCGGTCGTCCATTCAGACTCCTGCCTTCGGTTTCATACACGTAACAAACGTCCCGTTGGTGTGGCACTTTCTTGGAACGAGCCTACCGGGACTGTTGGCTCATCGCTATCCTTTGCAGCGAATCCACAGCTTCGAGACAGGCGAAACAGGAATGCAACAGGAATCGCAGCGCTGGCGGAGAAACACACCCAGGGTGTTCCTGCCAAGGAACTCCATTTCGCGCCACATCAAGGAGTAATGACTCGTGGGAAGGTGATGAGAACTCCGCCAGGTACTTCAAAGGTGTCCGACAGGTTTTTACAGCAACAAACAGGTTATGCGTCCTAACTTTCGGCTAGCGTCAGAGCATGTCGACAAACATGATCCAGGCAGCCCAAGCGAACACGGGATTCGGTTGGTTTGAGTTCGCCCTGCTTGCCCCCCACACCCTTGATGTGGTTGGTGGAGGAAGAGTGCTCGCTCACGACTCGGGGACCGCATTTCAGTACGCACTGAACACTCTGGCTGGTTGTTGCGATGTCGTCATTCTTGACCGTGAATGCGAGGCGTTAGCGGCATGAACGTCTCATGCCTCAGCGCCCAGCGTGCGAATGTTCATTGCCCAGTGGTCGGCACGGCTCGTGGAGGCTCATGCATTGGCAACGCATGCTGGGTCCTGGGCGAGTTCTTCACAATTCCGGTCGTACTTGCCCTCTGGGCAAATGTCTACCGCTCTTGCTCCCTCTGCGGAACAACCTGCGCAGAGGACACCCGAGTCTTCGGCTGTCGGTGGTCAAGACCTCGCGGTTTCGACAGAAGGGGGTGGTCTGATCCCTAGCTACTTGGGTGATCGTCCGTCAGGCCGGTCTCCGATCCAAACCAACATAAACAACTTGTTCTAGGAGGAACACATGTCTGCAGGACATTCGCGGCGAACCACAAGGAGTCGCACCAACAACCGACATATCAAGGGCCAGGGTTCGAACCATGCGCTCCCCATCGTCGCTGGACTCGGCGCGATTGTCATAGGTGCCGGAATCATCATTCCGGTGATTCACGATGATCCACCTGAAGTTGCCGCTGTGGTGGTCCACAACGCGCCAGACCGTCAAACCAGCGCGATTGTGATTCCCACTGAGATGGCGACCGCACTCGCTGGAATTGCCAACAATCATGACTCGATTCTGAAGGTTCGTGTGGAGGGTGACGGTACCGTCAACACCGCCACGCAAGATCTGACCCCTCGCACCGCGGGCGGTGAGGTCAGCAACGTCCAAACGGTTATCGACAAGTTCATCGAAGATGCCATTGCTGGTCTTGAGACCGAGATGAATACGCCATCTTCAGCAACGAATTCTCGCTCGCTGTACCGCGGATTGCTGGCGACAGCATTCCCGGCGAACGCCGACGTGTGGATCATGTCACCGGGCATTGATCTCGCAGCGCCGGACAATGCCCTCGACCTGGGCTGGGAAGTCCCGGTTGGGGACGTGGTCGCTTCGGTCTCCAATGCAAAGGCGGCTGTCCCGGACCTCAAAGGGGCAAACGTCACCTTCGTCATGACCGCACCTGCTGGGGACCAGCAGATGAGGGCATCCACCAGGGAGTACCTCCACGATTTGTGGCGGGGTCTCCTGCTGAATGGGAACGCACGCTCGGTCACATTCATTGACATGCCATCGGGCAAATCGAACTCCGATCAGGATGTCCAGGTTGTACCGATGCCTCCTCTTCCGACTACTCCAATTGTTCCTGAACCGGATCCGGTCGTGCCTGAGGTGTACTCCTGCACTCTGCAAACGTCGGCGGGCTTCGTCCCCGACACGGCGGATCTCCTGGATGAAGCCGCAGTACGCGCCTCCCTCGAAGAGTGTGTGGCCAAGATGGCCCAAGGTTCGCACGTCCACTTGGACGGCTGGGTGGCCTACTTTGGCGACCTCGGAGCCGACGGAAAACCCTCCACAGAAGGCGATGTCGGCCTTTCCCAGCGTCGCTGTGACCGCATCGCGAAGCTCCTCCAGGACATGGGTGTGCCCGGGAGTTCCATCACGACAAAAGGGCACGGTGCTGTCGATCAGCCCTACTCCCAAGATCCAACAAGTCAACAAAACCGCGTGGTTGTTATCACAGTCACGCCTCCCGAGAAAGTGAACTGAAAATGAGTACAACAGTTGTCACCCCCCAGGGTGACGCATACCAACCCGATCCCATCCACCGCTTCGTGCGCAAGGCCACCACTTTGTGCAAGATCGCGGTGGCTCCCATCCAAGACCACATTGATGAGCGCCTGAATGTCGTTCACATGGCTCTCGTGGCCGCCCGAGAAAGCCCCGGAACTTACCTCTTCCCTGAGACCGGCGAGGCCTACTCTGATCGCGAGGCCAAGGCTCAGTGGGATCATGACATGGAGATCGTCCGCGCGGAAAGAGAAGCAGGACTCACTCACCACGAACGCACCGAACCGTGGCTCGTTGCTTCAGGCAAAGCAAGTCCCTTTGCTGAGGCTCTTGGACTATTGACAATGCTTCAGCTTTGGTTCAATGTTGATTTACTTCGTCCTTACTTGAACTGGCTGGCATGGACGGCGACTGTAGTAATTGTTATTGTCGTTAGTCTGGCTCAGAAACTGACCGCAGAACGGGCAGGCAAGGCTCATAACTCGGCGCGGGAGCAGGGTGCCGAAAGGCATGAGATCATCGCCGCTGGCCATCGCAGAACTCGCAACTTCTGGCTGGTCATCGCAGGATTGATCGCCCTCCTGGTGAGCACCGCTTTGGCTGTTCGAGGGCTACAGTCCATGGGCGTCCCCACCTGGTGGCAGGCCTCCCTGATTGTTGTGGCTTCGGCCGTAACTGGCTTGGGAACTGCGGCTCTCGCCTATTGTGCGGTCGCGTTGGATGGCTCTGTCTATTCACGTCGGGCCGACTGCTTGGGCGCCCAGGGCGAGGCTGCCTGGACTAGACAGAACAACGAAATCGAATCTGGCAAGGAGAACATCGCTGCCGCCAGCAATGCCATCAACAACCTCATCACGGCTGTGCTGCCCAGCATTGTTGCGGATGTTCGCCAGTCATTCGGAAGCAGCCGCGAAGAGACGATGGAATCGCTTCAGCCGGTCGCTGAATGCGCTAACCGACTCGAAAACCAGAGCACTCGTCTTCATGCTCTGGAAGCGGATCTGAACGGCGTTGAGCGCCTCTCGTTCGGCGCTGTCTGACCGAGAGGGATAGGCCGGGCCACCGGTGCCAGTGTCGGTGGCCCCGCCTTCTCCCCAAGTACCAAGGAGAAATGATGTTTACTAGAAGGACCAGATATCGTCGCCGCGTTGTTGCCGCGCAACGCCGCTCCTCTCGCCGCTGGACAAGCGGGCAGTCTCGACAACGCTGGAGAGGGGCTTCTCGAAGTCCCTTCGGCGCTCAGCTTGGGGCGGCGCTAATCCTGGGCGTGGCCGTCTTTGGTTTCTCTATGGCGGCAGTGCAAGCGGGCGAAAACGGCCCATTCGATGATCGTCCAATCCCGACGAATCCTTCGCAGCCATCGCCCTCGGCGGAACAAGAACCCATACCGTCACCCACCGATTCGGCGACTCCGGGCCCAAAGCCTAGTCCTTATCCCTCATTGCCGGAAGGGTACTCCTACATCAACACCGTCGGCGGGTCCCCATCCTTGGCCAACGCCTGCGTTCCCGTCGTCTACACACTCGACTTATCTAGCGCACCAACAGGCGGTTACCGAATCGTCACTGATGCCATTGCCATGACCGCGTCACTCACCGGACTCCAACTAACCGACAAGCCTCAACAGGGCGCAACTAAGATCGAGATCGCCTTCAGAACAGAGTTGCAGGATCCCAAATTGGGGGGCGACATCATCGGCATCACTCAGACTCGCTCCGGTGGCGGACTACTCAACACCCGCATCAGTGGAGCATCAGTTCACCTAGAGACAGAGTGGTTCACGACATCAATACCGGCCACCCCGGACCTTGCAACAATGGTTGTGGTGCATGAGCTAGGTCATGCACTAGGCCTCGGCCATACTAATGACCCCACCTCCATCATGTACACCTCCGCGAGAGCCGACCACCCCAACCCATCAGATTACGAAGCATTTCGATCATTGAACGCCGGATGCGCTGTGTCCGCCTCGGGTGCGACGGACTGGAAAGGCAACACCGAAATTGTTACCACCATCCCCATCGGCACCACGCCCAGCGAAGGGCGGTCGCCGTGGCGTAGCGACTACGGCAAGCATGTCGAGGGAACCCTGCTGCCGCACGCGATTGGGGGCAAGAAGTTACTCTTTGAGAGTCACTGTCGAGACATCCTGGCGTAGAGCACCCTGTCCTGCTGTGTGATATCGCTGGAGGGTACGAGTTTGTAGTGTTGTTCGGCCACGACAACCATTTCACCGTCCTGGACTGTCAACTCAAACAACGCGATGATGTCGTCCGACATGAACTGAGCCGCAATGGGTCGAGGGATCAGGCCAGGAAACTTGGCGGCGCAGACGGCAATATCCTGTTCCGCCTGGGTCACACCAAGTTCGTCCTTGCCGCCTTTGGCTTGGACTGGGAGCACATACTGGGTTCCGAAGCGGTCCACCGCGACATACACCTCATCCACCTCAACTTGCCCAATCCCCGGCGCGGTTGTCCGCAAATGGTTCTGCAATGAGTAGGAGGCCACCCCGAGGAAGATGTCGATCAGTCGGTTGTAGCGGACCAGCGCCAATAGTGCCTGCTCATCACCAAGGGCTGATGACCGTACAATCTCGGGCGTAGCGTCGGGGATCTTGGTGATGACAAGGTCATCTCTGGGCAAGACTCTGGACGCTGATGAGACTGCTGCGAATTCGTACCGAGACCGACCGGTGCCTCGAATGATCCAGTGTTTGCCTTCCGGGGCTTTCGCGATGACGGTATCGGGCAGAGAGGCACGGTAGCGCATCGTATACACCACATCACCAAGATTCTTGGGGAGCTCGATTCCGAGTCTCGTTGCGCCCTCTCCCAATTCCGCGCGCTCCCACGGCACTTGCGAAGAGCCCTCCACATAGTGGCGAAAGAATACCCATTCGATCAGTGCCGAGTATCTGTTGGTGGTTTCGCTCATGCTTGTCCCGCCGACTTTCTGTCACGCTGGGGGATTACTCGATGCTCGATTCCGAAATGCCTCAGAGACTGGGTCGCAGTGAAAGACAATGGGCTGGGGTCACCCAGGTGGATGCGCCTACCCCTGCTCGGAGTGATGGAGTCGGCGTTCAGTATTGAGGACCCTATTGCGCGACCAAGCCTGGCCGGGACGCTGTTGCCGATCTGTCGAAAGCCGTTCCACTTGGTCACGTGGAATCTGAAGGAGTCGGGATAACCGTGGAGCCTTGCAGCTTCACGCACAGTCAACACGCGGGGGAGAGTGGGATGGATGGGCCGCGGAGCAGTATATGCCCCCCGGTCAGAAGACGTGCCTGCTCTCAGAGTGTTGGAAATCCCATCGGGGTGGAGGCGCAAGAACCGGGACACCTTTTCCGTCGTGCCTGGAAGAGTCTCAGCAAACCGTCGGATCGATTCGTCAGTGTGTATGGTCCGCGTCGAAGATGTCAGGAGATCTGGCGCGAAATCCCGGGGGTGGGAAAAATCATCCACGTCTTGAGCCATGTCCCGAAGCGTGGCGGCATAGGCGGAAGGAGTCCCAAAGTGTGCTCGAACATGGTCGCTGGCCAACAACTCCTCGAATTCATCCGCGTCAGGCAAATCACCCAATGCTTCTTCCACGGAGGGGCCGACTGGCAGCAAAGGCGAAAGGGTCGCCTGGGGTGGCAGTCCGTCGATTCGTCTCGGTGTGAACTGCGGCTCTGGATACTTGGGGGCTGACACCCCTCGTCGGGCTCCCATGAGAATGAGCCGTTTGCGTGATTGGGGTGTTCCGAAATCAGCAGCCTGTAGGACCTTGTAGGGCAGGAGCGTGTCGTATCCCGCAGAGCTCATCGTGTCAATCACTTCGTCGAGCAGTTGACGATGATTTCCGACGGTAAGCCCCGCGACATTCTCCAGAATGAAGTACCGTGGCTGCAGCTCAATGACAAGACGTGTGAACTGCTGCAGCAGAGCATTTCTGGGGTCATCGAGAGCCCGTTTGCCGATCATGGAGAACCCCTGGCATGGCGGCCCGCCTGCGACTACCTCGATTTCTCGAGGTCCGATCAAGGAGTCTTCTCGAATCTCCCCACCCGTCATGGTAGCGACATCGCGGCAGAATGTCCTGGAGTAGGGGAAGTTGTATTCGTGGACAGCCGCGTGAATGGGGTCATACTCCACGGCAGCGGCTACGTCGAAACCAGCCTGCTCCAAACCGAGGGACAACCCTCCTGCCCCGGCGAACAAGTCCACGGCGAGTGGGCGCGAGGCATCCGGAGTCATCACAGTCGATCCTGCATGAGCCACGAAATCTCCTACCCTGAGCGTCTGAAACCATACTAGAGGGGAGATCGGACATTTCTTGGTCCTTTGGGGACTGGCGCGTGTCACTCTCCCCAAACTCTGGAAGAAACCTGGAACTAGGCCTAGTTTTCTTCGGCCCAAGATCGTAGGGCTTCCTCTATCGCAGAGACCGCTTCTGCGACTGTTCCGGTCGCAGTGGCTTCCTTGGCCCTTGAGGCGAACTCGGCCAATTGTGGGCCGAACGTTGTGTCCGTTTGCGCCGACAGGAAGGTTCCGGCGAGTACTTCCACGGCCAGTAGGCGCAGCAGGGTTGTGCCGCTTTCTCGTAGGAGCTTGATCGCCAAGTACGCGCCGCAGTTGTGGTCTTCCACGCCGTCGCCGACGACCGTAGGGAATACCGAGACTGGGTTGGCAAGGTGTTGCAGTTGAACGGCCAACTCAGCCGCGCTTTGGGCGATGATGACCGGGGGTGCGCCGAAAGTGCTGGGGTCGCCCACCTGCTCGGCGATGGGGCGAGCGGAACGGATGGAGGCGACGATTGCCGCTGTACGGCGTTCGCTGAGCTGGCCCACGAGGGCTAGGGCCACCCTGAGACTGTCTGCGCGAATCGCCAGACGCCCGGAAGAGAAATTGCCATTCGAGACGAAGTCGCCACTGTCAGGGTCAATCCAGGGGTTCTCCGCAGCCGAGTTCAATTCGATGGAGAGGATGTTGGCGAAGGAGTCCAACTCGTCGAGGAGCGCGCCATTGACCTGCGGCAGGGTGCGGATGCTCAGTCGGTCTTGCAGGCTCGCTCCTTCGCCGGGCACCGACTTAGGTAAGTGCTGGTCTTCTCGTTTCGTCATGCTGTGCGAAGTCGCAGCATCCGTCTGACAAGCAGAGATGCTGTGTCCAGCGACTTGCGCGCAGGCGGACGGCCCAAGATGACGGATGATTGGCCCTTCCTTGGGATCGTCCGTCAGTAGGTGACGCAACCGAGCGCCGCTACGAATCTGGCCAGCGTGCGGCCGGGCGCCGAGCACGTCTTCGCGGAAAGCCGATTGATTGGCATTTACTATTGTTACCGTGTGAGCTCCTGCCAGGTCTGCGGCGGCAGCCACCGCACCGAGTTCCCGCCACGCCAAGCACCCCAGCCCAATGGAGCCCGAGTTCGCCCCAACGAGCGCCAACGCATCTTTGGCTTCGAAAACCACAGGTCTGACACCTCCCGCCTTGAGCGCCTCAATGGCGGGGATCGGTTCCCCGTGTACTCCGAGGGCTTGTCCTTCCCCTATGAGTGTCAGGCCAATAGCGGCGAGCGCAGGCATGTCGGCAGAACCCACAGACCCGACGCTGGGTACAAGTGGAGTGATGTTCTGGTTCAGAAGAGCCAGGAGCCCGTCGACCAAACCGTCGCTGGCCCCGGAACTTCCCTGGGCGATGACGGCCAAACGGGCAGCAACAATGGCTCGCACTTCGGCTGCCGTGAGCGCGTCTCCGACACCAGCAGCGTGGGTTTTCAAGGTGTAAAGCTGGAACTGCGTCTGTAGTTGCGGCGGAATTGGCTGGTCACGGGCCGGACCGAGCCCAGTGTTCACCCCGTACGCTCGGACCCCATCAGCAATGGCTTTCAGAACAGCGTCCCTGGACGAAGCGATCCGCGTCCGCGCGCTGTCGGATAGCTGGACGGGTGCGCCATCGGCGATGTCGGCGATCTGCGAGGCAGTGGTCCGTCCCTCGCCGAGGGTGATCGGGTCGGTTGCGGTCATCGGATACTCCTCAGTGTTCAAGTCAAGAGTCTTCATTCAAGGAAGCACCGACTAGCCCATAGCGTCATTCTGCGCGTAGTCGCAGAATCCATCAGACAGGCGTAGATCCTGCGACTACGCGCAGGATGACGGAGAAACTGGTCGACAACTCCTCTCCAAGTCAATATCAGCACGGCGAAAATCAATCCAATTTGTTCCCATTGAGTGGGAATCGGTTGGTGGAGGGTTCTCGGGCCTTCCTAGACTGCATGAAACCCTAGTGTCGGAGGCAACGGGCGATGAGTCCAGCAGCGAGCAGTATTCTCGATGGTCCCAGGAGTAAGATCCGGGCCGGTCGGGGCAGTGCGTTGCGCGCACGCAACTGGCGCACAGAGGGTCTTCTTCGCGCCTTCGAGAATGTGCTGGAAGTGGGGGAGAATCCCGCTGAGTTGATTGTCTATGCTTCCCTGGGCAAAGCGGCCCGCAATTGGGCGCAGGCCAAACGGATTGCACAGGCATTGCTTGAGTTGCAAGAGGACCAAACCTTGGTCTTGCAATCTGGGGCTGCCGTGGGTGTGCTCCAGACCAGCCCGCATGCGCCGAAGGTCATCAGCGCGGTCAATAATACGGTGGGTCGCTGGTCGGACTCCGAGCGTTTCTACTCCCGAGCCAAGGCTGGCCTCACGATATGGGGAGGTCTGACCGCCGGAGCCTGGCAGTACATCGGGCGTCAAGGAGTGTTGCAAGGCACCTACGAGCTACTTCGCATCATCGCTGAGCGTCATTTCGGTGGGGCTGAGCCTTCTGACGTGAAGGGCCGCTGGCTGCTTACTTCTGGCTTGGGTGGGATGGGCTCTTCACAGCCCATCAGCGCCCGGCTTCTCGGGCTGTCTTCGATTACCGTGGAGGCCGACCCAGACAAGATAGTAAGAGCCAAGGCGGCTGGGGTTGTCGATGTCGTCGCTGGCACCCTAGCCGAAGCACTCGCCGCACTCCACGAGGCTCGGGCATCGGAGCGGACAATTGCCATTGCACTGGAAGGCAACGCCGCTGACATCTATCAGCAGGTTGTGTCCATTGAAGACCTTCCTAGCTTCGTCACCGACCAGACTGCCGCCCACGATGCACGCTATGGCTACATACCCAGTGGCTACACCGTCACCGCTTGGCACCGCCTGCGCGAAGAGCAGTCCGAGCAGGTTGAACGAGATGCTCGCGCCTCAATCGCCACAGAAGTAGAGGCCATGCTGCAACTGCAAGCCGCAGGTGCCGTGGTCTTCGAGAACGGTAACAACCTCCGGGTCCAAGCACTGGAACACCTTGGGGCCAAAGAATCCGACAGAGTCGCGGCTATCCCCGGTTTCATGGAGTACCTTCGTCCGGCCTTTTCTCGCGGCATCGGTCCATTCCGCTGGATCGCCCTGTCGGGTGACCCGGGCGATCTTGCAGTCCTGGATGACCTGGCCGCCGACTTGTTCCGTCCCGAAGTCACCCGATGGATCAACCTGGCTCGCACAGGTGTGCCGACTCAAGGGTTGCCAGCCCGGTCATGCTGGCTCGGCCACGGCGAGCGTTCTGAAATCGCAGCGCGAGCCAACGAGCTCTATGCGGCAGGACGGCTCAAGGCGCCGATTCTGTTCACCCGCGATCACTTGGACGCCGCTGGGATGACCAATCCGAGAATCGGGACCGAGAATATGCGTGACGGCTCAGATGGGGTGACCGATTGGCCGCTGCTGGACGCCCTGGCGCTCGCGGCTTCGGGGGCCGACCTGGTGGCCATCCATTCTGGCGGCGGCGGGTATTCGGGCTGGATGCAGTCGGCAGGGGTATCGGTGATCGCGGACGGGACTTCCGAGGCCGAAACGCGCGTGCGGAAGTCTCTGGACGCGGACACCAGCGTGGGAATCCTGCGCTACGCCACGGCTGGGTACGAGGACGCCGCGCACATCGCTGCAGAAAGCGACCTTTTGACTTGGTTTGACACGGAGGAGGCGCCCAATGCGTGAACTCAACAGCAACGATGCCCTGCGCGGCGTCCTCGGAGGCGGCGTGCTGGCCTGCGGCGGCGGCGGATGGAAGCATCACGGCCAGTTGATGGGCTCACTGGCCACCTCCATTTCCTCGCCCCTCCTGGCTCAGGTGGAAGAGGTCCCCGAAGACTCGTGGGTGGCAACTGTCACTGCCATCGGTGCTCCTGCGGCGGCAGACTGGGAGATCCGCCCAGTGGACTATATTGACGCACTACAGGCGCTCATCGCCGAGGCTGGAGTCCCCATCGCCGCGGTCATGACAGCACAGAATGGCTATTCCACAACGCATAATGGGTGGATTCAGTCCGCCGTTCTGGGGATTCCGGTCTTGGACGCGGCTGGAGACGTCAGAGCCCACCCCACCGGCAAACTGGGCGCGCTTGGCCTGGGCCAACGCCCCGGCTACGTCTCAATCCAGGCGGTCAGTGGCGGCAATCGAGCCAAACATGGACACTTCAAGTCGGTCCTGCGGGGCAACCTCAACACTGTCGATGACGTCTTGCGGGACATCTCCGTGCGTACAGGCGGATTCATCGCCTCTGCCCGGAACCCTGTCGAGTTGTCTTGGGTAAAGGAACATGCTGCCTTGGGCTCAATCTCCCTGGCGCTGGACCTGGGCAAGGTGATGCAGGCCTGGAACGCTGGGCAGACTGGTGCTGGGAAAGCAGTCGCACGAGTGGTTGCTGACTTCCTGGGCGGAGAGATTCTCGACGCCGGCCCGCTTTCGCATGCCGAACCCCTTCACACCACGGGCGGTTGGGACCACGGCGTCTTCCGCATCGGTAAGCACACCGTGCCTTACCTCAACGAATACATGGCAGTAAACAAAGGCCACACGCGAGTTGCCAGCTATCCCGACACCATCGTTGTCTTGGAAGCCGACACCGGCGAGGCCAAGGCAGTCAAGGACGCACACCCCGGTGATGAAGTAATCCTCATAGCCGCGCCTGCTGGGAACAGACTTCCGGTGTCTTCCTCAGCCATCGACCGGGTCGGACTTGTCGAAGTCGAGCAGATCCTTGACATCAAGTTGGTGAAGTATCTCGACCCCAGCCTTATCGGGGGCACATCCCGGTATTACTCGAAAGTGGGAGCCTGACATGGTGTGGACTTCCTGTTGTCGCCGATGTTGTTGCGGCGAGTGACCTTCTAGGCCTTCTGGACCTTCTCGTATCGCACTATCTGCGTTTCCTGCGACCATGCGTCGCGCTCTCTGACCGGCAACGGCCACTTCCTTCAATTCAAACACACCTTCATCATTACCTTCACAGAAAGCTACTCTCATGACTACTCCATTTTCCTTCACCAGACGTGTCCAAGGCGCGGCCCTCGCTGCCATCGTCGTCCTAGGTCTGGCTGCATGCGGAACAGGCCCGTCGACCGATCCGTCCAACGTTCCGAACGACCCCACGTCAGGTTCCGCCTCACAGACAGGTCAAGTCGTCCCCCTTACCCCAGTGAAAGGCGGCGTTCTCGTCACTAGTGCCGTCGACCCGGGTTCCGATATCGACCCAGTCACGGTTTCCAGCTCGGGCGGGACCGCGGTCGTGGACACCGTGGGCGAGAAACTCATCCTCATCGACGCAGACAACAAGCCTGCGCCTCGTCTGGCCACCGAGTGGTCGGTAGGAACAGACAATCTGACCTGGACAGTCAAGATCCGTTCTGGGGTGAAGTTCAATGACGGCACGCCGCTGACGCCAGCAGATGTGGCCGCAACCTTCAACAGGCTCATCGCCGCAGACAGCACCTCCCCAGCCAAGGGAGCCTTGCGCATAGTCAAAGAGGTCACAGTGAACGGTGACTCAGTCGATTTCGTCTTGTCACAGCCTTTCTCGGACTTCCCTGTCCTCCTGGCTGGTTCCAATACCCAAATCCTGCCGGCCAGTTACAAGGTGGGCACATGGACACAATCCTTCGTCGGGACAGGGGCCTTCGAGGTCGAGAGTTATCATCCTGGCCAGCAGGTCACTTTCACGAGAAACCCGGATTACTGGAATCCAGACGTTGTCTACCTGGACGGCATCGAACTGAAGTTCTTCAAGGACTCCCAAGCCCGCGTCCTGGCCCTGCAGAGCGGCGAGATCGACGGATTGTTCGGCGAACCAGTGCCTGCAGCCCTGACATCGGCGCTGAACCCTAACGACTACACGATTCAGACGATCCCCGGTTCCGGGTTCTCTGCCTTGGTCTTCCGCGTGGACCAGGCCCCTGTCGACGATGTGAAAGTTCGGCAGGCAATCGCTTGGGCGCTGGATCGGGAAGCCATCATTGAGACGGCATTCGGCGGTAATGCGGCATTGGGCAATGACACTATCTACTCGCCGCTGTTCCCGGTACGTCCGCAGGGACTGGAGCAGCGCGATGTGAACCTGGGCAAGGTCAAAGAACTGCTCGGCGACAAGGTCATCGAGTTCGCCATCACCACCAGCCCATCAGAGGAGTCTTACGCCACGGTGATTCAGCAGCAACTCAATGCCACCGGCAACTTCAAGGTCACTCTCGACATCCTCAGCAACGACGCCTACTATGCCGACGGAGAGGATTCGCCCTGGCTGAACGCGCCTGTGACCCTGACCTATTGGGCAGGTCGGCCTTCGCCATCGCAGTTCATCAACTACATCTACCGCGCTGGTTCGGGCTGGAATGCTTCGAAGTACTCCAATCCGGCCTTGGAGAAGCTCTCCGATCAGTACGATGCGACCGTCGATCCGACCGAGCGCCAGAAGATCGTTGACCAGATCGGGAAGATTCAGTGGGAAGACGTTCCCGTTGTCATCGTCGGGTTCTCCAGCTATCAGCAATTCCTCGCCAAGGGTGTACACGTCGATATCACGTCGGGGGACGCCTTCACCAACGACTGGAAAGAACAGTAAGCGGAGAAAAGGTAATGGGTTCGCCATGGCAACCTTGATTGAAGCAGACGGCGGTGTCTACACCGGCACCGCCGTCTCCTCAGTACAACGCCGACCGATTGGTCGGATCATCGCGCGTCGCCTCGTGCAGGTACCGATTGTATTGTTCATAGTCTCAGTACTGGTGTTCTGGCTTGTCCAAGTGGTGCCCGGCGATCCAGGGCGGTCTGTCCTCGGCCCCTACGCCACCGATGCGCAGGTCGCTCTCTGGAAAGAGCAACACGGAATTGTTGGTGCCTCTGTCGAGGGCTACCTGACCTGGTTGGGCGCTTTCCTTCGGGGAGACTGGGGAATCAGTCTTCTCTACAACGAACCTGTGCGGCCACTGATCACCGCCTGGCTCATCAACTCAATGACGCTGGGCGTGTACGCCTTCGTCCTAGTGGTGGTCTTCGGGATCGCCTTGGGTTTGTTCCAAGCCTTCCATCAGGGTCGCCGCAGTGACAGGGGGCTGACGATAGGACTGGTTTCACTGTCGGCGATTCCAGAGTTCGCGGTCGGAACAGTGCTCTTGGTGGTCTTCTCGGTCTTCTTGGGCTGGTTCCCGGTGTACTCAGGGATACTGCCCGATACCACGTTGTCGGACCGACTGCGAGCGATGACATTGCCAGCGTTCACCTTGATGGCGGCGTCAGTCGGGTATGTCGCCCGCATGGTACGCGCGGGCACCATCGAGACGCTGGAGTCGCCCTTCTACCGGACCGCAGTCTTGAAGGGTCTGCGGGAGCGTCAAATCGTATCGAACCATGTCATCCGCAATTCGCTGGTCCCCTCGGTCGCAGTCTTGGGTGGCCAGTTGGCTTACCTCATCGGCGGGACGGCCGTCGTGGAGACCCTCTTCAGTTATCCGGGCATCGGGCTGGCCAGCGTTGTCGCCGTACAACGCAAAGACATCTTTGTACTGGAGGCCGTGATCATGGTGACCGCGCTGGCTTCCATTGTGCTCCTGCTTGTCACGGACCTGATCTATATGGCTCTCGATCCGCGTATCGACATCAGTTCGAGGAACCAGCAATGAGCGTCATCGATATCAAACTGGCGCCGCTTGTGCTCAGCAAAGCGTCCCGCACGGTCACCAAGCCGCAGGGTGTGGGCGGCAAACTCTTGCGCCGCCCCACCTTTGTCTTGAGCGTGCTCATCCTGGGATTCTGGGTCGCGGCACCGGTCGTCTTGGCCTTTCTCGGACTGGATGGCCTCAATCGAACGGGCGGAGTCAACCAGCCTCCCGGCGGTGGCCACCCATTTGGCACGGACAATCTGGGCAGGGACGTCTTCATTCGTACCTTGGCAGGGGCCGGCCCAATCCTGACCATCGCACCCGCAGCAACTGCCATAGCAACTGTGGTTGGCGCTGCCATGGGGTTGGCTGCTGGATACTTCCGGGGAATCGTCGACGACCTGTTGATGCGGTCCTTCGACATTCTGCACGCGCTACCGGGCATCATCGCCATCTTGCTGGTGACTGCGGCTTTTGGGCGTTCGCCGGTGACCATCATGATTGCGATTGGCATCTTCTTTGCTCCCATCATCGCCCGTACGGTCAGGTCGGCGGTTTTCGTCGAGACCGGCAAACAGTACGTCGAGTCGGCTCGCTCTCAGGGTGAATCGACGTGGAGGATTCTTTTCGTCGAGTTGTTGCCCAATGTCGCACCAACGCTGATTGTGGAAGCGACGATTCGACTCGGCTTCGCGGTGTTCGCCTCTGCTGGGCTTTCCTTCCTGGGTCTGGGCGCACAGCCGCCATCACCGGATTGGGGCCTCGTCGTCTCACAGAATCGGATCTTCATCCAGACAGCGTGGTGGAGTGTCACCTTCCCTGCGCTGGCGATCATGACCTTGGTGGTCGCCGTGAACCTGATCGCGGACAACTTGAGGGAGGTGTTGCAATCATGACGTTGCAAGTGGAATCACTGTCAGTCGAGTATCGGACCCCACGGGGCGTGCATCCGGCATTGCGGGAACTGAGCTTCTGTGTGGAGCCCGGGCAATCCTATGGTCTGGTCGGCGAATCAGGATCGGGGAAGAGCACTGCGGCTTTGGCCTTGGTGCGCTACTTGGCGCGCAACGGTCGAGTGTCGCGGGGGAGAATCACTCTGGACGGCACCGACGTGCTGGGCATTGAGGGGGAAGAGCTTCGCCAGTATCGCGCGAAGCAAGTAGCAATGGTCTATCAGGAACCTGTGCGGTCGCTGAACCCGACGATGCGCGTGGGCGCCCAAATCGCGGAATCCCTGGGGAGTGGTCCCGGCACTTCATCCGAAGTCCTCCTGCTGCTGGAGCGGGTCGGGTTCGAGGACCCGGGTCAGATCGCTCTGCGTTACCCGCATCAACTCTCAGGTGGCCAGGCGCAACGAGTGGTCATTTCCATGGCTCTGGCCTCCCGCCCACAGTTACTGATTCTGGACGAGCCGACCACCGGACTGGATGTCCAAATCGAGGCTGCCGTCTTGGGCCTCATCGACGAGCTGCGCGCCGATTTGGATGCGGCGGTGGTGATGATCAGCCACAACCTTCCACTAGTCGCCGCCCGCTGCGACCGAGTCGGGGTGTTGAAAGACGGCATCCTCGTGGAGGAGGGCGACGCGCAGGAAGTGCTGTCGTACCCTCAACATGAGTACACCCAGGAGTTGATTGCGGCGCTTCCAGACATCGACGTACCCAAGTCGGGAGGTTCTTTTCGGCGGTCGGCACCGGTCGTCCTGCGAGCCGAGGGTGTACGTAAACTGTACGGCGGTAATCCCGTTGTTGACGACGTCGATCTAGAAATACGCTCCGGCGAGGTCTTGGCCCTGGTTGGCGAGTCGGGAAGTGGCAAGACTACTTTGGGACGAGCGGTCGCTGGTCTGACCCGACATGAGGGGCGTATCGACATCAACCCTGCGCGAGGAGAGCGCAACCCTGTCCAAATCGTCTTCCAGAATCCAGACGCCTCGCTGAATCCGAAACGCACTGTGCGTCGCATCTTGCAGGGGTCAATTCGGCTCCTGGGCGGTGATTCCAGCGTCGAGTCCTTGATGGAACAGGTCGGGCTGGACCCCTCTCTGGCGGATCGGTATGCCAGAGAGTTGTCCGGTGGGCAACAGCAGCGGGTGGCCATCGCTCGGGCATTCGCCGGTCCGACAACCCTGGTGGTGTGCGACGAACCGGTTTCTTCGCTGGACGTGTCTGTACAAGCGAAAATCATCGACCTGCTGAGGCAGCTACAGGAGCGCACGGGCGTGGCCTATTTGTTCATCTCCCACGACTTGGCTGTGGTCAGGGCGCTCGCAGATCGGATCGCGGTCATGCGACATGGGAAAATCATTGAGACCGGCCCAGCGGATGACATCTACACCGCGCCTCGACGCAGCTACACCAAGGCATTGCTGCGAGCCGCTCGTTACCAGCCCACACACGCTCTCGAAGAGTCTTTCAGTCTGGAACCCAGCAGTATTGAGCCGAGATTACTGGTGGCGGCAGGGGTATGAGCGAGGCTGTCGCTGGTGCCGAGCATCCTTGGCGGGAACTGTGGAATCGGATCGGCAGGGAGGAAAAACGCCTAGTCATCCTGGCTTTTGTCTCGGGGGTCTCGTGGTCTGTGTGCGCGGTCGGTGTGCCTTATGTGGCTGGCTTGGGCGTTGATGAGTTGCGAACCGGGGCCGACCCTTGGGGTCTGACGTGGGTGGCGGTTCTGGTGGTGGTGCTGGCCTTGGGTAAAGCCTTGGCCCTGCGTTATCGGCGTTGGCTCATGCCCGTGTCCAGTGCGCGCGCTGCGGGGCAGATTCGGAAGTCCTTGTACCGTTCCTTGCATTCGGACCAGGCCGAATCACCTGCAGATGTGAGTGCGGGGGAGATTCTGGGAGTCCTGGGAGACGACACCGAGTACATCGAGCAGTTCGGGGTGAACGCTCAGGTGCTGGCCAACAACCTGGCGTGGACTGCGATGATTGCTGCCGTGATGGTCTGGATCGACCCCCTCCTGGCACTGGTGGTTCTGGCCCCACTGCCCTTGGTTCTGGTCGCCTCGATGCGCTTTCTGCGTGCTCTTGAACCTGCCAACCGTGAACTGCGCTCCAAGACCGTAGCGGCCACAGCCATGGTGGCTGACGCGATGCAGGGCGCCAGCATCATCCAGGGCTTGGGGCTTCGGGGAGTGTTCGAGCGGAGGTTTTCGGCCGCGAGCGATGAGATTCGCTTGGCCGGTGTGGAGATTGGTCGGATTCGGGCCTTTTGGACGGCCATCGCTGAGTTCGTCCCCACGCTGAGCATTGCCCTTGCGATCCTGGCAGGCGCCGCCCAGGTTCAGGCCGGTCAGCTCTCGTGGGGAGGGTTGGTCGCGTTCAATGGATACATTGTCATGGCAGTTTGGCCGCTCCGATTCACCGCGAACGCCATCGCAGGTGCGTCTCGGGCCAAACTCGCGATTCATCGCATCTTGCTTTTGGAATCTGGTGCCCAGTCCACTTCGGTGTCGCAGTCGGGTGGCCCTTCCCGGACAGACCTCGCCAGTTCTCACGACAAAGCCGACGCGCGAGCCGAGGTAAAGCTCAACTCAGTCTCATTCACTTACCCACTGGGCGAGAACGTCCTGCGCGATGTCAGCTTTGAGGTGGCCCCTGGCGAACTCGTGGTCGTGACCGGAGACACCGGGGCAGGAAAGAGCACTTTGTTGCGCCTGGTCGGAGGTGACTTGTCGCCGCAAGTCGGTTCAGTACAAGTGGGAGGGTATGACATCGACCAACTGACGGCGGGTGGGCGCGGTCAACTGGTCAGCCTGGTGTCTCAAAGTGAGTTCCTGTTCTCTCGAAGTCTTGCCGAAAACCTGCGGATGGCCTATCCCGACGCCGAAGAAGCGCAACTTGGCTATGCGGCCTCCCTAGCGGTGTTGGATGACGTGGTCGAGCAACTGCCCGATGGTTGGGACACTCAAGTCGGCGAGCGTGGAGCCCGACTGTCGGGAGGTCAGCGACAACGAGCAGCGCTTGCCCGAGGCATCTTGTCGCCCGCGTCGGTGCTGCTCTTGGACGATGTCACCTCTGCCCTGGACACCGAGACAAGTGCGGCCTTGGCCGGACTATTGCCTCAACTCAAGACTGCCGGTCGGACGGTGATAGTGGTCACCGCTGAGCCACACCTGATGGCCATCGCCGACCGGGTGTTGACTCTCAGTGGTGGCAAGGTCACCCAGTGGGCACACCGATGAATACTATGGAACTTACACGTTCACTGATGCGTGGCCTAGGCACAGAGGCGACCGGCTTTGTGGCATTGGGTGCTGTGGCGATTGCGAGCGTTCAGGCTGGTCCGCTGCTGGTGAGCGCAGTGGTCGACGCTACCTTGGCCGGTGGCGCGCTCTGGTTCGCCGCCTTGTGTGCGGTTGGGTATCTCCTTGTCAACGTCCTGGGTGGGTTCCTGAGCGCATGGCAGAATCGGGTGGCCGCCCGCATGTCCGAGCGCGTCGTGGACAGGCTGCGGACGCGGCTCTTCTCTCAGGCGCTGCGTGTGGACGCCATGGGCAGAGCTGGGGAGACGGAGGGGTCCTTCATCTCGCGGTTGACGTCGGACGTCGAGATCATCGCCATTTTCCTGCGTACTGGAGTGGTGATGACTGTGGGGAACCTCTTGGTGGTTGCGGTGACGACGGTGTTCATGTTCACTCTGTCGCCCATCTTGTCCGTTGTCATCTTGGTGTGTGTGGCTCCGGTGGCGATCTTTGGCACTCGCAGCTTCTTGCGCCATGCCGGGAAGGTCAACGACGAACTGCGGTCGGCCATCGCCGTGGCCACGGCCGAGTTGAACGAGGGGATTCACGGTATCGCGGTCGTGCGTCGGTTTGGGCGCAGTGTGGATCAGATACGTCGCTACGTCAGCCGGGACGACCACCGCCTTGACGCGGCGGGGCGAAGCTTCGATGTGTCGGCTCGATACTCTGCCGTCATCGACGCCCTTGGGGTGCTCGTGTATCTCCCGGTGCTCTTCGGTGGAGCGCTGCTGTTGCACTCTGGCCTGATTTCGGTGGGTGAAGTGGTCGGTTTCACCTTGTACGTCGGCACTTTCTTCGAGCCGGTCCAGTCGCTGACCCATGTCGTCACCCAGGCCCAAGCCGCTCGAAGCGCTTTCTCCAGAGCGGCTTGGCTGGCGTCGGTCGAAACCGGGGCGTCCAGGGAGGTGACACTGCCCGTGGGCGAACTCAGGCTGGAAAAGGTCGAGTTTCGCTACTCTCCCGAGGCGCCTGCGGCGATGACTGTGGGCGAGCTTCGATTGGAGCCTGGGGCTCGATTAGGATTGGTTGGCCCTAGTGGTGCGGGGAAAACAACGCTGGCTCGGCTGTTGTCGGGTGCCCTCCATCCCCAACTCGGCCAGGTGGCCTATGCCGATCACGACTTGGCCGATGTGGGCCTTGACTCCGTTCGCAGACGCATTGTTTCTGTCTGGCAGGAGGGCCATGTCTTCGCCGGATCGGTGCGGGACAATTTGGGACTCTCCGGCGCGACATCCGACCGGGTGGAAGCCATGCTGCAACAACTCGTCGCCTTGGGCCTGCCTGAGGGGGTAGGTGAGAAGAAAGACCCCAAGCTCTCCGCTGGGCAGCGCCAACTCATCTGCCTGGGTCGCGCCCTGCTGCTCGACCCAGCCGTCCTGATTCTGGACGAGGCCACCGCCGACATGGACGCTCGGACCGCGCGTGGTGTCGACGCCCTGCTGGCCACCCAGCCCGAAGACCGAACAATCGTGGTGATCGCTCATCGCATTTCGACTGCTGCCCGGATGGCGCAGGTGGCCGTCATTGATGAGGGACGAGTCGTGCAACACGGGCGCCCACGTGATCTGGAACAGGTCGACGGGCTGTACCGGGACTTGGTTCTGGCAAGTCAGGGTGTCTCCTAGTTTCCAGATACGCGACTGACATGCGAAGTGGCGGGTCAATTGCGGCACTCGTCCGAATTGGCCCGCCACCGGCAGGTTCGTGAGAACCTTACTTCTTTGCCTTGGGGACAAGGTGTTTGACGTGTTCAGTGAACTCGGACTGAGGGCGGTCCAGAGCCACGCCGTCCACGATGATATCGACCAGTTCGTTGTACGGAGCCAGCAGGCCAGTGATGTTGGAAGCTGCCTTGACCGGGTCCCGATACGACCAAATGATGTTGTCGTACGTCCCCTTGTCCGTGGTGACCGACCAATAACTGGCGAGGCCCTTGTACGGGCAGCGTGTGGAAAGCTCGGTTGGCGTCAGATGCGTGAAGTCGTAATCGGCCTCGGGAATGTAGTAACGAATCGGGAGCCGAGTCTCGAAGAGCAGCACCGGATTGTGGGTGTCGGCGATCTTGATTCCGTCGAGGTACACCTCAACGTGGCGCGAGCTCTTGATCGGGTCGACGCGCTTGTACGGGTCGCGCGGGTGGACGAACACTTCCTCGTCCTCCTCGTACCAATGCTCGACGACGGGCAAACCGTCGCGCCTGGACCATTCGAAACCGATCCGGTCACGAAGGCCGTCCACATCGAAAGTGAAAGCCGCGCCCTGGTAGGTCTTCCCGTCCACCTCGATGTCGTAGCGTTCGCCGACTTGGGTGTGCTTGGTGTTGATCTTGGCAGTATTGGGGCGCAGGAGGTCGGCTCGCACGTCCTCGCGGGCGTAAACATACCCAGGCACAGCGTGGCCCGGTTCCCACACGAGTAGCGGCGAATAGGAATCCACCACGGCCGTGTCGCCGATGAGGCCTCGGACATGACGCTCGGAATACTCGTACGTGAACTCGCCTGGTGGCACCGGGTGGCGGCGAGAGAGCGCCCCGATGGCGTCCAGATTGATGACGGTTGCTGACATGGTGTCCTCCTGTGTTTGGTTGGGATGGTCGTGGGAAGAATCTGTTGCCTGGAACTTGCCGGAGCCGCCACCACGAACATTGTCGCGCAATCCGTAGCTCCATTGGGTGAGTGGATTTCCCTGAGGCTTGCCATCGACTTCTATGTCCACGAGTTCGTTGAAGAAAGCAACGTGCCCGGCTATTGCTGCGACCGCGTCATTCGGTTGGGGGTAATACCAGGCAATCTGCTTGTCGGGATCATCAGTGGGGGAGTAATAGGAGGCAGTTCCCTTGTACGGGCAGCCGGTGTGCAAACTTACCTTGACGAGTTTGTCGAGGCGAATGTCGGCCTCGGGCAGATACCAGCGGATGGGCAGGCCGCCTTCAAAGAGGGCCACGGGGGAGTGTGAATCCGCCAGAATCTCGCCTTGATAACGGACGACGACACGTCGGGAACTACGGATCGCATCGACGCGGTGCCGCGAGTCTCGCGGATGTACATGAACTTCTTCGTCTTCTTCCAGGAACTTGTCGAAGGCGTCAAAGCGCAGCCCCAGGTATCCGGCCAGTCCGTCGATTTCGTATGACCAGGCGGCGAGTGGGCGTACGTCATTGTCTGTTTGGAGGTCGAAATACTGGTTGGCGCCGGGGTGTAGTCTCGGGGTTTCGCTGGCTTGAGACAGGAACTCTTGGTGTACGTCACCCTTAGGCACAGCGAAAAAGCCGACAGCCTTGCGTGGTTCGGAGACCACCACTGCGGCCGACGTGTCCACGACAAGATGGTCGCCAACGTAGCCGCGCAGGTGCGGCACGAAGTCGGTCCTGGTGATCCGAGGAGGCTTCTGCGTGGTCGTTGCGTCGGTTGTCATGAACCGAGGCTAGAACCACACCATTGTGCGCGGCTATTCGTTCCCATTCAGTGGGAATCACGGTCTTGAGTGAGTTCAGTGCCCGCGACGCACTGGATTGGTCTGGTTTTCGAGCGCCACCAGGCCACCACGGCCAATATCCAGAAAAGCGGTCCACATAGTTGACATGCGCAATTTGACCAATTTTCGTGTGCTATAAGCTGATGGCCATGTTGATTACGGGAACACATTCGCGCCAAGCCACTGCTCGTGCGCACATGGTTACCTGCTGCTGTTGTTGATTGCTTTCTGCCCTGTACTTGGGGTCGCCCGCGCTGCATCCACAGTGTGCGACGCACATTACTACAACGAACAATCTTCATCACAAGGACAAACAATGACTACTCAAACCATAGACTCCTACACCCTGACCAACACCACGCCGATAGAGACGTCTTCCTTGCTTCGCGGCCTGCGCATCCTTGATGTCACCCGGGCGGCCGGCGGCACGACTGTGGCACAACTCATGCAAGCCACTGGCTTGCCCAGTTCCACGACATACCGACTTGTCCACCAACTCGCAGGCGCGGGGTACCTGAGGGTGGTGGACGAAATCATTACCCCAAGTCAGAAACTGAGCGAGGCGAACACAGACTTGGGACATTTCCAGTTGGTCGCTCGCCCGTGGCTTGCCCGCCTCAGTCATGGGAGTAACCTGACGACGGTATTGACCGTGCGCGTGCACACGACTGCGCGGTGCTTGGACATCTGCCGTGCGCACGCCTCGCATCGCCTCGCCTACCGGCCTGGCCAGGACCATGCCCTGTACGCTGGTGCGAGCGCACTGCCGCTCCTGGCCCACGCTCCCCAACGAATCATCGACGAGGTCCTTCGCGGCCCATTCAAGAAGTTCACCGCAGCGACTCAGTCGTCATCAAGAGTGGCGGCCGAATTGGTCGAAATCCGTCGAGTGGGCTACGCCACCTCGGACGGAACGGTCAGCCCCAATATGCACGCCATCGGCATCCCGGTCCTCAAAGGCAACACCTGTGTTGGAGCGCTTTCCCTCGTCGGCGAAGCCCGCCAGTTCCCTTCGATTACCGAATCCCTGAACCTGCTCAGACGGACAGCCGAAAACTTGGCCGCAGCGGCGTGAACCGTCCGTTCCGCAGTCTCGTCATTCGGTTGTGAGGTATGACAGGGCAAGGGAGACTCTCGGGTCGATAACGGCTGCCCCAGCGAAGGAATCTTGGCCAGGCACTAGGCGACCTGGCAAACCAGCCCGTAGGCAGTGCTGTCCAGCAGTGAAACGATTTTCACCTCGAAACCGGCCCGGAAGCACGAATTGAAGAGTTCCCTGACCGAATGGTGCTTGTAGCCAGTTTGGGTGTGCGAGAACTTGGCCAGCGTTTCGTTTGTGTAGAGCGCGTTGACGAACACGCCACCGTTTGCGAGGACCCGCCGAATCTCGACCATGGTCTGGTCCGGGTCTTCCCAAAAATATGCAGTGTTGATTGTGAAGGCCCGTGTGAAGGCGGCGTCTGGGAAAGGTAAGGATGCGGCATTGCCCACCTGAATCGCCATCCGGCCCTCAGCAATCCACCTGCTATTGCGTCGACTGGCTGCCTTCACCATCGTCTCTGAGATGTCGACGCCGACAAATGACGCTTGGGACCGCTCGGCCAGCATAGACAACACGAATCCATTGCCGCATCCGATGTCGAGCACCTTGTCCGCGTCTGACAAGGGCAAGAGGTCAGCCGCAGCTTCGTACAGCGGTAGGTTCTGCCGATTCATCACCAGCGACACAAGCCTGCCTCCCACACCTGTCGGCCGCCCGAACTGAGCCGAGAGGTAAGTATTCGCGTTCATGACTTCGAGCCTATCGAGTCTGGTGGGTCCAAGACGCAGGACGGTCGAGCGCAGCCTGGTGTACCGGGCCGCCGAGCGGGGCCTAGAGATTATCTCGTGCCGGTACCACTACAGCGAATGACACCGGGCACACTCCCTCCCGCGATCCCAAATACCTGCTGGTAAGGGAGTCGCTGGGACACTCCCAACCGGCCACTGATATCATTTCGGCATGACTAATTCGGTGAAAGGGGATGCCTCGTAGAAGGCCATCCGAACTCCGGCAGCGGATTCCGCTGCGACGACCCGAATGGACGCGGACCTTGTACCCGTCCAATCCACAATTAGCGACACTCCGCGTGAGGTACAACTGGTTATCGAATTGCTCCTGGGTGATGGTGGACCGGATAGAAGCTCGCCTAGGGATCAGGACTGGGGAGCTCGTCCGCTACCTGGCAATCTGGCACGGCCTTGCCTGTCATCCTGCGCCAATGGTTCGTTCTCTTGATGAGGGAGGCTGGATCTGCGGACTAATGGAGTGCTGCCGATGGTCGGAGCCGCACAGATTGCGCGGTGGGATCGAGAGACTCCTGCGGTGTTTGGACAACGGCAAGGCGTCTCGAGAGATTCGGAGACTGGTGTATGAGGATGACCGGCGCATACTGGAGGCTGCCCCGGACCTGTTCTTGTTGCCCGACTAGGAGATCGAAGGGGACATCTGGTCTTCACTGGTTCGCAAGGACAGCGGGACTATGACGACTCGGGACTCCAGCCCGCGAAAATCATCGGGATTCGCAGTGTAGAGAGGCAGACCAGCATCCACGGCTGCTGCCGCCATCATCAGATCGAACCGTCGCGGACGGGGACTTCGGCCTGTGTCGAGGATCAGGGCAGCAAGCTGACCATAGACATCGGCACATGTCAGGCTAAAGGGTATGGGATCAAAGAGTTGTTTCACAGTGGCGTACGCCTGAGACCGGGCGACGGTTTCAGCGTGAGTCTTGGCTACTGCCACACCGAAGGCCAGTTCAGCAAGAGCAATAGTGCTTACTGCGCAAATGTCAGGTGTCTGATGCGCCTGCGCGTACAATCCAAGGTCAATCAAGACGGAAGTGTCCAGCATGCCGTACGTCAGGCCGGGATCAGCCGATGCGGTCGCCATCATCGCCCCACAATTCGTCGCCGTCGCGCCTCATCTGCCCGAAATCGATGCGCGGCAAACTGATATTCAATGCCCGAATGTCCTCACTGCGGACAAAGCGTAGAGGTTGCGGACTCTGCGGTGCTCCAGTCAGAGGAATCAGTCTCCCGACCACCCGGTTATTCCTTGTCACAGTGAACTCTTCGCCTTGCTCTAGGCGATCCATTACTTGCGCGGAACCATTGCGTAGTTCCCGTTGGGAAAGCATTGTCACACTCATGGCTACAGCGTAGCACATTGATAGCACAGAAGGACACTGGGACGGACGGGGGCATCAGCACATCGGGGCGAATGGGGGCGACGATTGATACACCTGTCAGTCGCAGCGTCGGGCGACGTGCCACAGCGCATTTCGACTTATTACGGTCCCAGGGTGTCGATGGGAAGGACGAGCACGCCGTCGGGGCGGGTATGCGCGTAGTCTCCTGTGCCGACGAGAACGGCGAGGAAGCGGGGTGCTTGTTCGCTATTGTTCGTCATCTTGTCGCGGAGTCGGATGAGTGATGCGGCTGCTTTGTCGACTTGGGTTATGCTCCATTTGATCTCGACCCCGGCCCAGAATCGGCCGGGCTTGGCGATGATGGCGTCGACTTCCAAGCCGGAATTGTCTCGGTAGTGAGACAGTTGTGCGTCATTGGCGGCGCTGTAGACGGCCAGGTCGCGCAGACACAGGTTCTCGAATAGCAACCCGGTTGTCTTGGGTTCGCTGGTAAGTGAGTCGACGTCGGCATGAAGTGCGGCAACTGCCAATGATGGGTCAACAAGTATTCTCTTGGGGGCTTCACGCAGTCTGACAGGTGAACGCAACGCTGGGGACCACGCCGGGATGTGGATCAGGACGTGGAGGCGTCGCAGGACGTCCAGGTACTCTGCGATGGTGTTGGGGGCTGGAGTCATTCCTTCGAATTGGGCCATGTCTTGGGCGAGGGTGGCGTTGGTGACGACGGTGGATGTGTTGCGTGCCAGTGAAGCGATGAGGGCTGATAGTTTGTCTGGGTCCCGGCGCACACCGTCGAGGCGTGACGCATCGGAGTGCACCAGGGCGTCCAAGTAATGCTGCGGCAGGGCGAACGCCGACTCGTAGGAGCGGTCGACAGATGCGGGCCAGCCTCCCCCTGTGATGGCGGCAAGGAGGGAGGCTTCCGAAGCAGCCCCGATGGCTGCGAGAGGCGGGGACCCGTCGAGCAGCGAACCGAGGGACACCACCCCTGTGGAGAAGCCTGTTTCGGCTGAACTCATCGGCCACAGATGCAGGCGCGACATCCGGCCCGTGCCGGTGTGTGCGGTCACGGAATCTCTCGGTGTGGTCGAGGCGGTGAGGATGAACTGGCCTGCCTCGCCTGATCGGTCGACCTCCATTCGCACAGCGTCCCAGATTGGCGGGGCGTCCTGCCATTCATCAATGAGGACTGGTTGGGCACCAGAAAGAAGGGCTGACGGGTCATCGACAGCCAGTCGCCGGTTGCGATAGTTGCCTGCTGGGTCTTGCATCAGAATCTCGCTGCGGGCCTGATTGCGTGCCAACCACGTCTTGCCGCACCACTTCGGCCCGTCGATGACGACCGCCCCTGTCTGGCTCAGAAGACGTGCCAGGGCCGTGTCGGCTATGCGTGGCCGGTAGGCGGCTGGTCTCAGGGTTGGCGGTGTCGCTGTTTGCACAGCACTCACTCTATCATTTGCACAGCACTCAATGCACTGCGTGCTGTGCAAATCGTGACCGCGCGTGGACAGTCCTCAGATGGTAGTGCAGAATCGTTGCGACCTCTTGGTTGGCGGACTTTTGCCATCTCCGGCGATTCTGGGGGTCACGGCCCGAAGTTGGATCAGAGTTGGCCCAAGATTGGGGCAGAAATGGGCGAACTTTGAGCCAACCCCGTCTGGCAACCCAGAAATCCGCCGGTGATGGCCAAAGTCCGCATCCTGCACCTGCTTTCGAACGCCACCTGGCCGCGACAGGGGGGCAGAGGATGACCGGCGAATCCTGGATGCTTCCCCCAGGCCTGTTCTTGTTCTCCGACTGGGTGCTTGAACGTGCTGGCGGCTTCTTCGACATCACCGGTCGCGGTGGTGCGACTGTTCCTTACTCCTAGGCGGTAGTGGGTCGGCTGAATCGAATCTGGCAGTAGGCGTCGCCGTGCGCGATGGCGGTGGGGAGGGCCAGGGTGCAGCCGAAGGATTCTGCGATGCCACGGTCTCCGCTCATGGCGATGTCGCAGAGTTCCGCGATTTCTTCGGGGGTACAGCCTTGCTTTTGCCAGGATGCGACCAAGGGGCAATAGTGGAAGTCGATGGACAGTTTGTCGTCTGTGGATTCGCGTACCTTCATCTCGAACACCCACTGGGCGGGCTTGCTGAACAGGGTCTTGCGCAGCCCTTTCAGGGACTTGGTGCCGCCCTTCTCGACAAGCTCGGCGCCTTGGAAGTGGCCGCAGCGGTTGACTGCTTGGCTGGCGTAGCGGTCGGGTTCGAGACCCTCTTTTCGGGCCTGGTCCACCAGTAGGTACAGCCACAGAGCGCGATGCTCCAGCAATTCTCGTACCGCTCGAATCAGACCATTCTTGATGTGCGGTGTGTTGGCGATAGTGGTTTCAGAAGAAGCTGGCATACCGAGAGCATACGAGATTCGCGTTCCGCCTCATGGCCGCAGTCTCAAAGCGTGACATTTGCCTCTAGGGTAGGGAACGAAACAGGGGAACCATCGCCTGGCTGGGCGTCGGCATCCAAGGAAGAAAGTGGTAAATATGCAGGAAATTGTTGAGTTCGTTGCGAAGTGCGGGCATTACTTCCTTGCCACAGTCGACGGCGACGCACCACGGTTGCGGCCACTAGGAACACTCGCTGTCATCAACGGCAAGTTGTCTTTCCAGACGGCGAATACCAAGGCGGTGTCACGCCAGCTTGAGGTAAACCCGAACGTCGCCATCTGCGCTTATGACGGCGAAACATGGGTACGTGTCACCGGGCAGGTGTTCGCGCAGCACAGTGTCGAAGCCAACCAGTTGATGCTCGACATCTATCCGAGTCTGAAGTCCATGTACTCCGCTGACGACGGCAAGACCGAGGTTTACGCATTCACCAGCGGTACAGCGGTGTTCTCAACCTTCGGCGGCGGCGACCGGACCGTGGAGTTCTAGGGCGTCCATCGGCGCACGTCGGACACCCATCAAGCCAATTAGTATTGCCGTTGCCCTACCGCTGAAAGTACGCCAAGACGGCGAGTACCCGACGGTTCTCGTCTGGGGAAGCGGCCAGGTCTAGTTTGGTGAATACCGACGCGACGTGTTTTTCGACGGCGCCTTCGCTGACTACCAACTTTGTGGCGATGGCGTGGTTGGTGCAGCCTTGGGCCATGAGCGCCAGTACCTCTTGTTCGCGGTTGCTCAGGCGTGCCAGTTGGTCGTTGGGACGCCGACGCGACATGATTTGTGAGACAACTTCTGGGTCGATGACCGACGAGCCCTGGTTGATTTGCGTCAGTGCATCGTCGAGGCTGTCGAGGTCCTGGATGCGGTCTTTCAACAGGTAGCCGACGCCGGCGGCGCCGTCCGCCAGCAACTCTCGGGCGTACACCTCTTCGACGTATTGCGACAGCACCAGCACACCCAACCCAGGGTAACGTCGGCGCAGCGCGACCACCGCACGCAGTCCGTCATCGGTGAAATCTGGAGGCATGCGCACATCGGTGATCGCCACATCGGGCTGGAACTCCTCGACGGCTGTGATCAGGCTCGGCGCATCCCCCACTGCCGCCACGACATCGTGACCCGCTTCCTCAAGCAGGCGGATGAGGCCTTCGCGCAGCAGTACCGAATCTTCGGCCAAGACGAGACGCATGATCCTCCACAGTTCAGCGGGGCAACTTGATGGTCATCTTAGTGCCACCTGCCGCCACGGTTTCGACAACCATTGACCCGCCATGACCTTCGACACGATCCAGCAACCCCGCCAAGCCATGCCCCGGCACGACCTGCGCCCCACCCTTGCCATCATCGACAACAGTGATGGTAAGTTCACTAGTGTCCAACTGGGCATTGACAAGGACTTCGGAGGCTCCCGAGTGCTTGGCCGCATTGGTCAGTCCTTCAGCGACGGCAAAGTAGGCAGCACTCGCTATGGGCTCGGGGAGAGTTTCGGCACCTTCAAGGCTCGCAATCAACCTTGCCGGGACGACGGATCCTGCGCAGATGGACGACAGGGCCGCGTCCAATCCACGGTCTTTCAGAATCGGTGGCGCGAAGCCGCGGGAGAGTGCCCGCAACTCAGAGATGGTCGCATCGGTGAGGGTGCGCGCTTCAGCCAGAGTGGCACCGGCAGTCTCGACATCGCCTTCACTGAGCCGACGCTGCGCGGTCGCCAAATCCATACCGAGACGAATCAACTTCTGTTGCGGTCCATCGTGTATGTCGTGTTCCAACCGCTGCCGAGACAGGACTTCCGCTGCGTCCAACTGCTCCCGCGAACGCGAAAGCCTGGCAATTTCGGCCTTCAACTCCTGGTCTGTCGCCAGCAAGAATCTCTTCGCCAGCCAGATATGTGCGAGGCAGCAGCGGCGCACCACCCAAGGCAAGGTGACAGCGAACAGAAGGCCGAAGAGGGTATAGAAGAGTGTGTGCGGGATGGGCAGATGGAGCAAATCCACCACATCCGTATTGTCGGTCAGCACTCGATCCAGAATGGAATACCAAATGAAACTTGTCAGTCCGCCAAGCACTCCCGCCCACCAGGTCACCACACTCGACCACGTGGCGATAGTCAGAGGGAAGACCACGATTCCATGAAGAAACTCGCGCCAATACCTTTGGGTGCGCAAGACAGTCATCCACTTCATACCAGCAAATGAATCCGACTCCTGCGGGCCGAGCTTGGGAGTTTCAAGGCCGAGTGGACGTAGCCTCGACAACTCCCAATTCGCCCATCGATGGGCGCAAGACAAAGTGAACACGAGAATCGGCAGCCCCACCCAGATGACCGAAGTCCCAACTCCCACGCATACCAACGTCACGAGAAATGAAAACTTGGCGGTGTCGACGAAGAGCCCCGGCAAGAGGTAACGAGTGTCCCGTACCGCATTGTTGGCCAGGTCGCGGATGTCCAAGGGCGGCGAAGTGTTCTCAGGAGAATCTGTCTCAGTGTTCATGGTTCAATCTTCGCCAGCCCAGCCCCCAAAGTCATTGGTGGTATCTCCCCAATCTACCCTGAGGTTTTCCTTACGTTCGGCATTCGTGAGGGCAGGACCAGGCCACAGAAGCCACCAATGGAGCAACTGTGGACACCATCGGAGGATGTGCCCTTCAGGTAACCAGCGGGGTTGCACGCAAGGTGGCACGAACCAATACCGGATGGAAGAGACGAACTACCGCCCAGTAGAGCTTGCCCAAGGTGTTGTGGATCGTAACCAGTGTTGAAATTGAGACAGTGTTGTTTGCGATAGTGACACCCACGGCGAAGGTCAGGTGTTTGTCCTCCGCGCCCAAGATCACCTCGTCGGTATCTTCCGAGAGTATGGGAAACATCAGTTTCATCTCTTTGGGACGGGACGAGGACACCGCCAGCCCGAAGGGTCGTACAACGGCGTCACGGATTTTCATGAGTACATCCACGACCGGAATCTCATCAGCAAAGAGCGCCTCGGCCCAGGCACTCGGAGAGTGCGAATCACCTGGTAGCAAGCGCGTCGTCTAACAGTCACTGACATCGACGCGGTCTAGTTTGGTGCGTTCTGGCAGACCGGCAGGGATCGATCCGGCCAGCACCTTGCGACGTAGTTTCTTGTTCTTCACTTGAGCTCCTCGGCCTCGACGTTGCCATCTTTCACGCTAGACACGGCAGCGACATGCTGGTACCTCCAAATGGGGGAAATCCGACAGGTCCTAGCGAGAGCGCAAAGAGGTTTGGGCGGGCAGCGCATCACACATGTTTGCACGCCGTACTCGCCGAGTCAACCCAGCGGCACCGACCATTCGTGGTTTCCACCACGTACCTCGAAACGGCTTCCGTCGGGCATGACAACCTCTGCCGGAGTTTCTTGGGGAAGTGCAACGCGCAATTTGAACTGACCATTGATGTGCAGCCACTTTACTCGAATCTGGCCCACAGGAGAGTCGAAGCATGCATCAACCCAGTCGATCCCCTCGCCGGGGGTTGGTTTGATTTGTATGCGACGGAAACCAGGTTCTGCGGGTCGGATACCCGCGACACCCTGGTAGAGCCAATCGCACACTGAGCCGAAAGCGTAGTGGTTGAGGCTTGTCATGATGGGGTCGTTCAGCCTGCCATCGGGCAGGACGGAGTCCCATCGCTCCCACATTGTGGTGGCGCCCATCGCCACCTGGTAGAGCCAAGACGGGCATTCATTCTGGAGCAGAAGGCGATAGGCATCGGTGACGTACCCATTCTCAGACAGGGCCCAAGTCACGTAGGGTGTGCCTGCGAAACCGGTCGTTGCCTTGTAGTCGGCTGCCCGAACGAGTTCAGCCAATCGAGCGGCAGCCGAAGCCCGATCCTCCTCGCCGAGCAGGCCGAAATGAAGCGCCAGTGCATACACAGTGGCGCAGTCAGAACGAACAATCCCGTCGTGGACATAGTGCTCGTTGAACCCCTCTTTGGTTCGCGCGGCAAGGCCCGCCCAGTGGTCAGCTTCCGCGCACCCGAGAACTGTGGCAGCCCTGGCCGCGAACCGCGCACTGCGGTAGAGGCACGCCGTGGCGACGACACCTGGGTCCGCCTTGGCCGCCTGAGCATCTTGCGGAGGAGAATCCGGATCGAGCCAGTCACCAAACTGGAAGCCGGTGTCCCACAAGCCAGTCGGCGATATCAGCCCTTCGACACAGCGCAGGTGTGCAGCCATTGCCGGATAGTGCGCAGCCAGGCGAGACTCATCACCGTAGAAGTTCCAGAGCGCTTCAGGAACCCAGGCCGCCGCATCCCCCCAGATTGCTGCTGGCACATCCCACTGCCCATCCGGGACGTTGAGCACTCTTGGAACAACCCACGGCACAATGCCGCTGTGATGGCTTTGCTCCACCGCGAGGTTGAGCAGCCAATCGTGGAGGAAATCCGCCACATCAAATTGGTACGCCGCCGTTGGGGAGTATACGGCAATGTCACCTGTCCATCCAAGACGCTCGTCTCGTTGTGGGCAGTCGGTGGGTATCGACAGGAAGTTGCCCTTCTGGCCCCACACCGAGTTTTGGACGAGTTGGTTGACCCTGGGGTCTGAGCACTTGAACCACCCAGTCCTCCGGATATCCGAGCCGACAACAACCGCTTCCAGATTCGCCTCGCTCAGTTCTCCCGGCCAGCCACTCACCTCGACATACCGGGATCCGTGGAAGGTGAAAGTGGGCTCGAAGAAATCCTCTCCGCCAGACAGGACGAAGGTGTCAGTAACCTTGGCCTTCCTCAGCGGGGCCATGGCTAGTTCTCCGTCCTCCAATGCTTCAGCGTGGCGGATTGTGATCTCAGTACCCGCAGGTCCAGTGACGGTGAACCGGAGCCAGCCGACCAAGTTCTGGCCGAAATCGATGAGGTTCGCCCCTGAAGGCGATACCCAGTTGCGCACAGGACGCAACGTCTCCTGCCTCCTGATCGGTGGGCTGACCTGGGGATAGAGCGTGTCAGGGTCAAACTCAACAACCCGCACTGGTAGCGGCCGACTCAGGCCTCGCAGTCGCGCATCGATTCGCTGACCGTCGTACAGCGAGTTCTGCGTCACGTCGGTGCTGTGCCCGTTCCAGGCGGCCGAGGTGGCGACGATCTGACGGTGACCGTCGTCATACTCGATCTCCAGAGCACCGATGAACCCGATATCGTCTCCGTAGTTGTGCGTCAGCCATGGCCCGAAATCGCCCCGATACCAACCATTGCCAACGCGGGCGCTGACTGTGATGTCGGTCGGCCCACCGCGAACCACATTGGTGACGTCATACTCCTGGTAGTTCAGGCGCCATTGATAGGCCGTCCAACCAGGCGAGAGAACCCAATCCGCCACGTCTTGGTCGTTGACCCTCGCCTCGTACACCCCGTGAGCAGTGGCGAACAGGCGTGCGGTGCGTACCGTCTCGGGGGAGCGGTCGAGCGCAACTGTGGTGCACAGTTCCACCACCTCTCCTCTTGGGGCATCCGCCGTTATCAGGTTGGCATGTGCGAGGGCCGTGGGTGCGGGAGGACGGCCAATGCTGGCCGGGCTGGGGTTCTGAATCATGGGTCACTGGTTTCCTAGTAGGCCAGCCCGACGGGTTCGGGGCCAAGGACCGGCACTGATGGGTCCGCCACTTGGAATCCGGCTGCCTTGTACGCCTCGTAATCGAAGTTCTCGCACTCGTCGTAACCAAGCCGGTGGTACTCATAGAAGCCCGCCCAATCCTCATACCCTTCTCCCAGCGATGATTCAAGGAAGGCATCCGCCATCCCATTGGCGAGCCGTACACCCGTCCAATAGGCACCCATCGCAAGCAAGTTAGCATTGTTTGCAGTCGCTGCCCGCTTGGCTGCGGGCAGTGTTTCCGCCACAGCAGCGTGGACATGCGGCAGTTTACTTGCCGCGATGTGGATGCCCATGCCGGTTCCGCAGAAGGCCAGAGCCTTTTCGTACTCGCCTTCGGCAATCTTCGCCCCGACTAAGAATCCGGCCCGGTGGTACATGGGAACAGTGTCGAGGTCTGGGGTAACATCCTCGACGCTCCAGCCGCGCTCAATGAGGTGGGCCTTCACTGCCTCCTTCAATGGGAAGCCGGCGAAGTCGGCGCCTACCACGACGTATTTGTCCTGTGTAGTTTTCATCGATATTCCTCTCTCGTGTCACGCAGTGACATTGGTGGTTTCCAGGGAGACATACCCTCCCGGATGGCTGCACGCCCGAATGGGCTGAGCATGACGATAGTTGACACAATGAAGGTTGCGATTCCCGAACAGACGAACAGAATCTCCACCTGCATGAGATCGGCGAGTGGGCCGAAGATCACCAAACCGAGTGGCATGGCGAAGAGGACTAGACCAAAGAGCCCAAACACTCGTCCGAGATAGCTGATCTCTACGCGCTCCTGCAGCAGGGTTCCGGACATTCCGGTGGCTATTGTGAGCGCTGCCCCAGCCAGGAACATGGCACAGAAGAGCACCCAGATGTTCTGGGTGATCCCGAGGATGATGGAGGCGACACCGAACATGGCAGGAGCAGCGACCACCAAGACCGTCAGCTTCAGGCGTCTCCCCATGATTGCAGCCAGGGAACCTACGGCGATCGTGCCCAGACTTACCGCGATCTGACTGCCACCCAGCATCCATACCTCTCCACTGAATGCTCGCGCTATGCGAAGGGGAACCAAGTAGGCCGGGGCTGCGCCGAGCAGGATCACGATGACGCCCATCGTGAATATCCAGCGAACGAACCGGTTTCCTCTCGTGTACCTGACGCCTTCAGCGAGCGAGGTTTGCCATTTCGTCTTATGTTCTTCGACTGGTCGATCCGGCAGGGGAGTGATCAGAACAAGGGTGATGGCGATAACTGATACAGCGACGTCGATGAAGAGGACTGTCGTAATCGACGTTCCCGCAAGAGCTGCAGCCGCAGCAACTGGACTGAGGATGGACACTACCGATTGTGCGGTCTGGTAAGTGCCGTTGATACGCACGAGTTGGCCAAGTGGGACAAGTTGCGGCACCACGGCCGATACCGGCGGTGTCCGAAGACCAGCCCCGATCGAGCGGATGGCAAGCGCGAGGAAGATGAGCCAGTGTGCGCCGTAGCCGGTGGACATCGCCAGGGCGAGTCCGACAGTAGCCAGGACAATGATCCCCTGGGAGGCGACGATCAGAAGACGTTTGGAGATTCGATCCGCGAGCACCCCGCCCACGACTGAGAGGACGGCTTGGGGCAGCATTCCGAAGACAATCGACAGCGCCATGATCACACCAGATTCAGTCTCAAGGGTGAGGTACCAGGTGATTGCGAACTGAGTGAGCGCCGTTCCGAAAGCGGCAATTGTTTGGCTGGAGAGCAGAATAAAGGCAGGGCGGCGCCACTTCTTAGTCTCGCGCAAGTCCTCCATAGCAGTTGTGATGTCAGCGTCCTAGCGAACGGGCCCAGCGAATAGACCGAGATCGAAGGCATCCGCGATGGCGCGGGCACCGGCAGAGTTGGGGTGGGTTCCGTCGGCGTCTAGGTCAGGACGCAACCGCCCTGGACGAACCGGGTCTTCTAGAGCCTGTGTGATGTCGACGACGGCGTCGAATACTGATTGTGAACGGATCCAGGAGTTTGCGCGCAGTCGGCGCTCTTCATGGTCAGAATCCCACAAATAGCCACCCATACGAGGGGCGATTGTCGTCACTATCGCACGAGCACCAGTGGCGTGAATCCGGGCTGCCAATGTACACAGGTCCGCCTCGAGTGCCTCGGGTGTTGCCCCAAGGTAAATGTCATTGGACCCCTCGCACACGACAACCTCGCTGACTCCCGACAATGAGAGGACATCACGGTCCAGACGGGCAAGCGCGTTTACTCCCACCAGATCGGTACCGAGGCCAGCAACGGTGTTTCCCCCGATAGCGGCATTCGCTACCGCTCGTCTGCGGGGATCGCCGGAAGGAAGCCGACAGAGCCTCTCGGCGAGGAAGTCTGGCCACTTGGTGTCGGTGCCGAAGGTGGACCCAGCTCCGTCCGCGAGCGAGTCGCCGAGCACCACAACAGCCCCGGAGGCGTCCGGGCTCAGGACGTCGATGGCATCCACCCAGAGCCAGCTGAAGCCGAAGGGGCGGAAGGCGTCACCGGATTCGTCCTTGGTATGGTCGCCAGTGGCCATGAGTGTGCTCCACAAGATGTGGTTGGCCCAGTCATGTTTCGACAGGTCAACGGGACCGGAGGTGTACACGCTGACGGCGACGGTGGCGAGGTCGTCAACCACGAGCGGAATCGGATCGGTGGTCACCACAGAACCAGGTTGGACGCAGAAGCGGGTTTGCCCATCGACGAATACAGGCAATGGGGCAGAGTCGAGGTCGGCCCTGTCGCCAGTTGAGAGCCCGAGAGTCACGGCATCCAAGACGAGGGGCGCATAGGTATAAGGGTTAGCGAACCTGAGCCTGACGGCCTGCCCACCCACGGACAGCCTCATCGTCTGGCGTATCGTCGCCTCAATCCAACTGAAGGTACCTTGGAAGCCGCTACTGGAAGCGGCCCACGACACCATCCATCGTTTAGTGTCTAGCGTGGTCACGGCTCGACTTTCTCTCCCAATTCGTACAAAGGGCCACATTGCGGCTACATTCACGCTAGGGCAACAGGGCGAAAACTGCCCCACGTATGGCCGCAATCGGTCAAGAGGTTTTCTGGCCTAGATGAGGCCGCGCCGAGCGGCCCAGGCCACTGCCTCAATGATGGACTTCAGCCCGAGCGACTCGCAGATATGGCGCACCCGGCGTCGTACCGTCCGGTCACTGATGTCGAGACGATGAGCAACCGAGGTAAGAGGGATGCCCGTGGCGATGACTGCGAGCAACCGAAGATCGTCGCGGCTGATCTCGCGGGTATCGACACTGTTGCGCGCCACGTGAAAACGATAGGGCACTCGACTTGAATTGATGGGAACCGTTGCAATCGACATCCTGGACTCCTCACACATCTCCGGTGACGTTTGAAGCGCTTCAAAGGTTGAAGCGCTTCAAACACTAGCCCCCCGCGAAACGAAGCGCAAGGAATGTTATGAGAATGTGACCATCGTTATCGGAATGTGACCATTGGGTCGTCGTGGCCGGTTGTGGACATCGACTATCCATGGGCCGCAGAATCGGGCACAGTGGAATCGGATACGCTGAATCTGTTAGGGAAGAGAGCAACGCATGGCCAATGAGAGCGTCCTCAGTGCTGGAACTCCGCGCGGCTCCAACGGTCATGGCGAAGGTGTCGTGGTCAGGATGGAGGACGTTGCGACGCTGGCAGGAGTCTCCATCGGCACTGTGTCCAACACCATCAACCATCCCAGAGTCGTGCGTCGCCACACCCGCGAGGCCGTCGAGCGTGCCATCGAGGAACTCGGATTTGTCCCCAACCAACAAGCCCGAGTCCTGACGGGGGTCTCCAGCCAAGTCATCGGATTAGTCGTTCTTGACGTGGTGAGCCCCTTCTTCATGGAGGTGGCACGTGCTGTCGAGCGGGCGGCGAGCGAGGCAAACCACATGGTCATCCTCTGTAACTCGGAGAACTCGCCTGAGAAGGAGGGACGGCTGCTCCAGATGCTCGCCGCACAGCGAGTCCGCGGTGTGCTCTTGACCTCGGCCAGTCCAGATTTCGAAGAGCACCTCAAGTGGCTCAGTTCGCGCCGAGTACCCATCGTCTTGCTGGACTATGCCGCATCGGATGAGGATTGTTCAGTTGCTGTCGATGATGTACAAGGGGCCCACATGGCTGCTCAGCACCTCATCAGCGAGGGCCATGAACGTATCGCCTTTGTTGGCGGGCCCGCCGGATTGCGACAGATGGCTCAGCGCGTCGAAGGTGTACGCGCAGCGATTGTCGAAGCAGGCCTCGATCCGTCCACCGCTCTCATTGAGGTGAGCACGCCCGGAATCGGCACCAACGACGGACTTTTGGGGGCACGACAACTGCTTGAGTCCCAGGTTCCGACGGGCATTCTTTGCGGAAACGACATGATGGCCTTCGGTGTCTATCGTGGACTGGCCCAGGCCGGGTTGCGGATCCCAGACGATGTCTCCTTGATTGGCTACGATGACATCGACTTCGCGGCCGACTGGGTCGTCCCCCTTACCTCCGTGCGCCAGCCCACCGACGAACTCGGGTATCGTGCGGCTCAATTGCTGTTCGAGCATTCAGCAGGTGCCGAGGCACACGTACATCAGCAACTTGTCTTACAACCTGAACTCATCGTCCGCGACTCTAGCGGGCCGCGTCGTTCGTGATTCGACAACAACGTAAGGCAACCACTGGTTATCGGCCGTTCACTCCAGTCCGGTACCAGCGGCCATTCCGCGCACCAGCCACTTCTGGCCGACGATGAAGATCAGGAGCGAAGGAAGTACACCGATGGTGGCACCGGCCAACCCGATGGCAGGGGAGACGTACCGGAAGGTGGAACCGCCCGCGATGGGAGCGAGGGCGACATTGATCACCGCGAGATTCGGATCGGTGGCGATCACTTGTGGCCACAGATAGAGATTCCAGGCTGTGATGAACGTCACCACCGAGAACGTCGTGATGATTGGCGCAGCCAGCGGCAATGTTACTGACCAAAACACTCGGAACCAACCTGCACCATCGATGCGTGCCGCTTCCACAAGACCATCTGGCAACGAAGCGAAGAACTGCCTAAAGAGGAGTATGCCGACCGAAATGGTCGAACCGATGGGGATGATGAGACCGGCAAAGGTGTTCAGCATTCCGAGTTTGAAGGCAACGATGAAGGTGGGAATGAGGGTAAAGCTCGACGGGATGAACATCGGCAACAGGAGAAAGCCCATGACTATTCCCGTCCAGCGGAAGGGAACCTTCGAGAGGGCGAAGGCGGCTGGCAGGGCAAGCGCGAGTTGCATGACAACGATGGAGATGGCGACGAACAGCGAATTTGCGATCACATGGGGAGTGACGAACTTGGCTGCTTCGACATAGTTTTCCCACACCAGTCCGCCAGGGAGAAGCCGGGGCGGCATTGCCTCGACTTCAGCGGGGGTCATGAAAGAGCGGGAGACCATGTAGAACAAGGGGAAGGCCATGATGAGCCCACACACTGCGATGAGCGTGTAACGGAAGACCATGTACGGTTTGCTGGTTCTAATCATCGAATACTCCGCAATAGTTTGGCGGAACTGCGCCCCACAAGGAAGGCAATTCCGATGAGTGCTAGTTGCCACAGGGCGAGCGCGCTTGCATAGCCCATGTCTCGGCGTTCGAACGCCATTTTGAAAGCGTAAAGCCCGAGGGTTTGGGTCTCTCCCAGGGGCCCACCGTCGGTCATGAGCAGGGCGTACTCAAGTGGGGAGCCGAGGAAGGTGATGAACATCAGCACAGCGATGACACTGGTGGTGGGGAACACCATTGGCCACGTGATACTCCAGAGCTGTTGCCACTTGTTTGCCCCATCCAGGGCCGCTGCTGCGTAGACATCGGTTGGCACTTTCTGGATACCGGCGATGTACAAGATGATGACCACGGGCAGGGCGCTCCAGATCAGGACGATGGCCAGCGCGGGCCGAGTGATACCGGGAGCTGCCATCCAGTTGGGGGCTTGGGCTCCGAACGCTGAGAGGATCTGGGCGAAGATCCCGAACTTGGGTTTGTAGAGGTTCGACCACAGAACGGCTGTGATGGCGCTGGACGCGATCATGGGGGTGAAGTACAGCACACGCAACCCACCTGCGCCCCGCAAGGGCGAACTCGCAATCACTGCCAGCAGGAAGCCAATCACAGTTGTTGGAATAACGCCGAGGATGAGGAACCAGACTGTGACACCCAGGGATTTCCACATGTTCTGGTCCTTGAACAGCCGCACGATGTGCTTCAGGCCGACGAAACTCGGGTTGTCGAACAGCCGCCAGTCCATGAACGACAGTGCCAGCGCCCCGAGCCCGGGAAGGATGACAAAGATGGCGAAGGCGATCAACCCAGGCGCGAGAAGGGTCCAGGCGATGAGCTCGTCTTTTCGACGTCGCTTGCGCCTCGACTTGATCTGCACATCCGTGTCGGATTCGGCTTGCGCCTGTGGATTCTGGTTGGTCGTGACCCTCACGGTTACCCCCTCAAAGGCATTCGGGTGAGAGAGCCTAGTCTCCCACCCGAATGCCTCATTGTCTTATGCGACTACTTGTTTGCTTCTTGAACAAGCGCCGCGTTGGTTGTGGCTGCTGCCTTGTCGAAGGCAGTCTGGATGTCCACTCCGGACAGGAGCACTTCCTGGAAGGCCTGCTTCGTGGCGTCAGTCATCACGGACTGAGAGCTACCGGGCATGGCTACCATGAGCGCGGCGTCCTGAGCTGCTGTTGCGAACACCTTGATATTGGCGGGGATTGTCGCGTCGGACCAGGCACCGCCTTGGAGACCGCTCAGCGTGGGCGGAATGATGGAACCACCCTCGGGGCTCTGTGCAACGAGCGAACCCTTGGCCGGATCATAGAACCAAGCGAGGAAGGCCCAAGCAGCGTCGACGTTGGGTGTGGTCGCGGAGATCGAGAATCCGTATGAACCGCCACCGGACGGGTGCTTGCCATTGAGTTGTGGCACTCGGGCGACATCCCATTCGTAATCCTTGAGGGATTCACGAGTACCCGCGACTAGGGCCGTCGAGCCGATGCCCATGGCCATCTTGCCAGAGCCAATATCCCAGGCACCACCAGTGCCAGTGCTGTACGGCGGCACGCCATCAGGATAGAACTCGAGCATCTTCTTCCAGCCCTCGATAGCGGCAGGAGAGTTGATGTCGACTGTGTTGGTCTCGGGGTCGTAAACCTTGGCGCCCTCGGCCATCAGGACAGGACCCCAATAGGAGATCGAGCCACCGTCTTCGGCAGGAGGAGTCGCTCCGAAGACCTCTCCGCCGGAGGCCTTCTGGATTTCCTTAGCAACGCGCAGGTAGTCGTCCCAGGTCCAGTCATCGGTGGGGTAGTCCGTCACTCCATACTTGTCGAAGATCGACTTGTTCCAGTAAAGAACGGTCGAGTCGGCGCTGACCGGAAGCCCGGTGATCTTGTCGGGGGAGTCAATCGGGCGATACTGGCCCAGGAACGCCGGGACAAAACCGTCTGCCGTGAGGCCACCGTCACCCTTGGCGAGCATCGGTGCCAGGTCGAGCACGAGATCAGCCTCTGCGAAGACATTGGCGAGGAAGTCAACATTGAAGATCAGGTCAGGCATCGTATTGGAGATACGCTGTGTGGCCAGGATCTGCTGGTACTTGGTGATGTCCTCGCTCACTGCCACAATCTCGACCTTGCGATCCGGGAACTCAGTCATGTAGGCCTGTGCCCATACCTTGTACTGGGCTTCGAGCGGGGAGTACGTACCGATGACGATGGAGGAGCCAGAGAGAGGATCCCCCGACGTGTTGGCATCGGTCGATGGCGATGGGGCTGGTGTGCCACTGCAAGCGGCAAGCAGTACAGAGGCTATCCCGACGGACAGCCCTAGGGCGACTCGTCGCCGCCACGGGTGAAGAGAGTGCATTTATCATCCTTTGATCTCGGATTGCGGTGCGACGGTCAACGGCTCACCCCTGAGCACGTAGGCCGCCACGGCTTGTGTTTCACACTAGGTGGGCAGCCATGCGTTCTCCAGTGAATGGCCGATATCGGCCAGCACCTGGCCGCAATCGGTCAGCACTAGCGATACTACTGTGGGGCAAAAGCTAGAGTCCCAGTGTTGGATGGCGCATCTTCATCAGCAGACGACTCCAACGTGTGTCCATACTGCTGAGCAGACAAAGGAGGGAATCGCACATGTTCACAGTGACCAACCTTCGATGTGAGTTCGCCGAACGTCCCCTGGGGCTGGGAACGGCGCGTCCTCGATTTTCGTGGGAAGCCCTCACTAGCGAGCCAGAACGCACCGTGGCGGGCTACCAGATCTTGGTGGCAACGAGCGTGGACAAGCTGGCCAACGATATCGGAGACCTCTGGGATTCCGGACAGCAAGACATGCCGCTCGCCCCGCTGATTGAGTACGCAGGGGCAGCCTTGCACAGTCGGCAAAGGCCGTGGTGGAAGGTGCGACTTTGGGATGATCGTGGCCGTCCGGGGCCTTACTCCGAGCCGGACTGGTTCGAAATCGCACTGCTCGATTCGGCAGACTGGCGAGCCGATTGGCTGGGGCACGCAGGCAGTTCGAGTCGAGGCGCACTCTACTTGCGACGCCCCTTTGTGCTGGCTGACAAGCCTATTCGCGCCAGGCTGTATGTCACAGGCCTGGGCTGGTACGAGGCCCACCTCAACGGGGCGAAAGTCGGGAGCAGAGTTCTCGATCCGGCACCGACCGATACGAGCGTGCGAGTTCCTTACAGCACTTTCGACGTGACCGACCTGCTGCACGAGGGAGACAACGTCTTGGGTGCCATCTTGGGACACGGCTGGGCTGGGAGCCACAAGTTACTCGCGCAACTTGAGATTTCGCTCGCTGACGGCTCGGATGTCGTCGTTGCTACCGGAAACCACCTGAATACTCCCGGATGGATGGCGTATCTGGGGCCGATTGTGGACGACAGTATCTACGACGGTCAGACCTACGACTCCCGACTCGAAAACCCTGGTTGGGCCGACGGTGGCTTGGACTTTGTTGCCGCACCGATGCGCGAACTGTTCCACGCCATGGTTGTCGATGCCCCTGGTGGTTCTGTGGAAGCGCAGCCCCAGGAACCAATCGAGGTCGTCGAAACCCGCGCACCTGTTGCAATCACAGCGCCCCGGCCTGGGTTGTTCGTGGTGGATACGGGCCAAAACCTGGCCGGTTGGGTAAGGCTCGCAGCCGACGGGCCACGTGGCACTCAGGTTACTCTTCGCTACGCCGAGTCACTTCACGCAGACGGGACAGTCGATCAGGAGAATCTGCGTTCCGCCCAGGCGCAGGACACCTTCATCCTGGCTGGGCGTGGCCGACAGGTTTGGGAACCGACGTTTACCTATCACGGATTCCGTTACGTCGAAATCGAAGGCTATCCGGGCGAGCTTCGGGCCTCGGACGTTGACGTTCAAGTCGTCCGGTCGGCAATGTCGTTCCGCGGACACTTCACCTGTGACAACGACCTGGTCAATGCGATCAGCGAGGCCGTCAGGTGGACGGAGGCGTCCAACGTTCATGGCGTTCCGACCGATTGCCCACAACGAAACGAGCGAATGGGGTGGCTCAACGATTTGGCTGCCCGCAGTGAAGAACTCGTTCACACCTTCGACACCTCGCGTTTCCTGCCCAAATGGGTCCAGGACATCGCCGACATCCAGGACAGTGTCGGCGCGATCACCGACACTGCGCCCTATCACTTTGGGGCACGCCCGGCAGACCCAGTGTCCGTCTGTTACGCGCTCATACCCTGGCTAATGATCACACATCATGGGGACCTGCGAACTGCGGCCACACACTTCGATGGCATTCGACGCTGGTATGACTACTTGACGAGTCGGGCGACTGGTCGGATCGTCTCGTACAGCTATTACGGAGACTGGGCGCCACCTGAGGGCGAGTCACTCGAGTGCGACGACGGGGTGTCAGCGATCGCTGCGAACACCCCTGGAGCGCTGATTTCGACCGCACACTATTACCTGACTGCACTCCTGCTGCAGCGCATGGCCCAGGCCTTGGGCCGAGATGAGGACGCCAAACAGTTGGCGGCCGATGCCGCCGCGATCAAGGCCGCCTTTCACGCCGAGTTCTATCGTGGCCCTGGGATCGGCTACGGCTCAGGTAACCAGGCCTGCAATGCCATCGCTTTGTACCTCAATCTGGTGCCAACGAACAATGTGGCGGACACTGTGGCAGCGCTTGTGGCAGACATCCGAGCACACGATACCCACCTGACTACGGGTAATCTCTGCACGAAGTACATTCTCGAAACCCTGGTCGATCACGGGCATGCCGACCTCGCACTCGAACTCGTCACGCAGACCACCTATCCCAGTTGGGGATACATGTTGAGCAACGGGGCGACGACAATTTGGGAACGATGGGAGCATGCCACTGGTGGCGGCATGAACTCTCACAATCATCCGATGTACGCCTCAGTTGGCGCCTGGTTCTACCGACGTCTGGCTGGAATCCAGGTCCCCGACGACGCCATCGGCATGTCACGAGTCATCATCCGCCCCGCTCTGGAACTAAGCCTCAGCCACGCTTGTGCAGAACTGTCCACGGTGCGAGGCACCCTCAGGTCTGCATGGAACCGGGTCGATGACAAGGTGTCTTTGACGATTCAGGTACCAGTGGGAATTGAGGCGGAACTTTGCCTGCCCCTTGAGTTCGATGTAGCCACAGATCCAGCAGATCCAGTTGTGCCGTGTGTCGAAAACAACTCGGCATCCAGTCATGATCGCGCGTGGTTGCTACGAGGGGGGACAACGTACCGAATTGCTGTCTCCCCTATTTCGGCGTCATGAGGATGGAGACTTAGCCTCTCTCGTGGTGGTCGTCCCGGCTCATGGGGAGGCGCTTGGCCGCGTACGCTTGGTGTTGTGGAGGGTGAGGGCATCAAACGGGAGGGCGTCGAGAGGTGGGCCTTCGATAGCCGCTCGGAGATGTTCGCTGAGCCCGACGGATGTTTGGCACGGAAAGGAGCCCCATGTACCAGATCAGTGTCGCTGGCCATTTCTGCGTCGACTTGACTCCGCAGTTGCCCGCCTGGGCGGGGTTGACGCCTGGGCAACTGTTCGACATCGGCCCGCTCGGCGTGAAGCTGGGTGGTTGCGTGGCGAACACGGGCCTGTCACTTCTCGACCTTGGGGCGGACGTCGAACTACAGGGCACAGTCGGCGACGACTGGTTGGGCACATTGGGGACCCAACTGCTGGCGGCCGCATCCGAAGGCCGCTGGGCGCCCGACATAGTGGCTGGCGCGGGCACCTCCTACAGCATCGTGGTGGAACCTGGGGGAGCCGACCGCACCTTCTGGCATCACACCGGTGTCAACGCCATCTTCGACGCAGCGCGTGTACGAACCGACACCGACCTGCTGCATTTTGGTTACCCACCATTGCTTCCTTCCGTGGTGCTTGGCGGCCCTGGTCCACTAGTGTCGCTGTTCGAGCGCGCCCATCTTGTTGGGGCGACAACATCGCTCGATTTGGCTGTGGTCGACCCCGATGGGCCTGTGGGTAAGTTGGACTGGGGCGCCTTGCTCGACGCAATTCTCGCGGTAGCTGACGTTGTCAGCCCGAGTGTGGACGACCTGCGTTCCATGCTGCCTATCGATGCCCCGCCATCGCTCGAACTGGCACAAGAACTGAGCGAAGAGCTCTTGCGCCGTGGTGCGGCAGTGGCATTGGTGACAGCAGGCGAGCACGGCCTCGTGTTGCGCGCTGGTGGTGCGGAGCGCCTTCGTCGTGGGGGTCGTGTCTTGGCGGCGCTCGCTGGCACATGGGCGGGGGCTCGCGTCGTGGCTCCTCCCCTCCAGCTAGATGGCATCGCCACCTCAACCGGCGCTGGGGACGCGGCCAGCGCAGGTCTGCTGTACGGCCTTGCCGCTGGACTCACGCCTGCGGACTCCGTGGCGCTGACCGCAGCGGCCTCGGTCGTTGTCATGAGCGGAGATCGCCCCACACCCTCGGCGGTGGCCAAGTTCGACCCTGGACTCGCCAGATTGTTCGGTACAAAATGAGCGGCGACACCTCTGACAAGATCGTCATCTTTGGAGCCGGGGCAGTGGGGCGCGGATTCATTGGCGAGTTGTTCTCCGACGCGGGCTGGTTGGTTTCGTTCCTCGATGTCAACGAACGAGTAGTGGATACGTTGCGAACTGAAGGGTGCTACGAACACCGAACCGTCGGCCCCGAAGTGACAGTCAAGCAGGTCGGCCCAGTGACCGCTGGGTACTCAACAGACACTGACTATGTGTCAGCTGAAATCGCCACCGCCTCTGTGATCGCCACGTCGGTCGGTGCTGCGGTGCTACCCGAAATCGCTCCTGTCCTCCAGAAGGCCCTGCTTGATCGCCTAGCTGCAGGAGGCGATCCCATCGATATCCTCTTGTGCGAAAACCTTCCCAGGGCTGCCTTCGTCATGCGCAACCTGCTGAACACGGGACTGAATGCTGCGGAGAAGAGCCTTCTCAACTCAAGTGTCGGGCTGGTGGAGACATCTGTCGGGCGGATGATTCCCGTTCCTGACCAGATCCATTCGCCTACGACTATCGCCGCTGAGCCCTACCGCTTTTTGCCCATCGACGTGGCCGCGATGAAAGGCCCCTCGCTTCGGGTTCCCGGTCTTGTTTGCGATGAGACCGTCGATTTCGAGTTCTTCACGTGCCGCAAGTTGTACATCCATAACATGGGGCATTACTTGTGTGGCCTGCTCGCCCAACAAGCCGGGTACGAACTGCTATGGCAAGGCGCGGTCGACCCTGGTATCCGCTACTTCACCCGTGCCGCCATGGTCGAGTCCGCGCTCGCCCTGGCGAAGGTGTACAACCGTCCTGCAGACGCGCTCATCGAACACGTTGACGACCTCCTGCACCGCTTCGACAACAAGGCCCTGGGCGACACTGTGGCCAGAGTCGTGAGAGACCCGCTCCGAAAACTCGCGCCGGATGACCGGGTCTTCGGTGCTTTCTCTGCTGCGATTGAAGCTGGCTCGCCTCGCCGCCATTTGTCGCTCGCGGTCGCAGCAGGAGCAGTCAATTTGGAGGTAACAGAAGGGTGGCAACACCGCGACACGGAACTGTACCTCCGCGCCACACGAGACCGCACCGGTACCGACTGGTCCGACGCCGACTGGGCCCTTCTCCAGGCCCAAATCACCGCCCTGCGCCACCACGGCTTCAGCTTTGCCGAACAGCGGGAACTGATAGGCGACTGCTTCGACCCCCCGAGCATTCCCTGAGGGTGCGCCACTGTTCCTATCCAGGAACTGCCCCTTCTGCGATGCTGGCAGGAATCACTTCCGCAAACTAAGAAGATGAATTACCGCAAATTAGGAAATCTGACTACCGCGAATTAGGAAAGCCTGATGACTTGGTAGGAATCCCGCGCGCCAGGCTGGACATGCGCAGTATCGAATCCCGAACCTTGCTTCACTTCTGCACCGCCTTGGCAGCGGTATGATTCATTCTTTAGTGAAACGCTGGGTGCGCTGATGAAGAAATACGTATCATCTCTGGTGGCAGCAACGCTCGCCCTGTCCCTCTTGGGGTGTACCGATCCCACCGACACGACCGACGCCGGGTCACAGACTCAGCCGACCGAGTCGACGCCTTTCGATATCCCTGACCCGGAGTCCGCTGCTGCAGACTGGCTGGAGGCGCAGTTGGCCGCGCAGGACAATATCCTCTGGGTGTACCGCGACGACGCGGACGGGCTCAACCACTTCACGCAGAAGTCCTTCATGGGCGATAACTACCGCAATGTCCCGGAAATGAACGAAGCGTCCGAGGGGCAGTCTGGAATCAGCGGAATCGCGGCGGAGCTTGACATGACCCAACACTCTTGGGGCGGGTACATGTTCCTGAACGGAACTCTGGAGGCCGGATCAAGTGCCCCTGCCGTCAACGACGGACAAGTCGCCGCCGGGATAGACCTGACCGGTGCGGAAAGACTTGTTTTCTACGCCAAAGGCGAGACCGGCGCGGAGAGCGTGGAGTTCTTCATGGGCGGATTTGGCTGGAAGGAGACTGGGGAAACAGCGGAGTTTGCCGATACCACCCCGAAAATCTCACTCGGCACGGTCAACCTCGCCAAGGAATGGAAGAGGTATGAGCTTTCGCTGAAAGGTGCGGACTTGAGCAGGGTTGCTTGCGGATTCGGCTGGGTGGCCAACGACGCCTCCAACCCATCGCTGACAACAGTTCGGTTCTCTATCGACGATATTCGGTATGAGTTCGCAAACGCCGCGAAAAGCCCACTGTTCCTGCAGAGTTACGCCTCCGCCATGCCCGGCAGCGACGACGCGATCATCAACAATTTTGCTTACGTCTACGACAATGCCATCGCTGCCCTTGCCCTGACTTACGCCGGAAAGCATGACCGGGCCCGCCAGATTGCCGACGCGATTGTGTACGCCTATCAGCATGACCGCTATTACTCGGATGACCGGTTGCGCAATGCCTATTCCAGTGGCGACCCCGTCAGTTTCCCTGGTTGGGCATCGGCGAAAGGCGAAGACTTTGCCCGTGTCCCTGGATTCTGGGATGCCACGGACAAGCAGTGGTATGAGGATTACTACGCCGTTTCGACATCCACAGGCAACGCGGCATGGGCGGTGCTGGCGCTGTGCGATGTGTACAAGAACGCACCTGAGCAGACACAATACCTCGCTGCCGCAAAGGACATTGGCGATTTCATCCTTACCCTGCGATCCGAGACAGGTGGCTTCACGGGCGGCTATGAGGGCTGGGAACCTGACCAGACGAAGGCGACCTACAAATCCACCGAACACAACATCGACCTGATACCCGCGTTCGCCCAGCTGGCCGCGCTGACCGGCGACCAGAAGTACACCGACGCATCCGCCCACGCGAAGGCCTTCGTGCTGTCTATGTACGATGCGGGACAAGGTAACTTCTACACTGGAACCGGCGACGATGGCGTGACTGCCAACAAGGACGTGCTTCCGCTGGACACCAACACATGGGCGATTCTGGCCCTCGGCGATGATTTCAAGGATTCCGCGAAAACCCTGGCGTTCATAGAGCAGCGCATGGCGGTCGACGGCGGCTACGACTTCAACTCAGACTCCGATGGCGTCTGGATGGAGGGAACCGCACAAACCGCGCTGGCGTACAAGGCAGTCGGGAACGAGGACAAGTACCGTCAAATCCTCGACTACCTGAACAGCAAAGCGGAATCAGACGGCTCCATCACCGCCGCCGACCGTGACGGCGTGACCACGGGATTTGTAGTCAGCGGCACCGACTTGCCGTGGACATACGGCCACCGTGTACATGTCGGAGCCACCGCATGGCTAGCGTTCGCCCAAATGGGCGTGAATCCGCTCGGGTGATTTCGTCGCTGGCGGTGTCGGCCATGCCACGCATTCATGCATAATCTTCGACTTGCTACTCCACCAGTCTTCGACTTGGCACTCCATCCTTGGATTCTGGTAAGATATCCGGGTAATTGATGGGGTTAGCTCGCAAGTTTTGAAGAATGATGGAGGTGTGGGCGGTGAAGCACTATGCGGAGTTGCTGCGACTGCGCTGCTTCACGCGCACGGATGTGGTCGCGCTGACGGGCAGTGAGAAGGCAGCCGACTCACTGTTGACCTCGTATCGCAAGCGCGGGCTGATCGATCTGGTGCGGCGGGGCCTGTGGGTGGTGCTCGGCCTAGACGACGGACAACCGGTCGCTTCACGCTACCGGATCGCTTCTGCGGTCGCTGAGGATGCCTGCGTGTCGCATCATTCGGCGTTCGAGTACCACGGACTGGCGAACCAGGTGCTCTACGAAACCTATGTGTCCACCAATCGCCGGTTCGCTCCGTTCGACTATGACGGTGTCTCCTATCGGCATGTCGCTACCCGTCTCAGGAGGGGGTTCTCTGTCCAGCCTGACGGGGTGAGGGTCACCGATGTGGAGCGCACTGTACTGGACAGCATTAACGATGTTGACAAGATTGCCGGACTGGAAGAGGTGCTCGCCTGCCTGTCGCTTGTCCCTGTTCTCGACCCGGACATGCTGCTGGACTACCTGGCGGACTATAGCAAGCAGGCGCTGTATCAGAAGACTGGTTTCCTGCTCGGCCTGTACGCCAACCAACTGCGACTTCCTGAAACGTTCTTCACCGCCTGCGAAGCCCACATTGGCAAAGGCGTGAGCTACGTCGGAAACAGCAGCAATGGGGTTTACAACCGCCAGTGGCAACTCGTCGTGCCACAAGACCTGAACCAAGGAGGCAACTGATGCCCATGTACGACAAGGCATTGCTAGGACGGCAGGCTACCGAACTTGGCTTCATCCGCGACACGTACGAGAAAGTGCTCCGACTGGCGGACGTCCTCGCATTCTTCAACTCCGATCCGTTGCTTAGTGACACTCTCGCGTTGAAGGGAGGCACTGCGATCAACTTGACTGTGTTCGATCTGCCGCGTCTATCGGTCGATATCGACCTGGACTACACGCGGAACAGGTCACGTGAGGAAATGATGGCTGAAAGAACACAAATCGACGCCGTGATCGCCCGCCACATGGCCGCATCCGGATACCGCCTGACATCCTCCCGCAACCACCATTCACTGGACGCGACCGTATGGCGTACATGAACTCTGCTGGGGTGAATGACAACATCAAGGTCGAGATCAACTACTCGATGCGTGCCCACATTCTGCCAGTCGAACACCGGCCAGTTCGCGTTCTCGGAGCGGTGAACGTCATCACTCTTGCCCCTGTCGAAGTCTTCGCCTCGAAGATTGTCGCTTTGCTGACCAGAGGTGCGGCCCGTGACCTGTACGACATCAACAACCTCGTAGCGAACAACCTATTCTCCCAGGACGCAGAGGCTGATTTGTTGCGCCGCAGCGTGGTGTTCTATCTGGCTGTCGGCACCGACACTGTCCCCGATCCATCCGACCGCGCGGCGATCAGCGCTTTGACGCCGAGGAAGATTCGCACAGATTTGCAGCCGGTGCTGCGCAAACGCGACTGGTTCGATCTGCTCGCCGCCCAGCAGCGGGTTGGCGAATACTTGGACCGGCTGCTCACTCTCACGCCCAGCGAGGACGAGTTCCTTGCAGAGTTCCGGTCACACGTATGGAAACCCGAGTTGCTGTTCGCCGGGGAGCAGTTGGAGCGGGTCCGTCACCACCCGATGGCGGTATGGAAACTCGGCGACGACAACGAACAGCCAGTGACGCAAGGCACCTCGACTGACTGAGACCACTGCATGGGTGTTCCCTTCTCAGTTGGGTTCGGCCCCGCTGACACTTTGCTGGCGGAAACCGCCCGCCTGCCGCACGCGCGTTGGGGTGGTTAGGACGGGCGATTCCACTACACGAAGGTTGCCGACCAGCTCGACTCGGGCGGCCAAGGGTGTCTCGCCGCTGGACGGGCCGGCGAAGAGCGTGACCCAACCGGGCTCGACGACCCGCTTGAGGTCGACCCCTGTGAACGCGGTTCGGTCGGCGTGGACCTCGAAGTCGACTTCGGCGCTGGCTCCCGCCGCTAGTGGGACACGCGCGTACCCGATGAGGGTGCGCACAGGTCTGGTCACCTGGGCGACGTCGTCACCGAGGTAGAGCTGGACGACATCGTCCCCGTCCCGGCTCCCGGTGTTCTCCACCACGACGGTGGCTGTGACCACGCCATGAGTCGGAACCCGTGCGGCGTCGACGTGGAGCGACCGGTACTCGAAGCGGGAATAGCTGAGGCCGTGTCCAAACGGGAAGAGCGGGCTCGGGTCGAGATTGGAGATGCCTTGGGAGTCTTGCCCGAGGGGTGGCGCAAGGTAGGTGTGCGGCTGGCCGCCTGAGACACGCGGGATGCCGACGGGCAGCTTCCCCGACGGGTTCACCTCTCCGCTGAGCACTCGGGCCACCGCCCCAGCGCCCTCTTCTCCAGGCAGGAAGGCTTGGACTATGGCGGCGCACCGGCTGTCTAGATGTCCGAGGGCGTACGGACGGCCGGTCACCATGACGAGGACGGTGGGCGTCCCGGTGGCTAGGACTGCTTCGGCCAACTCCCCTTGTCGTCCCGGCAGCGAGAGGTCGGCCGAGTCACATCCCTCGCCCGAGGTGCCGCGCCCGAAGAGGGCGGCGATGTCGCCAAGGGTCAGGATGACGAGGTCGGCCCCGCGTGCCGCTTCGGCAGCACGGGCGATCCCCTCGTCCGTGCCCTCTGTGAACCCCGTGCCTGGTTCGTACACGATCTCGGCCTCTGGGAAGCAGTGGCGCAGTGCGTCCAGGAGGGTGGGCACGTCCACGCCCAAGTCGGACACACCTGATTTGGCGAGGACGTGGTTGGGGAAGGAGTAGCAGCCGAGCAGCGACCGGGGCTCGTCGGCGGTCGGCCCGACGACCGCGATCCGACGCGGCCCAGCGGCCAGTGGCAGTGTTCCGTCGTTGGCCAGGAGTATTACTGACTCCTCGGCCAGCCTACGGGCGAGGGCGCGGTTGTGGGGCGAGTCGAGGTCGACGCGACCTTCGATGTCGGCATCAATCCGGCCTGGCTCCCAGTTGGGGTCGAGCAGGCCCAGCTCCGCTTTCTGGGTGAGAACCCGCAGCGCCGCGCGATCCACGAACGACTCATCCAACGCGCCCGACTCGACAAGAGCGGCGACAGCGTCGAAGGCATCGGCGTCGGGGAGTTCCACGTCCAGCCCGGCTCTGAGGGCAGCCGCGCCGGAGGCCGCCCGATCCGGGGTGACCCGGTGCATCAAGTCAAGGAACGCCACCGCCCAGTAGTCTGAGACGACCGTTCCCTCGAACCCCCACTGTTCGCGCAAGGTTGTGGTGAGAAGCGCTGCCGACGCGGCGGCGGGAAGACCATCGATATCGGAGTAGGAGTTCATCACCGAACGGGCGCCGCCCACGCGGACCGCCATCTCGAAAGGCGCGAGGATGACGTCGGCGAATTCCCTTGGCCCGATGGAGACGGGGGCGTGGTTGCGACCCGCCTTCGAGGCTGGGTATCCAGCGAAATGCTTGAGGGTGGCCACGACTCCCGCCGACTGCAAGCCTTGCACGTATGCCGTCCCGATGGTGCCGACGAGGTAGGGGTCCTCGCCGACAGCCTCCTCTACACGCCCCCAGCGGTAGTCGCGCACCACGTCGAGTAGGGGTGCCAGCCCTTGGTGGACGCCGAGTGCCCGCAGGTCGGAGCCGATAGCGGCGGCCATCTCCCGCACGGCGTCTGGGTCGAAGGAGGCGCCCCAGGCGATGGGGGCCGGGTACACAGTCGCCCGGTAGGCCGTCACCCCGGTGAGGCACTCCTCATGGGCGACCGCCGGGATGCCAAACCGCGACGCCGCCGCCACCTGGCGCTGCAGTTCGGCGAGCCTCGCGATCCCTTCCAAAGGCTCGACCGGGGCGGTCCCGTACACCCTGGTGAGCTGGCCGAGGCCATATCGGATCGCCTCGTCGAAAGGCCTGCGTGCCTGGTCGAAGGCGTGTTGCAGCGGAGCCACGTCACCCCCGTCCCCCTCTTCGGCAGGCCTGTCCCAGAATGAGCCGAGCTGGGCGGTTTTCTCCCGTAGCGTCAACCGGCCAAGTAGGGCTTCGGCTCGTGCCTTGGGCGTGGCAGTCACGTCTTGCCACGTCTCAACAACGTTTGTCACGTCTTGACTCCTTCGTCTTTGTGGTTTGGGTGGCGGTCACTTGCCGAAGCCGGCGGTGAGCCCGGACACCAATTGGCGTCGGCCGATGATGTACGCGGTCAGCAGGGGGATCACGGATATGACGACTGCCGCCAGTACGGCGGGGATGTTCATCGTGAACTCTCCCTGGTATGACCAAAGCGACAATGGTATGACTCTTGCATGCGCGGACTGGGTGAGGACCAGCGGAAACAGGAAACCGTTCCACACTTGGAGCGCGTCGTAGATCCCGACGGTCACTATGGCAGGCCTCGACATCGGCAGCACGAGCGACCACAGCATCTTCGCTTGCCCCGCGCCGTCTATCGTCATCGACTCGAAGAGCTCGCCCGGGACGTCCCGGAGGAAATTCGACAAGATCATCACCGACAAGGGGATGGAGAATGCGATAGACGGCAGGATGAGCGCCCAGAGGGTATCGTAGAGACCTAGCTGCACGATCAGGTAGTAAACGGGGATGATCGTCGCTTGGATCGGGATGGCGATGCCGAGCAGGAAGAACTGGAAGATGCGGCGGGCAGGCTTGGACCGGTTCCGCACCACCACATATGCGGCCATCAGCGACACCAAGAGGATGACGAATACGGAGGCGACCGTCACGATGACTGAGTTCCCGAAGTAGAGCAGGAAGTTGTTCTCGAGAACCTGTTGGTATGCGTCCAAGGTGGGCCGGCTGGGGATCGACAGCGGGTTTTCAGTGAAGTAGTCGGTTCTGGGCCGCAGCGATGTGAGCAAGATGAAGTAGATGGGCAGGACGATCACCCCGAGCCAAGCGAAGCCGCCTAGGCCGGCGAGCACGTTGGGCCTCTTGATGCCAGTGCGTATGTTCATAGCCCCTCCATTTGGCTCTCCATCTTGTGCGCGCCGGAGAGCCGGTTGAGCGCCAGGGAGACAGTCAGGCCCACCACGACGAGGAACACGCCGACGACGCTGGCACCTCCCATGTCGTAGGAGCGGAAGCCGAGTAGGTACATGTGGAGCGGCAGGATGCGTGTCCCGTTCCCTGGGCCGCCGCCGGTCAGGACGAAGATGAGGTCGAAGTAGGTGAGTGAGCCGACGACCATCAAGGTGGACGAGGTGATGATCGTGTACTTCAGCTGCGGCAGGGTGATGAGGAAGAACTGCTGGACCCCGTTCGCCCTGTCCAGCCGCGCCGCCTCGTACAGCGATGCTGGGATCTGGCGGACGCCCGCCTGGTAGAGCAGCGAGTGGAACGGGACGAAGCACCAGGCGATCACGAACAGGACCACCCAGAGCGCGAGTCTCGGGTTGCCAAGCCAGTCCTGCGACAGCCAGCCCACCCCGAAAGCCGCCCCAATTCCGAAGTTCGGATCGAGCAGGGATTTGAAAGCGATGCCGACGGCGGCAGCCGAGAACAGCAGAGGCAGGAAGAACAGCACTGAGAGCACCGCCCGGTAGCGTTGGCGCCCGGCCATGAATACGCCGAGCAGCAGAGAGAGTGGGGCCTGGGTCAGCCAGGAGAACACTGTCACCTTCACCGTGAGCACGAAGGCCTCGTGGGTGAGCGGGTCGGCGAGGATGCGTGCCCAGTTGGACAGCCCTGCCCAGGCGGGGGAGCCGAGGCCGTCCCAGTCGGTGAACGACAACGCGAGCACACCCAAGAGCGGAACGATGGCAAAGACCCCGAAGAGGGCGAGTGCCGGAGCCGCCAGCCACAGGGACGGCCCGCGCCTGGCCGGTCGTCTGTCGGCTCCCATGGCGGCGGGGAGTCTTTCGACGCCCCGCCGTCCGGTTGATAGTTTCGTGGGCATTAGTCGCTCAGACCAGGGTCGCGTTCATGGCTGTGACGAATTGCTCCGGTGTCTGCTGGCCGAGGAAGATGGCAGCGAGATTGTCGAGGAGTGCTTGTCCCTGCCGTGCCGGCAGCGCTTGGTCCCAGGAAAGTTGGAAGTGCGGCGCATCCTTGACCATGCTGTAGACGAACCCGAGGAATTCGGGGTTGTCAGCCTTCGCGATCTCGTCCTCAAGGCCGATGACGGGAGGCACAGCGCCGACGGCCAGCAAGTCGGCGATCATCTGGGGAGAGTAAATCTCGGCGTCCAGATAGTCCGTCGCGGTCTTCTGTGCGCCCGCCGAGGCAGCGGCTGACACCGACCAGAAGTTTGCCGGGTTCCCAACGATGTTCGCCGGGTCGCCCTTGCCGCTTCCAACGGCGGGGAAGTTGGCGAAGCCGAGGTCCCCGGCGGCCACGAAGTCGGCAGCGTTGTTCAGGAAGTCCGGGTACACCCACGCGCCCTGCAAGACCATAGCCGCCTTGCCGGTATGGACCAGCGCCGTGTCCGCGCCGCTGTCTGCGGTCACCGAGCCAAAAGCGTCGCCGAACGCCCCAGCGTTCACGAGTTCTTGGATCTTGGTGAGTGCCTCTGTGATGGCCGGGTCGGACCAGGCGCCTTTCTTGCCGTCGAGGATGGCCTGGAACACCTCAGGCCCGCCAATCCGGTCGGTCAGGTACTGGATGTACATCAGCTCGGGCCACTTCGACTGCCCGGCAAGGGAGATCGGGGTGATGCCCGCAGCCTTTAGCTTGGCCACTGCGTCAAGGAGTTCGGAGTAGGTGGTGGGCACCCCGGAGACGCCCGCCTGCGCGAGCAGCTTCTTGTTGTAGAACAGAATGGCTGGCTGGCTCTGGTTGTTCGGAATCGCGTAGGTCTTGCCGTCGATCTGACCGTTCGCCAACACCGACGGAAGTACTTTGCTCGACAGGCCTGCAACCGCGCTCGAGATGTCGGCGACGGAGCCGTTCTTGACGTAGTCAGCCAACGTGCCGCCTGCCCAGGAGTAGATCAGGGTCGGAGCGTTGCCCGAGCCAACTGACGTGCGGATCTTCTCCTTATAGGCGTCGTTGGCGAACCACTCGGCCTCGATAGTCGCGTCCGGGTGACTCGAGTTCCAACGGTCGAACGACGCGCGGAAGGCCTCTTCGGAGCCGCCTGTCAGCGCCCAGGCGGTGGCGTTTTCCGCTGTCGCGTTGGCGGGGCCTGTGCCGGTGGGGTCCGGGCCTGTCCCGGCGGAGCACGCGGCCGAGGACAGCGCGAGTGCGAGCGCGCTCACCACAGCCAATGCCCTGTTCGTAAGTGACTTCATGATCTGTACCTCCTCATAAAGGGCTAAGGCACCTGTGCTTAGCCTCAGATCGCCTGGAAGCGAAAAGTTTACGTTCTTTTCCAGTAACTAAATGATGGATTGAACGACTGATCAACGTCAAGCTCAAGGATAGAAGTGGAAAACATTTCGTATCTTCTCGCAGTTTTACGCCGACTCGGCTACGCTTAGAGTATGTCCCTGTCCATTGACGCCACCGAGACTGATCGGCCTGTTCCAGCCCTGCCCGCAAGACTGCGGCCCGCAGGGGCCTCCGGGGGCCAGCGAACCACCCTTTCAGACGTCGCAGAAGCTACCGGGACCTCGATAGCCACGGTGTCCAAGGTCGTCAACGGGCGTACCGGAATCAGTGCGGAGACAAGGGCGCTTGTGGAGGCGGCCATCGCCGAACTCGGCTACGTCAGCATCGGCGAGCGGCAGAGTTCCCTCCACGCCTCGCAAGAGATGAGCATCGAACTCGTCGTCGATCCGCAAGATGTCGGGAACCCCTATCTTTCCACCTTCCTCGGCGGCGCTATGGAGGCGGCCACCGACCTGGGTGTGGCACTCGTGCTGCGCGACCTGCACTCCGGGCCAGCCCAAGACCCAGCAGCTTGGGCACAACATGCCGCCAGCGCAGGGCGTGCCGGAGTCATCGAGGTGACCAGTGCCTTCTCGAGGACCCGCGAGAAGGCGGTCAAGCGCAGCGGTCTGGCAATGGTGCTGGTCGACCCCATCGACTTGCCCCGCCTCACCACGCCGTCCATTGGGGCCACGAATTGGGCGGGCGCGTACGAGGCCACCCAGCACCTGATAGGGCTAGGCCACACCCGAATACGCTATATCGGCGGCCCGCCCGGGGCCCACTGCGACGTGGTACGTGCCCACGGCTGGGCCGCCGCCATGACGGAAGCCGGGCTCGAGGCCGACCTGGCTGCCATCCCCAGGCACTCCTACACCTTCGACCACGGGCTGGCCGTTGGCAAAGAAATGCTCAGCGGCGCGAATCGGCCGACCGCTGTCTTCGCCGGAAGCGACACCATCGCCGCCGGGGTGCTCGAGGCGGCGCGGCAGGTGGGGCTCACGGTGCCCACCGGCCTCAGCGTCGTCGGTTTCGACAATACCCTGCTCGCCCAGATGAGCACGCCGCCGCTCACCACTGTCCACCAGCCCATCGCTGACATCGGCCGCACAGCCGTCTCGACGGTCGTCCGCATTGCCCGAGGCGAGGCGATGGAGACCAAGCGCATCGAACTCTCCACCCATCTCGTTGTCCGCGAGTCGACCGCGCCGCCCATGGACTAGGTGCTGGTGCGGGTAGGGATGGGACGTGCAGCCGGGAGCAGTAATGGCTTGTCACACGGCTGTTAGGCAAGTCTACAGAAACAGTGGAGGGCAGACCTGAGAGCCGATATCGGGCTCCGAGGCCGGAAGCTCAGCGCTTTCATTTCGAGAGCTGGCCGTTGCTTCCTCTCGACACCATGGAGCGCCACACGCATGAGCCACAACTAGCCCCTCGTTTCTCTGTCTAGTTATTTCACCCAAATATAAAGTGGTCGGAAGATAGACGACCTCAGTGGCTGCGTCCTCGTAGGTCATGCAATCACAAATCGAGCGTGACTTGGGCGTTCCGGGCCGATCACGAAGCGATTTGACATGATGCAGAAGCCACTCATAGTATGAAGCCACTTAGTTCACCAGTGAATAAAGGGGAGGGCAATGCAGTCTTCGGATCGAACGAATATGACCCGCTCGGCGGTGCTCTCGTTTATAGGCGGCCATGGCCCGACGTCACGTGCAGATCTGGCTCGCACCTTAGGGGTCTCACCAGCGTTGATCACGCAGATCACCAAAGACTTGTTGGCACAGGGCCTGCTCACTGAGCTGGAACTCTCCCCATCCAGGGGCGGCAGGCCGGCCAGGTTGCTGGGACTGGCGGTTGACGCTGGGGGAGCTCTCGGTGTGAAAGTTGCGACGGACCACATCACCCTGGTGGAATGCCAGATCGATGGGACGGTGTTGCGTTCAGCGACGGAACCCTTCGATGCCACATCCTCGGATGCCTTAGAAGACCTCGTAGCACTCATCCGAGTCTTCATTGCTGATTCGGCGCGCACTTCGTTGCTGGGGATTGGCGTTGCCACCCCGGGCAATGTCAAGGAGCAGTCGGTCGGTACCGTCGAATCAACGCAAATGGGCTGGTCGCAGGTACAGTTGGGCACCCGGCTGCGTCAGGAATTCGATCTTCCGGTGCTGGTGGACAACAACGTGAACGCCCTTGCCACTGCCGAAATCCTCTTTGGTCAGGCAAAAGGCCACGATGACGCTTTGGTGGTGACGATCGGCACCGGCATCGGTGCAGGAATCATTGCCGACTCAATGGTGCTGCGCGGACGCAATGGAATCGCAGGCGAGATCGGGCATCTACCAACACTTGAAGACGGCCCGCTATGCCAATGTGGAGCCCGAGGCTGCCTAGAAGCGCTCATCGGCGAGCAGGCTCTGGTCGATCAAGCGCGCAAACAAGGCGTCCTGACCGCCCGCGAAGGCATCGACGCTCTGCGAGATCGGGCTGATAGTGGTGATGCCGGTGCTCAAGGAGTTTTCGCAGGGGCCGGACATATTTTGGGACGAGCGCTGGCCGGGGTGGTGAATCTGCTTGACCCCGAGGTGCTGATTATCTCTGGTGAGGGAGTGGCGTCCTGGAAACACTGGATGTACAGATTCGAGCCGGCTTTCCGCGCCTGCCTGATTCCCGCCAAGCGTGGCGTCCCGGTCGCCGTCGAAGCATGGGCAGACGACCGCTGGGCGCAAGGTGCTGCCTGCTTGGTGCTGGGCACCCCATTCGATGAACAGGGTAGGTCGGGTGCCCAGGGTGAGTGGGTGCGTCAGCGTCTCTCCGATACCACCAAACCCCAGACTCCCGAGGCCCACACGGCAATAGCTCAGACGCCTCGATCACAGGTGTCCGCTCAGGCACAGCCCGACAACGCGCAGGCGGTGAAGTGATGACTACCGCAGTCGTAAGTAAGTCGCCGCGCAAACGCATCACCAGCACCAAAGTGAAGTATGCGCTGACGGTGCTGGCCTTCCTGTTGCCATCGGCCGTCCCTTTGGTTTGTTTTACTTTCTATCCCATGGCTGGGGCATTATGGACGAGCCTGCACAAGTGGAATCTGCTTTCCGACATGCAATGGGTTGGGTTGGGTAATTACGCCCACCTGCTGCAAGATCCAGCCACTCTGCGCGCGTTCGGAAACACCCTGTATTACATCGTCGGCTATCTCCCATTGGTCTATGTGGGAGGGCTCGGCCTAGCGCTCGGGCTCAACGCCGCGATTCCGTTGCGTGGCTTCCTTCGCGGCATGTACTTCCTTCCTGTGGTGACGAGTTGGATCGTGGTGGCGCTGGTCTGGCGTTGGCTGCTCAACCCGTCGGTTGGCATTGTCAACCAGGTCATTGGCCTATTTGGCTTGGACGGCCCCGGCTGGTGGACTGACCCCACCTGGGCAATGCCGTCGATCATCTTGGCGTCCGCCTGGAAAGACCTCGGTTTTGTGATGATCATCTTGCTCGCCGGTCTGCAAACCATTCCGCAAGAGTTGTACGAAGCAGCCCGGATGGATGGCGCTGGATGGTGGTCCAGATTGCGTCACGTCACCTTGCCGATGCTCTCACCCACGACGTTCTTTGTGGTTGTCATCTCGCTCATCAACGGCTTCCAAGTCTTCGATCAGGTGTATGCCATGACCGGAGGTGGGCCAGCGGGCGCGTCATCGGTGGTGGTGCAGCAGGTGTACGACCTGACCTTCCGTTACTCCCAAGCCGGAATGGCTTCGGCGCTCTCATGGATGTTGTTCCTAGTCATCCTTGCCGTCACTATCGTCCAGATGATCGGCCAACGCAAGTGGGTGAATTATGCCTAATAATGTTGTAAACCCCGCGATGGCTCTTCCCTCCCTTCCTGCCCGGCCAAGAACGAACTCAGCGAAGGCTCGCCACAAGGTAAGGCCGTGGCAGATTATCCTCCTCATCCTTGTGATCTTGGGCGCTTGCGTGATGTTCTTTCCCTTCTTGTGGACGCTGATCACCTCCATCTCACCCGGCGCTGGCCTATCTGCCACCCCGAAGCTGTTCCCGGACAATCCCTCCTGGGGTGCCTACGAGTTGCTGTTTTCGCAGACTAAGTTCCCCCGCGCGGTGGCTAACTCCCTCGGCTTGGCAATCGCGACTACTTTGCTCCAACTCCTCACCAGTTCGCTGGCAGCCTACGTCTTTTCGCGGATGCCTTTCCCGGGACGCAATGCCGTCTTCGCCTTGTATCTAGCCACCATGATGATCCCCATGCAGGTGTTGCTGGTGCCGTTGTTCGTGCAGATGCGCGATCTCGGGCTGGTTGATTCCTACCTCGGCGTGCTACTGCCGGGTCTGTCTTCCGCCTTCGGCGTCTTCCTGCTTCGTCAGGCTATGGATTCGGTACCCCGAGAGTTGGACGAAGCCGCCCGCCTTGATGGTGCCGGTCACCTGCGCATCTTCGGGCAGATCGTGCTGCCGCTGGTTGGTCCTTCACTGGCAACCCTGACGGTGTTCTCGTTCATGTCGAGTTGGAACTCGTTCTTGTGGCCACTGGTCATTCTTCGCTCCGAAGAACTCAAGACCCTGCCCCTCGCCCTGGCGGGAATGCAAGGTCAATACACCACCCAATGGGATGTGATGATGGCTGGTTCTGTCATCTCCATCCTCCCTATGCTCGCGATCTATTTGTTCGCGCAAAAGTACGTCATTCAAGGCGTAGCCAATACGGGTATCAAGTAACCCGAACTGAGAAAGGAAATATCCATGAATCGCATCGGACAACTGGCCCGCGTCGGACTCGTCGCCGCCTTGGGCTTTAGTCTCGCTGCCTGTTCCGGCGGCGGGTCTGCCACTACTGACAACACGGGTGCAGCCGGTGAACCGGTCACCATCACTTACTCAAACTTCATCTCGAACGGCGGCCATGAGGAAGACCTCGGAGCCATCGTTGCGGCCTTTGAGAGTGAGAACCCTGACATCAAGGTAGAGGTCAAGACCCTGCCCTATAGTGACTATTTCACCGCGCTGCAGACCGATATTGCTGGCGGCACAACTGCCGACGTTTTCGATATTGAGTTCGCCAACTATGCGGCCTATCAGGCAAATGGCGTCCTGGCTGCCCTTAAGGGTGCGGATACGTCGGTCTATCAGAAGAATCTGGCAGACGCTTACGCGACAGACGGCACCCAGTATGCGCTGCCGTCGTCCTTCTCCAATGTGGTGCTCTTCTACAACAAGACTCTGTTCGACGCCGCTGGAGTGGACTACCCGACCGCCGACTGGACTTGGGCCGACGAGCAGGCCGCGGCCGCAAAACTCACTGACGCTGGCAAGGGCGTTTGGGGCGACTACCAGCCGATCAGCTACTACGAGTACTACAAGGTGCTTGCGCAGGCTGGCGGCAAATTCCTCGCCGATGATGGCAGCGCATCTGCCTTCAACACCCCCGAGGGAATCAAGGCTGCCGAGTGGTTGATAGAAAAGTCTGGTAAGGCTATGCCCACCGCCGCGCAGGGCGCTGGCACTGCCGATTTCGACTCCAATTTGTTCAACGACGGCAACCTCGCCATGTGGCACACCGGCATCTGGATGTTTGGTTCTTATGCTGATGCTTCGTTCGACTGGGATATTGCCGTCGAGCCCGGCGATGTCACCCACGCTTCCGCGATGTTCTCCAACGCCGTGGCCGTCTCTGCCGGTTCGAAGAATATTGAAGCCGCGCAGAAGTGGGCAGCTTACATGTCGTCTTCTGCAAAGATGGTTGAAACGCGCCTGGCTACTGGTTGGGAACTCCCTCCGATTGCCGACGAGACCGCGCTGTCTGCCTATTTGACCGCTGGCAAGCCCGAGAATCGTCAGGCAGTCTTTGATTCGCTCGATGCCGTTGCCTTGGCTCCATCAATCGGCGAAAATCAGGCTCAAATTCAAGACATCGTGACCGAACAACTGACCGAAGCTGCTGCCGGACGTAAGAGTGTCGAAGACGCACTGACGACCGCTGCCGAAAAAGTCGACGCTCTGCTCAAGTAGTGTCTAGTTCTTCCTAGAGACGACGTGGGGCGAGGGGTATAGCCTCGCCCCACGCCCCACCGTCTCCAAGAACATGCCCCAATATCAGGCAAGCTACGTGCTTGCCACGTACAGAAAGATGACCAGCTTCATGACAAGCCATTCAAACCTCGCGGTCCTGCTTAGGCACTCCCGAGAATTGATAACCAGCTTGCAGACACCGAGTGGCGCTTACCCAGCCAGCCCTGACTTCTCCGCCTATCAGGGATTCTGCTGGTTTCGAGATGGCTCGTTTATTGCAGACGGTGTTTCGACCGTGGGAGAGATCGACTCCGCCAGCCGGTTCTATGATTGGTGTGCCCGGGTCATCGACAATAACAAAGGCCAGATAGAACGGATCGTCGCCGCAGCAGCGGCTGGCGAACCGGTACCGGATTCGCAGATGCTTCCCACTCGGTTCACTTTCGACGGCCTGCCCGGTGATGATGAGTGGTGGGACTTTCAGCTAGACGGCTATGGCACGTGGCTTTGGGCAGTCGTTGCCCACGCTGATCGGCACGGCCTTGATCTTGGTCGCTGGGCAGATGCCATAGTCCTCACCGTTGACTACCTGGTTTCTTCTTGGCGCCGTCCCTGCTTTGACTGGTGGGAAGAGCACTGCGAGGCCGTCCACATCTCTACTCTTGGTTGCATTCAGGCTGGGTTGCAGGCCGCCGAGCGTTGCGGTGTTATTGGCGGAGCGCGAGCCGAGGCTGTTTCGCTGGCTGTGGCTCAGATCGCCGACCTGATCGCCACGCAAGGAACCGATGGCGCGCACTTGATCAAGTGGATTGGCAACCCGGCTCTCGATGGCTCGCTGTCGTCACTGCTGGCTCCTTTGGGAGTTATTGCTGCTGACTCCCCGCTCGGTCAGGGCACTATCGCGGCGATTAGTGCCGATCTAGTAGTTGGTGGCGGTGTGTATCGTTTTCGCGCCGACACCTTCTTTGGCGGTGGCCGGTGGCCGTTGCTCACCTGCTTCCTTGGCCTGGCCAAGCTTGCTGCCGGCAACCGCGCCGAGGCGCTCGCCTGTCTGGAATGGGCGGCGTCCACCGCAACTGAATCTGGAGACCTGCCTGAACAAGTGGACGGCGGTGAATTGCTAGCCCCCGAATTCAAACAAGAGTGGATCGACAAGTGGGGAGACGTTGCCACCCCGCTCTTATGGAGCCACGGAATGCTGCTGCGACTCGCTGCAGACCTTGGCATTTGTCCAACAGCTCATACTTGTTCTCAAGCTTCAACACCCGCCCCAACTCAGGAGGCAGCCTCATGATCCGGCATCGTCCCCTTGGCTCCGGCCACCCTTACTCGCCAGACACTGAACAGCGCTGGCCGGTTACCCCGATTGCTGGTGAACCGCTGCGATTGGGGGCTCGCACTTCTGGAGAAGTCCTCTCAGTGACAGCCGAAATCAATGTTGATGGCCAACCTATTGCGCCACTCGAACTGGCTGAGGTTCCACGTTCTTCGCGCGGCCAAACCCAAGATGGCGGCCACCTGGCGTCCGCCCAAGCTCGAAAGGCACGGCAAGCAGGCGGCTGGCAAGCCGAAGTCCCGCTGGCGCCAGCGGGAGAGATAGGTTACCGTTTCGTTGCCCGTCACGGCGATGGCACGACCGAGACGACTCGCTGGTTTACGGTGCGGGCAGCGTCTTGGAAGAGTGCGCCCAATGCCGTTGCTTTTGAGGACAACAAACTGGTATTTCCCAGCAAGACTGATGTGGTTCCTGTCGGGTCGGTGTCTGTTCTTGATGACGGTGAGCGCGTCCATCGGGTTCGTTTTTCATTGCCACTACACGACGGCGAGCATGTGACCGGATTTGGGGAGCGCTACGACACCGTCGACCAGCGCGGACTGAGCCTGGACAATCAAGTCTTTGAGCAATACAAGAGCCAAGGCGCACACCGTCGCACCTACCTGCCCATGCCGTTCGCTCATGTTGTCGGTGGGCAGGGTTGGGGCTTCCATGTCCGTACCAATCGTCGGGTTTGGTTTGATATCGGCGAAACTCAGCCTGACCAACTACGGATCGAGGCCGAGGTTGATGTCCCTTCTGGTACCAAAGATGCGCTCACCGTGGCTTTCTATTCCGGGACGCCCGCGCAAGTGCTGGACCAGTTCTTGAATGAGGCCGGACGCGCGAAAGAGCTTCCCGACTGGGTGTTCAAGCTCTGGGCATCCGGCAATGAATGGAATACCCAGACCGAAGTCGAACGGCAGGTCGCCCTGCACCGGCAGCACGGCATTCCAGTTGGCAATGTCGTCATTGAGGCCTGGAGCGACGAGCAAACTTTCACCATTTTCCGGGATGCGGCGTATACCTTCCATGAAGATGCTTCGCCGCATCACCTCAGCGACTTCACTTTTCCTGCAGAAGGGGCTTGGCCAGACCCGAAGGCCATGGTTGACCGACTCCACGATCAAAATGTCCGCGTCCATCTGTGGCAGATCCCACTCATTAAGACTCGTCCGCATCCGCAGGGTCAGGCCAAGGCCGATGCCCAGTCGGCGATTCGCGAGAACGTCCTGATTCGAGAAAAGGCTCCCGATGGCCGCCTACGTCCGTATCGCAATCGCGGTTGGTGGTTCCCACTGGGGCTTATGCCCGACCTAACCGATGAGCGAGCCGCCGATTGGTGGACGTCCCAACGCCGCTACCTGGTTGAAGAAGTGGGTATCGATGGCTTCAAGACGGACGGTGGTGAGCACGCCTGGGGAAGTGATCTGGTCTATCTCGACTCCACGAAGGGTGACGCCAAGAACAACGCCTACCCGTGCGCCTATGCCGCCGCCTACGGCAAGCTGTTGGAATCGTGTGGTAAAGCTCCCGTTACCTTCAGCCGCTCTGGCTACACCGGTTCGCAAGCGCATGGAGCCTTCTGGGCTGGGGACGAAAACTCGACGTGGGACGCCTTCCGCTGGTCAATGCTGGCTGGGCTGAACGCCGCCGCCTGTGGCATCGTCTACTGGGGTTGGGATATCGCCGGGTTCTCCGGCCCGATTCCAGACGCTGAGTTGTACGTTCGGGCGATGGCCGCCAGCGCGTTCGTCCCAATCATGCAGTACCACTCCGAGTTCAACCATCACCGACTACCGTCCCAAGACCGTACACCGTGGAATATTGCACAGCGCACCGGCGACCAAGCAGTCATCGACGAAGTCCGCGAAATCGTAGAGTTGCGCGAACGCCTAGTGCCGTATCTGGCTGAGCAGGCACACCTTGCCATCGATAGCAGCCGTCCGCTCATGAGACCCCTGTATTTCGATCATCCCGATGACCCGCAAGTATGGGAGCACCCGATTCAGTGGAAGCTCGGCGATCACATCCTTGTCGCACCCATCCTGGAAGCAGGAGCCGATACCTGGCCGGTCTATCTCCCTACTGGGGAATGGATCAACGCATGGACGGGCGAATCCCAGCTTGGTGGTCTGACTGTAGAAACAACAACACCTCGCAACCGCGTCCCAGTCTTCGTCCGCGCTCAGAGTTGGAGCCAGCTAGCCCCGATTTTCGGCTTCTAACACTGTGAGTCCTCCGGGCGCGTCCGCAGACTTGGAATCTGGGACAAGGCCCACCGAATCCCGATGACATGCAGGGGTCAGTGGTTCCCACAAGCTCGGTATGGCGTTCGGTCGCTATCTGAAGTGAGATGGCGCTTCGCGCCGCGCGTGCCCCATTGTGCTCCTCGCGGTCTTCGACCGCTCGTCAACACTGAGGCGCTCGCCCAGCGACAAGAAAATCCGACTCATGCAAGTAAACTTGCATCGCCGGATTCTCTTCTCGCTATCTCACTTCTACCGTGTGTTCGGAACTCTGTTCCTACGACCAGCTTCAATCGCCTCGGACGATTGAGCAAGCTCATCGTCGCTCGGCTCAATCGCGAGTGGGCCCAGCTGGACTTGAACCAGCGACCTCTGCCTTATCAGGGCAGCGCTCTAACCGACTGAGCTATGGGCCCGCGACGGACTACTTTACCAAAAGCGGTAGGGATTCCCAAACCTCTGCTGGGACGCAAACGCATCACCTGCGAGAACCCCGACACCACGACTGACTGGCCTTAGTCTTCGGCGAGGGTGACTTCGATGCCGCCCATGACATTGGCGGACAGGTTGTACAAGAACGCGAAGACCGTGGCCAGGGCAGTCAGCAGGATGACGCTGACTCCGCCGACCGCAGCGGCCAACGCCGTGACGCGCGTGGTGTTGACGTAATCCTTGATGTCGAACTGGTCGACGGCGCCGGGCTGCGCGAAGACCTGGGCGACTGTGGAATTGATCGCCGCGTACAACCCTGTCTCGTCGAGTACTGTCATGATGACGAAGGTGGCGACGACGATGATGATCCATCCAGCAACGCCGAACAGGAGGGCGGTCTTCATGACGGACCATGGATCCACGCGCGAGATGCGCAGGCGGGCCTTGCGGGTCTGGTGGGGCAGCCGCGGAGAACGTTTGGCGGCGGGTTTCTTGGGTGTCACGGTGACAGCAGTGACCGACCCCAGATGCCCAGAAGACTTTTCCGCATGTGTGGTGTCATCGAGGGCGGGGGCAAAGTCAGGCACACTCGACGCCTGAGTCCTGTGTCCCGAGTCCAGCCCATCCAAGGTGTGGCTCACATCGAGGCGCTTGGATCTGCGCGTGAAGCTGTCGGTGATGGACTTTCCCACGTCCGCTGGGTCAGCAGCGGCGGTTTCAGCACCTTTTTGCTCTTGTTCGCTCATGGCCCTTCTCCTGTTAATTGTCCGACTTGACTCTACCCGATGTGTGGTATGTACGTCACTCGCTCGTGTCCGCACCGCTGGCGGCCACACCCTCATCGACACCGACCACGGTCACACTTTCATCGGTATCGGCCGAAGGCTCAGAGGCAGGCGAGTCTTCGCCGCCCTCGGGAGCTTGCTCGGCAGTTTCCTCTTCTTCATGCTCGGGGTAACGAGCAATCGCAGCCACGGAATCGTCTCCGCGCAAGCCGACGAACTTCACGCCCATGGTGTCGCGGCCCTTGACCGCCACATCCGCCACGCACGCCCGAATGATCTGCCCGGACGTCTTGATGGCGATGACTTCGTCGCCTTCGCCAACGACCAGCCCGCCGACCAGGACGCCTCTGTCGTCGGTGAGTTTCATAGCTTTCACGCCGAGTCCACCACGACCCTGCTGGCGATATTCAGACACCGCCGTACGTTTGGCGTACCCACCATCAGTGACAGTAAAGACAAACTGATCCTCCTCGGAAGATCCAGCAGTGATGACCGCCATGGACAACAGTGCATCGCCGTTGCGGAACCTCATACCGGTCACGCCCGACGTCGCACGCCCCATGGGCCGCAATTGGTCGTCGCCAGCGGAGAACCGGATGGCCTGGCCACCGCGCGAAATGAGCAAGATGTCGTCGTCCGCATTGGCCAACTCGGCGCCGATCAACTCGTCGTCATCCTCGCGGAAATTGACGGCGATGACACCGGCCTGGCGAGACGAATCGTACAACCCCAGGTCCGTCTTCTTGGTCAAACCATTGCGCGTTGCCAACACCAGATATTGGGCGTCCTCGTACGTCCGAAGCGTCAACACCTGGGCGATCTTCTCGTCCGGCGCGAAACTCAGCAATCCGGCGACATGGCCGCCCTTGGCTTCGCGTCCGCCCTCGGGCAGTTGGTAGACCTTCGTCCTGTACACCCGACCCTTGGTCGTGAAGAACAACAACCACTCGTGTGAGTTTGTGGTAAAGAGGTGAGCCACCTCGTCATCGGCACGCAATGTCGCACCCTTGACGCCCTTGCCACCGCGCTTCTGCAACCTGTATTGGTCGGCGCGTGTGCGTTTGGCGTAGCCACCGTGGGTGATGGTGACCACCACGTCTTCCTGCGGGATGAGGTCCTCATCGGAGAGGTCGCCATCGGCGGAGATGATCTTGGTGCGTCGCTCGTCGCCGTACTTGTCCACAATCTCCTGCAATTCAGTGGAGACGATGGTGCGCTGGCGGGCGGGAGAGTCGAGGATGTCTTGCAAATCGGCAATGACACGTTCCAGCTCTGCGAGACGGTCGATGATGCGCTGGCGTTCCATCGCGGCCAGACGACGCCACTGGAGGTCGAGGATGGCGGTGGCCTGCTCCTCGTCGATGTGCACTTCTTGACCCGACTTGTGATCGATATAGGTCAACAAGTCGATGAGTCCGGCCTTCGCAGTCTCACCGTCGCGCGACGCCCGAATGAGGGCGATGACAGCGTCCAACTGGTCGAGAGCCGCGACGTACCCGCGCCAGATGTGCGCGTTCTTCTCGGCCTGTGCGATGCGGTACCTGGTCCGGCGCTGGATGACGTCGATCTGGTGGCGCACCCAGTACCTGATGAATTGGTCGAGGCGCAAGGTCCTCGGCACCCCATCGACCAGGGCCAACATGTTGCAGCCGAAGGTGTCTTGGAGGGGCGTGTGCTTGTACAGGTTGTTCATCACCACGCGCGGTTGCGCGTCACGCTTGAGTTGGATGACGAGGCGCTGGCCTGTGCGAGCGGAGGTGTCGTCGCGGATATCAGCAATGCCCGTGAGTTTCCCGGAGTTGACCAGGTCGGCGATCTTCACCGCCAAGTTGTCCGGGTTGCACATGTACGGCAACTCCGTGATGACCAGGTTGGTGTGGCCGCGCTCCTCTTCGATGTCCATGACTGCGCGCATGGACACCAGGCCTCGGCCCGTCCGGTAGGCGTCCTCAATGCCTTTACGGCCAACGATGAGGGCGCCACCAGGGAAGTCGGGGCCCTTGATACGCGCCATCGAAGCGGCGAGCAACTCCTCGACCGTGGCGTCGGGGTTGGCGAGGTACCACTGGACCGCGTCATTGACCTCGCGCAGGTTGTGAGTCGGAATGTTCGTTGCCATGCCGACAGCGATGCCGGTGGACCCGTTGACAAGCAGATTCGGGAAACGCGAGGGAAGAACCATTGGCTCTGTCTCACGGTTGTCGTAGTTGGGCTGGAAATCGACCGTGTCTTCGGTAATGTCGCGGACCATCTCCATGGCGAGCGGGGCCATCTTGCATTCGGTGTACCTCATGGCGGCGGCTTTGTCATTGCCCGCCGACCCGAAGTTACCCTGTCCGGAAACCAAAGGATGGCGCATGGCCCAAGGCTGAGCCAGACGCACCAAGGTGTCGTAAATGGCCGTGTCGCCGTGGGGGTGATAGAGACCCATGACCTCGCCAACGACGCGGGAGCACTTGTTCCAGCCGCGATCCGGGCGGTAGCCACCGTCGTACATGGCATAGATGACCCTGCGATGCACGGGCTTCAAACCATCCCTGACATCGGGCAATGCACGCCCCACGATGACGGACATCGCGTAGTCGAGGTAGGACCGCTGAATCTCGGTGTTGAGGTCAATCGGCTCGGTCTTGCCGGTCAGCGTTCCAGCAGCCAACTCCTGGCTGCCCGCGTCTGCGTTTTCCTGTTCGGCCTTGCCAACCCCATGGCGGGAATCATCAAGGGCGTCGAAATCGTCAGCCATGTGTGCGTTCTTTCTGGTTCAGCTCAGCGGGATTGAGGCCACGAGCGGGTAAAGGGAAGGACATCTGTTCTTGCTTCGTCATCTAGATGTCAAGGAAGCGGACGTCTTTGGCGTTGCGCTGGATGAAGCCTCGGCGCTGTTCGACGTCTTCGCCCATCAGGATGGAGAACATCTCGGAAGCGGCAGCCGCGTCGTCCAACGTGACCTGGAGAAGGATGCGTCGCTCGGGGTCCATGGTGGTGTCCCACAGGTCGGCGGCGTCCATCTCACCGAGGCCTTTGTAGCGCTGGATGGGGTTGACCTGCGGCAACCTCTTTCCGTTGGCCAGTCCTCTGTCCCGGATGTCGTCGCGTTCGTCATCGTTGTACGCCAGTTCGTGCGCGCTGTTCGTCCACCGGACCCTGAACAAGGGCGGCTGCGCGAGGTACACATGACCAGCGTCGATGAGCGGCTTCATGAAGCGGAACAGCAAGGTGAGCAGGAGTGTGCGGATGTGCGCACCGTCCACGTCAGCATCGGCCATGAGCACGATCTTGTGGTATCGCAGCTTGTCAATGCTGAAATCATCGTGGACGCCCGTGCCGAGCGCGTTGATGATGGCCTCGACCTCCTTGTTCTGGAGGATTCGGTCCATGCTGGCTTTCTCAATATTGAGGATCTTGCCTCGCAGCGGCAGGATGGCCTGGATCTTGGGGTCACGCCCACCCTTGGCCGAGCCGCCAGCGGAATCGCCCTCGACGATGAAGATCTCGCAGTCTTCCGGCCTGTTGGATTGGCAGTCAGCCAACTTGCCTGGCAGACCGCCACCGCCCAGCAGGCCTTTGCGGGAGCGGGCCATGTCGCGGGCCTTGCGGGCGGCGATTCGAGCGGTCGCGGCGGCCTGTGCCTTGCGGACAATCTCGCGGCCTTCTGCCGGGTTCATCTCGAACCAGTCACCCAGCTTGTCATTGACCACTTTTTGTACAAAAGAACGAGCCTCGGTGTTGCCCAACTTCGTCTTTGTCTGGCCCTCGAACTGCGGGTTGGAAATCTTGATGGACACGATGGCGGTCAGGCCCTCGCGGATGTCCTCGCCTGAGACGCGGTCTTCCTTCTTCTTCACCAGGCCCCAGGTCTCGCCCCACTTGTTGACCGTGTTGGTCAGCGCGGCGCGGAAGCCCTCTTCGTGGGTGCCGCCTTCGTGGGTATTGATGGTGTTGGCGAAGGTATGGACGGACTCGGCATAGGCTGTTGTCCATTGCATGGCCAGTTCGAGGCTCATGTCGGCCTCGACGTTTTGCGCCTCCACGTCGATGGTGCTGGGATGGATGGGCTCTTTGCTTCCGACAAGGTATTTCACGTAGTCGATGAGGCCGCGCTCGTACATGAAAGACTCACTGACGGGGTTGTCGTCGTCATCGACATGGCCGGGGCGCTCGTCGGTCAGAGTCAACCGCAGGCCCTTGTTGAGGAAGGCCATCTCACGGAAGCGGGCTGACAGAGTCTCGAAAGAGTAATTTGTCGTCTCAAAAATCTCGGGGGAGGCGTAGAACTCAATGATGGTCCCCGTGACATCCGTGGCTTCCCCACGTTCGAGCGGACCGTCGGGTTCGCCCAAAGAGAAAGTCTGTTGCCAGACGTACCCTTCGCGCATCGAGGTGGCGATGAGTTTGGCCGAAAGGGCGTTCACGACGGACACGCCCACGCCGTGCAGACCGCCGGAGACCTTGTACCCCGAACCGGAGAACTTGCCGCCGGCATGGAGTTTTGTCAGCGCGACGGTGAGTGCGGAGACGTGTTCGGTGGGGTGCTCGGCAACGGGGATACCACGTCCATCGTCGGTGACTCTGATGCCGCCGTTGGGCAGGATACGGATATCGATGGTGTCGCAGTAGCCGGCCAGCGCCTCGTCCACGGAGTTATCCACAACCTCGTACACCAGATGGTGCAGGCCGCGCTCGCCGGTGGAACCGATGTACATGCCAGGCCTGACTCGCACTGCTTCCAAGCCTTCGAGGACCTGGATGGCGTCGGCGTCGTACGACCCCTCCTCGACATGGGAGACCAAGTCACCGCCCTCAATCAACTGGATAGCTGAATCGTCAGTCAGCTCTTCCTCAGTCGATTCGTCATTGACCTGGTCCAGGGTCTGGTCAGTGTCGGTACCCCGAATCTGCTCGGGCGTATCACCTCTTGCCATCAATCTCCTCAATTCGCAACCGCTTTATTCTACCCTGTTCAGGGAAGGGCTGGGGCAAGAAGTGACTGGTGTCGGGGGTCGAGTTTGCGTTGACGGGCAAATTTCGTGGTTCTGGCGTGTTTGGAGGTGCCATGTGTACACCCCCACAGGGATTAGCGCAAGTTGTACGAGGAGCAGGCGCGACAGGGCTTACTCGCTAGCCTCGGCCTCGTCGGATTCAGGGGCGATACCGTGCTTGGCGATGACCTCGTCGCCAACGAGAATGGGCTCGACCAACTCCGCAATGGAATCAGCGGGCACTTGCGGCGCACCCTCAATCGGGTCAGGATTGACGTGCTTGGCCACGACACCATCGATGACGAACTCGGGCACGAGTTCAGGGATGAGATCCACGGGTGTTGACTCGGACATGGGGCTACTTTCGCGTCGGGTTCTGTGGGCGAGTGGTCGTGTGTGCTTGTCAGCTCATTTCATAGGACAATCTTACTGCCTTTCGCGCTCGGCTTGGGGGTCAATTCAGTAATGACGGGCGGCTCAAGGTGGGATAGCGAGTCGCCGTACAAAGAACGTACAAAACGACCTGTGGAAAACTTCGGACAGGCCTTGTGGGAACGCCAGTCTGGACTGTATGCGTTTCGGCGGACGAGGTGATGAAGGACGGGTGGTGGCAATGGTCCCGCTCGCCAGCTTGGCTGCCCTCATCGCCATGGGGATAGGGGTGGATTTCTCGGGGCAGGTGCGTGCTGAACAGGAATTGCGCGATGTGGCGTCCCAGTGCGCGAGAGTGGGTGCGGGGCAAGTCAGTGTGGGAGGTGCCCCGGGACCGGGGTCGGCTTTGAGTGCCGCACAGTCATGTCTCGTGGCTCTCGGAGTCGAGGGAACAGTGTCCGTGACCGGAAGTTCGCTTGGCGTCAGTCTTCGGGGGCAGTACTCGACTGCCATTCTCGGCATCATCGGTATTGCGGACTTGCCCTTGAAAGCGGAGGCTGCGGCGACCATCAGGGAAGGGCAGTGATGGGTCTGAGGAAGACTAGGGAATCGAACGCACAACCTCGGGCGCGGAGGAACCCTTTGCTGATGACCCTGGGAGTGGTCCTCGTCATTGTGGGTGCTTTGGTGTCCGCTGGGGTGTACATGCGGCTCGCCAACGCACAAGAGGTTCTGGCGATTGTCGCTCCAGTGGCGCGGGGAGAGCAGGTCAGCCGGGAGGACTTGGGGGTGGCGCGCGTCGGAGTGGACCCCCTCTTGGCTCCCATCCCTGCCTCGCAGATCGAGGCCGTCGTGGGAATGTACGCACTATTTGACCTTGTCCCCGGCACATTCCTTACTAGCGATTCTGTGGGCCTGACTATCTCGCCTGGCCAGGGCCGAGCCGAAGTGGGTGTGGAGTTGCGGGCAGGAGAATACCCGGACCACAATTTGCGTCCTGGCGATGCGGTTCTTCTCGTGGAGGTGCCTCTGCCGACCCAAGTGGGCTCGCTCGCCACTTTCCCTGGCTTCCTGGTCACTGTCAGCGCGTCCGACCCGAACATGACCATCCGGGTCACCGTCGATGTGGCCGCCTCCGAGGCCGTGGAGATGGCCGCTCTGTCCGCCACCGACCGACTCACCCTTGTCCTCACATCGCGGGAGGGCTCGTGATCATCGCGCTGATGTCCGCCTCCGGGTCTCCGGGTGTGACCACAATTGCCCTCGGCTTGGCGCGCACCTGGCCCAACCCTGTCGTGTGCGTGGACGCGGACGCTGTGGGAGGGTCAGCCATCTTGGCCGGGTACTTTCGCGGGTTCACCACCCCCTCCGCGAGTGTGGTCGACCTCTTGCTGTCTCATAGAGCAGGCACATTGGCCCTTGACGTAGATCGGTGCTGTCTGTCTCTGGGGGAGGGTGCATGGATACTGTCTGGCCCACGCTCGCACAAGCAAGCGGGGAGTGTGCAGGACTTGTGGGGACCTCTCGCCATGGAATTGGGTTCTCGGGAGGACACAGATGTCGTCGTGGACCTTGGCCGTCTGGGTATGACCTCATTCGCGCAGTCGTGGCTCAACGCCGCCGATGTCGTCGCCCTTGTCACGAAGTCCGACCTGCCTTCTGTGGCCGCTGCACGGCAATGGGCCGGTGACTTCAGTGAAGAAATGCACCTTCATCCCGAGTTGGGTCCGCGTGGGCTCATCGTGGTGACTCCAGGCCACCCCTACTCGGCTTCCGAGATCGCCAAGGCCTTGGAGGTGCCAGTCTTTGCCCAAGTCAGAGGGGATTCTCGTAGTGCCGCGGTGTACAGCGCAGGGGCCCAAGTGAAGCCCTCTCGACGTTACCAAACGGATCTGCGGGCCTGTGGGGCGGCGTTGCGGGAAGCGGCGAACACCCGGCCGGGGGTGATTCACGCCTCGTGACCATGACAGACCTGGTCGAAACCGACCAGACCACTATTGATTTGGAGTCCCTGCCCCTGTTTGGACGCTGGGATGGTTTCGACCCTCATCGTGCGGCGGTGGGGGAGGCTAGGCAACTTCAGAGCGACGAAACAATGCCCTGGGTGGAGCACGAAGGCGGGGAGGACCCGGGTTCGGCGGAGCAGTCGAGTCTGTGGCTGGCCGACGTCGGGTCGCCGCCGAGAGCGTCCCTGGAGTCTTTGTGGCCTTCGGAACCCCGCCACCAGGACGAGCCCGAAGAGCCCTTGCTTGAGTCACTACCGCTGAGTCGAGGAGAGCACATCGGGAAGCATGCATGGACAGATGAGGTAGAAAAGAGTCTGACTCCCAGCCAGGCCTCCGGTGTGAATTGGGACAAAGTGGCGGCAATGCGAGTGGCTGCCTCGACCCGCCTTTCCACTCGTCTCGGGGCGGAGCGTGTGGATTCGGCCCATCAGCAGTCCATCGGGCGGGCCATCATCGCGGACCTCATCGACGAGGAAGCGGCCAGTGCCATCTCGGCGGGGATGACCCCCTGGGACAAGCGCACACAGGTACAGATGAGCCAGGCCGTCTTCGACGCGCTCTTCCGCTTGGGCAGGCTCCAGCCCCTCGTGGATGACGACCAGATTGAGAACATTGTCATCGATGGAGCCGACCGCGTGTGGCTGGAGCGAGCCGATGGAACGATTGTTGCTGGTCCTCCCGTGGCGGGCAGCGATGAGGAACTGGTGAGCTTCCTGTCCTTCATCGCTTCGCGCTCCCAGGTCAATGCGCGGGCGTTCTCCGAAGCAGAACCTCGCCTCCACCTGAGGCTGGATGGGGGCGCGCGACTCGCGGCCGCAGCGTGGGTCACGCCCAGACCGTCGGTCGTTATTCGCCGTCACCGTATGACAGAAATCACCTTATCCGGCCTGGTTGCCAGGAAAACACTAAGCAATGAAGCGGCCCGATTCTTGGCCAAAGCCGTACAGCGCAGAGCCTCCATCGTGGTGTCCGGAGCACAAGGAGCGGGCAAGACCACTCTCATGCGGGCGCTGTGCGCAGAAATACCTCCTGACGAAATCATCGGGACCTTTGAGACCGAATACGAACTCCACCTCCACGAGATGCCGGATCGCCATCGCGTGGTTTTCGCATGGGAAGGCAGACCCGGCTCAGGGGAGAGGGACGCGCAAGGGCATCGGGCCGGAGAGTTCCTCATCGACGACGCCTTATACGACTCGTTCCGGTTCAACCTGTCACGCCAGATCGTGGGGGAGGTCAGAGGTCGAGAGATCCTCGCCATGCTCAAAGCCATGCAGTCCGGCTCGGGCTCACTGTCCACGACGCACGCGAATAGTGCGGAAGGAGCAATACGCAAGCTCATTACCTGCGCGATGGAAGCCGGTCCCCATGTCACAGCCGGGTATGCGACCAGGGCCATCGCAGAGGACATCGACTTGCTGGTTCACCTGACGATGAATGTGGACACCGGAGAAGACGGCCAAACCGTTCGTCGGCGGCGGGTGTCGGAAATTGTGGCGGTGGCCCCTTCTGACTCTGCACGCGGGTACGCCACGACTCGGGTCTTCTCGACTCCGCCCGAAGGAGGCCTGGCCGTTCTCGACACCGTGCCTGAAGGCTGGGAAGACATGTTCATATCGGAGCGCCCATGGTCGTGATTGTGGCACTGGCTGGGGCGTGCCTCCTGGGAGGCGCGTGGCTGTTTAGTTGGGGAGTGAGGCGCACTGAGCGAGTGGCGCGGCCAGGGAAAGTGCGTGTGTCCTGGAAGTCTCCCGTCCTCCTTGTGATGGGGCTCACGGTCGTGGGAGTCGTGATTGCCCTTGTCACCGGGTGGGCCGTCGTCGCTGTGCTCTTGCCTGCCTTAGGTGTTGGCCTGCCGTACCTTGTGGGCAAGACCAAGGGGTCGACCGATATTGCCAAGTTGGAAGCAATGGAGGAATGGACCCGCTCGCTGGCAGGGATACTTGTCGCCGGAGCCGGAGTGGAGCAAGCTATTGTGTCGACTCTGCCGTCCGCCCCCAAACCAATCGCGGACGAAGTGTCCCGTCTCGTGGCTCGACTGCGGGCGCGCTGGCCTGCGACCGATGCCCTGCGCGCCTTTGCTGATGATCTGAACGACCCCACCGGTGACATTGTGGCGGCGAATCTTCTGCTCGGTGTGACAAGGCGTGGGCAAGGATTGGCGAGCATCCTGGAAGGGCTGTCGGAGTCGGTGGCTCTGGACATTCGGGCGCGTCGGGCTGTGGAGGCTGACCAGGCCAAACCTCGTGCGACTGCCAGATGGGTAACGGTCATTACGCTCGTTGTTCTGGTCTTGCTGTGGTTTTCAGGCACGTATGTCGAGGCGTACAAGACACCCATGGGACAGGTCGTTCTCCTCGGATTGTTGATGGCGTATTCAGCCGTCTTGGTGTGGATGAAACGCATGGCGACGGGCCAGCCTCTGCCCAGATTCTTGGGTAAGCCATGACTGGGTTGCAATGGGCGTTGGTCGCTGGTGTGTGCATGGGATTGGGGCTGGCTGTGTGCGCGATGGGGTTCGCCCCCGCACACCCTGCTTTGGCCCAAAGTCTCGCTCTCTTGACCCCGCAGACGATTCGAGAATCGGTCGTGCCAGTGGATTGGCGGGAGAGACTGGGGGTATGGGCAGGCCCGAAATTGCCAGGTGGGATTCGGCTCGTGTCGGCCAAGGATCTGCGATTGGTCGGGATCAGCGATGGGGCATTCTTGGGGCAGAAGCTGGTGTACGCCCTAGTCGGCCTGTGTTTGCCGAGTGTGGTGTGGGTCGTCGCCGCACTTGTCCGTGTGCGGATGCCTTGGGCTATTCCCGTGTTGGTCTCGATTGGGCTTGGGGCTGGGGCTTTCGTGATGCCGGACTTGATGGTCCGCGACAAGGCGGCGCGGGCACGCCGGGAGTTCTCTCGGGCTCTGGCCGCGTACATCGACCTCGTGGCGCTGGAGAGGTCGTGCGGGGCCGGGACGAAACAGGCGCTGGACACGGCGGCGGATGTGGGGGATTCATGGGTGTTTCGGCGACTGCGGGAATGCCTCGACCAGGCGACCTGGGTGGGGCGGCCTCCGTGGGACGGGTTGCGGGACATGGCTGACGACTTGGCACTGCCTGACCTGGGGGACCTCGCGGACATCATGCGCCTGACGGGCACACAGGGCGCTGGGGTGTACACGATTCTGCGGGCCCGGGCGCAATCCATGAGGACGGCGATGATGTCCGACGAGTTAGCCAAGGCGAACGAGGTCAACGAGAAGATGTCGATACCGGTGAGTGTGCTGGGTGTCGTCTTTCTCGCCATACTCATCGGTCCCGCATTGATGGGGATGATGACCCGATGAAAACACCGCCAAACGCAAAGACCGCGGGAGCGCTGGTCAACGCCTCTCGTCATTGCGCGCACTGCGACTTCGCGCAGCACAGGCTGCCTCACAGAATCCACATCACAAAGACTAGATAACGATAAATAGATAAAGAAATATAGAGACAAGGAAGAGAAATGCTGACATACCTGAAGACGTGGCTGACCTTCGTTCCCGAGAGGGAGAAGGGGTCGGTCACCATCGAGAACATCGTCTGGGCAATCGCGGTCATCGCCATCGCAGCCATTGTGATTGCGGCCATCACGGGCTATGTGACGAGTCATTCCGCCGAGTTGCTCGGACCGTAAGGCATGGGGATTGTCGCGCAGCGCGTCAGTCGTACACGCGGGTCGGTGTCGATAGAAGCCGTCGTCATCCTGCCAGTGTTCATCGCGGTGCTGATGGCCATCGTCGAGGCGTCGCTGTGGGTGTACGCCTCAGCCTTGGCGCAGGCAGCGGCTGAAGATGGGGCGCGGGCCGGGGTCGGCAACGACGCACTTTCGGCGCAAACAGGAGTTATTGTGGCGACTGGCATTGTGGAGTCTTCGGGTGCCCTGGACAACTACGAAGTGACAGTGTCGACCACATCCGAATCCCTGACCGTGCAGGTGCGCGGAGAGTCACCGTCGGTGATCCCCTGGGTGCGATTCGAAGTCAAGGAATCCGCGACCCTTCCCTGGCAATGGCCATGAGAACGGGGCAAAGTAAGGGGAGTGAGCGGACCGAGTGCCCCAGGGACTCGAACCGGTCGGGTCCTGGGGAACGACTGGTTAGCGCATCTCGTCATTCTGCGCGTAGTCGCAGAATCCATCTGACAAGCATAGATACCGCGACTAGGCGCACGATGACAGTTGGAATCGTCGATAATCAATGGTTCCCAAGAGGCCCAGAGTCGGTCGGCGGGTCGGGCCGGGGCAGGCGTGACGCGGGTTCCATGTCGATGGAGGCAGTGCTGATCATCCCGGCCTTCCTACTCTTCCTCCTGGCCCTTGCAGCCGTGGCGACTGTGTCGGGAGTGCGCCAGGACGTACACTCGGCCGCCGTGCAAGCCGCGCGAGTGGCGTCTCTGGAGTCATCTGCCCAAGCGGGGGTGGCGGCAGGTCGTGAAGCAGCAACCGTGTACCTCGCTCATGAGGCGACACCCTGCCAGGAGAAGGCGGTCGAAGTGTGGGCGACCGCCCTGAACTTACCGTCGGGCCAAAGCGGTTCAGTGACGGCCAGGGTGACCTGTGTGGTGTCCCTGGCGCAATTCACGGGTATCGGCCTGCCAGGGCAGATACAAGTTCAAGAGGAGTTCACTTCGCAAATCGATGCGTACGTCCCTCGGTGAGTCAGGCAAGAGACCCTGCCTGAACGCCAGAGTGTGCGAGGCTCAAGGGGAAAGGGGAGCCTCGCACACTACATGGGAAGGGGCGATGATTTGGGTCGCGGTTTCCTGGTCATGGTCGCCGCGCCGACTCACTCACCCAAGCCGAACCTGGGTGAGTTGGGAGAAATCGATCAACCGGTACACCCCGACGGTGGCGGGTGTGGCCACATAAAAGTTGTCTCCCACTCTCACACCTCGAACCAGAGCCGAGAGCTCGCCGAACGACTCTGGGAGGTTCAGCTCAACGGTGGCCAAACGAGTGAAAGTTTGACCATTCCAGGAGTACATGACGTAGTTCACACTACTGGAGAAAGAAGTGGTGGTGATGCCATTGTTGGTTTCAACAGATTGGCGCCAGTCGATGGTGGGGAAGCCGATGAGTCCACGCTCCGCATCCACGAAAGCGGACTTATGGTCGAAGGCAACCCCCGTCTCGTCGACGCCTTCCAAGACACTCACAGCGATTTGAGTGACACTGAGCGGATTGGTGATGTCGAACATGGACACCTTCACGCCCGTGGTCGCCCCGTTGGTGGGATCAGTCTCCTGGCCGACGCCAAGCAGGAGCCCGTCGCCGAAGGGATGGAGATAGGACGAGAAGCCCGGAACCTTCAATTCGGACTGAACGACGGGCTTGGTCGGGTCGGACAGGTCGATGGCGAAGAGGGGGTCAATCGACTCGTAGGTCACGACGTAGCCGAGGGACTCCACGAAACGCACGGACTGAACCTGTTCGCGTGTCGTGAGACGCTCAATCGAGCCGACGGCCTTCATTGAGGGGTCCAGGACCCACAGCGATGGAACCTGCGTCCAGCTATACCCCGAGGGGTCTTCCCACGTCGCCACGACCCGAAGGTTGCCCTCCCATTCGTCGAGCGCGAATTGGTTGAGCAGGCTGCCTGGCACCTCGCCGTTGGCGACGACGCTCGGATGCCCCTCATTCAGAGCGACACGTATGAGGGTGGTTGTCGGCCCACTGTATGTGATGGGGAAGGGCGTGGGCTCGTCTGTGACGGTGGTCGTTATGGTGTACCAACCGCTCGGTGCCGTGGGCTCGATAACGAAAGTGGAAAAGCCTGTGGGTTCCGAAGTGTCTGATGGCGGTGTGGGTGGCACCGCAGTCTCGTCACGAGTCGGGGCGTCAGTGGGCTCGGACGTGGGCACGCCATAAGGAATAGTCGCCGTGACAGTCGTGTCTGTGCCGGGTTCAGCGGCAGGCGAGGGCTCGACGGAGAATTCAACAGCGGGCACGGAGGTCGCTGCGGGGGTGGGCATTTCCGGCATGTACTCGTCGTCGGCCACACCGCCAGTCCACGTATCCGCATAGATGTAATTCCAGTTGGTCGTCGCAAGATACATATTGTTCCTTGACATGTACACTGTCTCCGAACCGCCGAAGACTGACAGTTCGGACATCAATACTCCGGAGGTCCCGTTGACAGCGGTGATGACGGAATAGACGGGCCAGTAGCCCCCTGCTGGCATGACGTACACATCTGCTGGCTCAATCGGGCGCGTGGTTGTGCCGTCACCCACGAGAGGCACAAAAGTTGTCGGATCGTCGATGTCCACGGTATTCGTCGGCACACTGTAGGTGGTGACAATATAGACGACACCATCCAAGAGCCGGGAGGTTTGGTAGGACCCGGACTGGGAGGAGACCGACATCAAGGTGGGTGCGCTCGGGTCGGCCAGTGAGTACACGGCAGTCTTCAGACTTGTGGCTTCCATGCCAAGGTAAGACCCAGAGGAGGCCGACCAGTTGTCAAGGTCGGCGTTGAAGGCGTGGACTTCGACAATCAGGGTGTCGTCAGTGATCATCATGTCCATCACCGGCCCGGTGAGCGTGTCGTCTGGGGTGGCGAGTTCAGAGGTGTTGATGGTGGAAACCAGCGCAGAGTCACCCCCATCGGCTCGTACAATTTTGATTGTCCTCCCGGTCGCGATGTAGAGGTAGTCACCGTTGGTCTTGACGATGTCACCCTCGTCGATTCCGGCCACTTGCGTGTTGGTTTGTGAGTAGGAGTCGGTCGGGGGAATGGTGTACTTCACGCCCCCAGACGTGTCGGACGTGAAGACCGCGTCGCTCGTGCCCGAAGAATAGTAAAACGTCCCAGGGCTCCCATCACCGGAGTAGGAGAATCCACCCGAACTCGCCGTCAACATCCGACTGATAGCGGCAGCGATGGCTGCATAGGAATCCGCGCCCGGCAAGGACGCATCTTCACGGCCCGAGGTCGATGGCGCGGCGACAGGTGGTTCGCCTTGGGTCAAGGTGGGGGCGGCGGCCCCGGTCACCCCACTGACAAGCATCAATCCCGCGAGCACAAGGCTGACGGCTGAGCCAGAGATGACACCCAGGCCGCGACGACGGGTGGCGGATGAGCCAGTGGAAGAATGGGATTTGTCCGTACCTTTTCCGGCAATGCCAGGTTTTCCGGCATCTGTCCGTACACCGATGGCGACCGCGACAGGGCGGGACTTGTGCGCCGTTGCCGCGTGGCCGGCATCTGGTTGGGGCGTTTCGCCGTCCACAGCCAAGCGGGCGTTCAGAGTGGACAGCAGTTCGGATGACGGCGCCATTTGGTCCCGCATCTCGTGGAACGTGTCAGAATACTTGTCAGTCATGGGATTCCTCCAGAATCTCGCGCATCAGCGAGCGGCCGCGCGATAGCCGCATCTTGACTGCCCCGGTTTCGAGGGTCAGGACTTGGGCGATGGTCGCCACGCTCAAGTCGTCGAAGTAGAACAGGTGGAGAGGGGTGCGATAGGTTTCCGGGATCTTGGCCAAGGCCGCGAAGAGTGCGTTCTGTTCGTCTGTGCGGAAAGTGAAGCTGGATTCCTCAATGTCGCTTGTCAGTGGCACGACCCGGACCCGCCACGAACTCGTGGAGACGCGCTTGGCGATGGTGAGGGTGGTCGTGATGAGCCACGCCTTTCGATGTTCCTCATCGTTGCAGGAAGGGTTCTTGCGGTGGTACGTCAGGAAGACTTCTTGGAATACGTCGTCAGCATCGGGGCGGGAGGGCGTGTGAGTGAGGCTGATGGCGTACACCATCTTCTGATAACGGGCAATGACCTCGTCGGTGTCGGTGGCGGGCGGAGGCGATTCGAGCGGTGTCGTGGTGATGGGTTGCTCACCCATGTACTCCTCCTTGAGCCAGGAAACATCGTTAGCGGTGTGCGTGGTGGTCAACATCGCCATACAGCGCCTCCTTCATCCTGTCATGGCTTACTCCTGCGGGAAAGCCAAAAGGTAACAATGGACTTCTCGGCTTTGTTGACATCTCTGCGCAACGATAAGAATATCCCGAATGGCAGAAAGAATATATTGATAAACGATATGTCCTATGTCATGATGGAACCTGGCACGTGGGAACTAGACGAACGAGGTGAGGCGATGAGATGGAGTCCTGAGAAATCGGTGCGACTGTCGGAGGCTGTGACATGGGTGGCACTGGTTTGTGCCATTGTTTCTATCCCTCTGTTGCCCTTCTTGCCGCGCATTCTCTATCTGCCCGGGACCTTGCTCTTTGACTCTCGTTACCTCACCGAAGCGTTCGTTCCGCTGTATCTCTGCCTTGCTTGTGGCGTGGTCGCGCTGGTCATCCTGTTGTTCCTATTGCGGGACATCGGGCGCGGCGAAGTCTTCACCCAGTCCAACGTGACTCGTTTGCGGGTGATTTCGTGGTGTGGGTTCGCCATTCTGGTGGTGTGCGTGGCTGCGGCCATTCTTGTCTCTGCACGCCCGACTTTCATCTTGCTTGCTGCGGCGGCCGGTTTTCTCGGTCTGCTCATGCGTGTCATCAAGAACGTCATCGACGCGGCACGTCTTCTCAAAGAAGACGCTGACTACACGATTTAGGGGATGACGTGGCAATCACTGTGAACTTGGACGTGGTCATGGCCACGAGGCACATGCCTGCCGGAGAGTTGGCCGCCCGTGTGGGCATCACTCCCGCCAATCTGAGTGTCTTGAAGAACAACAAGGCGAAAGCCATCAGGTTCTCCACGCTGGAGGCCCTGTGCCGAGAACTGGACTGCCAGCCTGGCGACATCTTGGAATACGAAGAAGGAATAGACAATGAGTGAACCCTACATCTTCCAGGCCAAGCCCAAACCGGTCTACGAGACTGACGGCGTCGACGCGATATTTGCCCTTGTCGCACTGGTTATTGGGTTTTGCTTCTGGAACTGGCTGTGGCCACGCAGGGGCGAGTATGAAGTCACTTGCTCCCCTCAGTATGAGGGCGCCAATTGTCTGACCCACATGGACCACCTCGCCTCCGTGGCTGTGACCGCATTCTTTATCCTTGCTTTGGCCGCGTCCCTGACTTACTTCCATCTCAAGAAGGTACACCTCAGTGTGGGAGCCATTGTCGGAGTCGTTCTCCTGGTAGCAGGGGCACTGCCCTTTACCCTTTTCGCGCCCACTCCTTTCTTCTTGGTTCTTTTCGCGGCTGAGATGGTCGGATTCCTCGTCTGGCACGCTTGGGCCTCGTGCAAGCGCGTGGGCGGGCTCGATGGTTACATGATCACCGACGCACTCAACCAATGTCTTGTCGTTCCGCTGACCCATCTCGGCGCATGGTTCGCTCCTTTCCGCGCGCTCCTCAAGGGACGTACCAAAGTCAGTCACGTCCTTATCGCGCTGCTTGGACTTGTTGTCGCTTTCCCGCTCATCGCATTGGTCGTGGTTCTGCTCATGGCCGCCGACCAGGGTTTCGACGCATGGATGGGGGCCGCAGCCGAGTTGTTCGAGAGCGTGGACCTTGGTCGCTGGGTATGGTGCCTCGTCTTCGGCCTGCCCGTCGCCTTCTTTGCTTTCGGTATCTGGTGGGCCGGTGTGACTGGCGAGAAGTCGGGCCTGACAAGGGATGGAACGGCGTCCACGCTGGCCAGGATGCGGAGGTTGGCTCCGAGCGCCATCATCGCTCCCTTGACTATTCTCGTTGCGGTGTACATCTTGTTCTTTGCGGCCATGGGGTCTTACCTCTTCTCTGCTTTCACCTCCGACCTGCCCGCTGATTACACCTATGCCGAGTACGCTCGACGCGGATTCTTCGAGTTGGCCGCAGTCGCAGGCATCAATTTCGCGGTCATGGGGTTCGCGTACCTCTTCGCGCGGCGCAAAATGGTGGAGCAAACTGGCAACGGGCCTGCCTCTGAGAGTTCGGTCTTTGCGCGTTACCCTACGGTTCTGCGCGTGCTGGGTGCGGCCTTGTCGCTGCTCACCATCTTGCTCATTGCCACTTCCATCTCCAAGATGGTGCTGTACATTTCGGCGTACGGGCTGACGCAGCTTCGCGTGTACGTCCTGGGGTTCGAGGCAGTGCTCGGTCTGGTCTTCCTCTTGATTCTGGTCCGCCACTTTGTGAGGTACGACGTGTCGCGCCCCATCGTGGTGCTCGTCATCGCGGCGATCCTCGGCATGTCGTGGGCCAATATCGACAAGGTCGTCGCGGATTGGGACGTGGACCATTGCCTGAGCGGCAGCACGGAGAAGGTCGACGTGGGTTACCTGGCGTCCCTCTCCGATGCGGCGCTCCCGGCGTTGTACAGGCTGGCCGATGATTCACCCGCCTTGGCCGACACGGTACACACTGCGCTGGGCCATCGCGGTTTGGCCTATGGAGTGGAATCTGTCTATATCAAGGACATTCCGTGGACTTCGTGGAATGTGCAATCCAACGCGGCCAAGGACCTCGGGCCGAGCTAGGCGTCCGCGTCTATGCCCGTCATCCGCAAGCAAGGCGGAAGTCGCGGGATTTGCGCTTGTCAGCCAGATTCCGCGACGATGCGCGGAGTGACATGGCGAGCCTGACTACGGGAATCGAACTGCATGGTTGCCAGTAGAATAGGCCCACCGATGCGCGAGGAGACGCCATGACGCAACCATACCCACAACCGATGTACACACCTGCCCCCTCCAAACCGAGTCGCCTGCCCTGGGTGCTTCTCGGCATGGGCATTGTTGGTTTAGTATGGGCTCTTGTGGCCATCGGCACGGCGGTACATGGTGTGGCGACTCGGGATGTCGAGCCTCAGGTCGTGGATTGCTCCGCGTTCGCCGAGTTCGTCGGTGTGCCCACCATGCCTGACTACATGCATTCCGCGACATGCACGTACGTACACGGCATCGACACCTCCATGACCGCCGAGTTCTCAGTCTGGGCGTACCAGGATTCAGTCAAAGATTGGCTGGCCAGCGTCACTTCCTCGCCCCTCAGCGACCAGGGATGCGCCAAAGGACTGTGGGAATGCCTGGGCGGCGCGCCGGTCGATATCCCCACCGACCCCGACGCCGAGTACATCACTGTCACCTACGTCGGCATCCCCGAGAGTTCCTCCATCGCCGTCACGATGCAAGCCTTCAACACGTAATGTCGCCAGA
>JAISJO010000052.1 GCA_031261485.1 Propionibacteriaceae bacterium | reverse complement strand
CGATTACGCCTGTGACTTGGGAGTATTCATCTGCTGCTCGGATTACACGTACGACGAGGCCGTCGAGGTGTTCGCTGCCTACTTCGGCCGAACGCCCACCCCAGAAGAGTTGCGGCACTGTGTCGCGTACGTCGGCTTGGCGAGCTTCTACTGGTGGGTCTGGGCCCTGTACAAGGACGTGTGCGGCGAGCCAGTGGGGGAGTACACCTACCTGTGGTATCGCTTCGCCAAAGAATACGGACAACGGGCAATAGCCCTCTATGAAAAGGACTGAAATGGAACTCGTGGGAAGAATCGTGATCTACCTCATCATGGCGTGCGCGCTGGTGGGGGCCATCTCGTCTGTCATCAAACCGGAGTCCAAACTGGGCAAGGAGTTCGTCGCGGGCATCGACTCCATCGGCCCGATCTTCCTCCCAGTGGCAGGCATCATGGCCGCCGCCCCTTACCTGACCGCCTTCGTGAGCTCGGTGTTCGGGCCTGTCTTCTCAGCAGTCGGCGCGGACCCAGCCATGGCCGCCACGACATTCATCGCTGTTGACATGGGCGGATACCAATTGGCTGACGCGCTGGCCGCCACCCGCGAGTCCTGGATCATGGCCATGATGACCGGGTACATGGCAGGCGCGACCATCGTCTTCACCATCCCTGTCGCTCTCAAGATGTTGGAGAAGCGCGACCAGAAATACCTCGCTCTTGGGACGATGTGCGGACTGCTCGCCATCCCCATCGGCGTCTTCACCTCCTGCGCCATCATTGCCTTGTCGAATCCCCTCATCCGAGAGGTCATCGCGACCTCGGGCGACCCGACCTACCAGTTGGCGCTGACGTGGGGAACCATCGGGCGCAACCTCATTCCCCTCATCATCATCTGTGTGGCCCTGGCGGCGGGCCTGATGTTCATCCCCGATGGGATGATCAAGGGCTTCATCATCTTCGGGCGTGTCCTAGAATCGGCGCTCAAGATCGTCTTCGTCCTTGTGGTCATCGAATACTTCACCGGGTTCCTGTCGGGGATCCTGGGCCATTTCTGGGAGTTCCAGCCCATCATCGCTGACGAGGTGGACATCTTCCGGGCGCTGGAAGTCTCGGGGTACATCGGCATCATGTTGTGCGGGGCCTTCCCCATGGTGTACCTCATCAAGACCTACCTGGCGAAGCCACTGGCCGCAGTGGGCAAGGTGTTCCACCTGTCTTCGGACGCGACGACCGGCATCCTCGCGGCTGCGGCCAACGTGCTCGCTCTGTTGGCCATGGTCAAAGACATGAAAGCAAGAGACAAGGTCATCGCCCTGTCCTTCGCGGTGTGCTGCGCCTTCCTGCTCGGAGATCACCTGTCCTTCACCGCCAACTTCCAGCCGTCGCTCATCGTCCCGCTCATGGTGGGCAAACTCGTCGGCGGGGTATGCGGCATCGTCTTTGCTTTCCTCTTGGCCACCAAGAAGGCCGACCAGTTGGAGAAGGCTGACGAGGCGGCCGCCGAAGAGGCCGAAGCCCAGCAAGCGAAGTCGTGATGCCGATAGACTGACGACGAAGTCAAGGAGGAGACATGGACGCTGATCTGGTTGTCGTGGGTGCAGGGTTGTACGGGCTGACGGTCGCTGAGCGGGTGGCATCGCAGTTCGGAGCGAAGGTGCTGGTCATCGACCGGAGAAACCACCTGGGCGGGAACGCCTACTCCGAGCGTGAGGCGACGACGGGCATCGAGGTACACCGCTACGGAGCGCATCTCTTCCACACATCCAACGAACGGGTGTGGGAATACGTGAATCGTTTCACGGCTTTCACGAACTATGTGCATCATGTGTACACGATCCACAAGGGCGAGGTCTACCCCATGCCGGTCAATCTGGGGACCATCAACCAGTTCTTCCATGCCGCACTGGGCCCGGCTCAAGCCCGCGCTCTCATCGCAGAGCAGGCGGCCGAGTTGGGGACCAAGGAACCTTCGAACTTCGTGGAGAAGGGGATTTCCCTTGTCGGACGGGGTTTGTACGAGGCGTTCTTCATGAACTACACAGCCAAACAGTGGCAGACCTCGCCCGAGCAACTGGCCGCGTCCATCGTGTCGCGCCTGCCCGTGCGCTACAACTACGACAACCGCTATTTCAGCGACAAGTACGAGGGCCTTCCCGTCAATGGGTACAACCCGTGGTTCGAGGCCATGGTGGACAACCCGCTCATCGAGGTGAGGCTGGGCGTGGACTTCTTCGACCCAGACTCGGAAGTCAACAAGGCGAGCGTCGTGGGCCAGATCCCGGTTGTGTACACCGGGCCTGTGGACCGTTATTTCTCCTATTCAGCCGGTGAATTGGGGTGGCGGACCATCGACTTGGAGCAGGAGGTTCTGCCCATCGAGGATTTCCAGGGTTGCCCTGTGATGAATTACGCCGACATGGACGTGGCGTACACCCGCATCCACGAGTTCCGCCACTTCCATCCCGAGCGGACGTACACCAAAGAAGCGACGGTCATCATGCGCGAGTACAGTCGCTTCGCATCGACGAGCGACGAGCCGTATTACCCCGTCAATACCGCCGATGACCAGCAGAAACTGACCACGTACCGCGAACTGGCGAAGGCCGAGGACGGTGTCATCTTCGGTGGCCGTCTGGGGACGTACAAGTACCTCGACATGCACCAAGCCATCGCGTCCGCCCTCACCATGGTCGGCGAGGTCCTGGAACCCCATTTCACGAAGCAGGCCCCCGTCGTTTCGGGTGGCGTGGAGTGAGGCGAAACGGTCGGGACTAGCTCAGGTGGGTTGGGCGCGCGTGGGTGTTCTCAGGCCAGACGGGCGACGAATGCGTTCTCGGGTCCGTGTTAGACTTCCGCAACTGGGGATATCGCTCAAGGAGGAACGATGGGCTTGAAAGCGCAGTTGCGTCGCTGGCTTCCGCTGACCGGCAAAGCGACGGAGAATTACCTACTCGACCTTCAGGCACGGCTGATTCGGCTGGAAGAAGCGATGGACCGGGTCGAGCATACCGGCACGGAAAACCTCCAACGCACTAACAATGTTTTTATCGCCAAAGTTGCGCAGGACGAGATGCGGTTCTGGTCCTTGTACATGCGCGAGGGCGAGACTCTGTTCGACGCCAAGCGCCGCTTCTTTGCTGGGTTGCCTGAGGCCACTGGGGCTTTGCGTCAGGCGCAGGTGTCTCACGCGCGGTTGTTGGCACAGTTCGCTGATGTGTGTGAGCAGAACGGGCTGCGTTATTGGCTGGCCTATGGGACCCTGCTTGGTGCGGTGCGTCATCAGGGGTTCATTCCGTGGGATGACGACCTTGACGTCCAGATGCCCAGGCAGGACTTTGAAGCACTGGAGAGTATCCTTGCTGAGGATCCGGATCATCGGTTGACCCGTGTGTTCGACCGTTGGGTCCTGTGTCGGCAGATCCGGTTCCGTTCTTCGGATCCTGCGGATCATTCTTTTGTGGATATCTTCCCGGTTGATGTCCTGTGGTTGCCGACTGGGGCCGCGTTGGACTTTTATGTCCAACGTCGCACGAGTCTGGAGGAAGAGTTGCGAGCCTTACCGTCGCCTACTCGACAGGTGTGGGAAGCTGAGCCGTACCTTGACTCGGCCAGTGAGGGCGCGGACATCATCGAGGAGATATTCACCCGCCACATCCGCGAAGCCATCGCCACCGACTTTCCTGGCCCGACGAGTGAGTACGTCATGTACGGAATCGACAACCAGCGCTTCCCGCGACTCATCCATGCTGTCCACAGGTGCGAGACGATATTCCCGCTGGGAATGGCCGCTTTTGAGGGGAGTGCGTACACTGTCCCTGCCGATGCCGATCTGAACTTGCGCAGGGCTTATGGGGACTATTGGAGTCTTCCAGCAGACATAACGAGCCACTGGAAGCACGTGGAACTGCTGGAAACGGATGGCGACTAGAAGATATCTGCTAGTAGGGTGGACTCGCAAACAGAGGAGATTCATGCAGGCAGTGATACGGAGGACGACAAGTGTCAAGTAACAAGACCGTATACATTGCTATCGCTTCGGACATTCTTCATCGCGGACATCTGAACATCATTGAGACAGGTGCGGCGCTCGGCGAAGTGACCATCGGGCTACTCACGGATGAGGGCATCGCAACGTACAAGCGTCCCCCGATTATCGATTATGAGACTCGTCGAGAACTGCTTGCAAGCATGCGCCAGGTTTCCCACGTTGTGCCCCAAGACTCCCTTTCCTATGCCCAAAACCTCCGTGAGTTGAAACCTGACTACGTGGTCCATGGTGATAACTGGCGCACGGGAATCCAGAAAGCAGCCCGCGCCGAAGTGATGAGTATCCTCGCGGAATACGGTGGAGAACTAGTGGAAGTGCCCTACACCGTTGGGGTTTCTGGCGCCGAAGTGGATGCAAAGCTGCGTCCTCTGATCAACACAACTGAGATGCGTCGGGCCCGGCTCAAGCAGCTTCTCCGGCTGAAGCCATGGGTCAGGGCGATGGAAACCTCAAACGGGTTGAGCGGACTCATCGTGGAGCATGCTAAGTATGAAGACCCGGCCACTATGGCCGTTCACGAGTATGACGCCATGTGGGTTTCCAGTCTGTGTGATTCTGCGTTCAAGGGTAAGCCGGACATCGAATTGGTTGATTTCTCCTCTCGGATGCAAACGATCAACGACATCATGGAGGTCTCCACCAAACCCATCATCGTCGATGGCGATACTGGAGGACGGATCGAACACTTCGTCTACACCGTGCGGACGTTGGAGCGGGTCGGAGTCTCGATGGTCATCATCGAAGACAAGACTGGTCTCAAGCAGAACTCCTTGTTCGGCACGGATGCGGTGCAGGTGCTCGACGACCCAGACCAATTTGCTGCCAAGATCAATGCGGGCAAGCGGGCCCAGACCACACGCGACTTCATGATCGTTGCGCGTTGCGAATCGCTGATCGCTGGGGCCGGGATGGAAGATGCTCTCAGTCGGGCGAAGACCTATCTGAGCGCAGGTGCAGATGGAATCATGATTCATTCTCGTGAGAAGGATGGCGAGGAAATCAAGGAGTTTCTCGGCCGATTCCGTGCGGGTTTTCCCGATGTGCCCATTGTTGTGGTTCCCACAAGTTACAACCACATTCTCGAAGCTGACTTGGCCAAGATGGGTGCCAATATCATCATTCATGCCAACCATCTGCTGCGCAGCGCCTACCCCGCGATGGTGGACACTGCGGACAAGATTCTGCGCTACGGACGGTCGCTGGAAGTCGATGACCAGATCATGTCCATCAAGGAAGTCTTGAAGATAATTCCGGAGTAATCATGGCCCACATCGAACCGAGAGCGTTCTACGAAACCCTGGCAGCCCACGGCATTGACCTCTTTGTGGGCGTGCCCGATTCGCTGCTGAAGGAGTTCTGCGCTTACCTGCTGGCGAATTGCCCGCCTGAACGCAACATCATCGCAGCCAATGAGGGTAACGCCATTGGCATGGCTTCCGGCTACCACATCGGTACGGGAAGGTACGCTGCGGTCTATATGCAGAACTCGGGATTGGGAAATGCGGTCAATCCGCTGCTTTCCCTGGCAGATCCCCAGGTCTATGGAATCCCGATGCTGCTCATTGTCGGCTGGCGAGGAGAGCCAGGAGTGAAAGACGAACCGCAGCACGTCACGCAAGGTGAACTGACCTTGCCGCTGTTGGAGACGATGGGAATCGGCTACACCGTGCTCGATCCAGATGACTGGGCCACTGAAGTTGATCGGGCCTTGTTGAAGGTGGAGACCGAGTCGAAGCCGTACGCCCTCGTCATCCGCAAGGACACGTTCAGCGCGTACAAGGCGCCCACAGAGCCGACGACATTGGCATTGAAGCGAGAGGATGCCCTAGAGGTGATCGTCGAGAATGCCGCTCCCGATGCCTTCCTCGTTTCCACGACCGGGAAGACCTCTCGGGAGCTTTTCGAGATCAGGGAGCGTCGCGGCGAAAGTCATGCTCATGATTTCTTGACTGTGGGGTCGATGGGGCATTCGAGTTCGATTGCGATGGGCATGTGCTTGGGCACTGAACGGCTGGTGTACTGCATTGACGGAGATGGCGCTTTCCTCATGCACATGGGAGCTGCCGCCATTGCAGCGCAGAGTGCTCGACGCAATCTGCGTTACATCATCATCAACAATGGCGCCCACGAATCTGTGGGCGGACAACCCACTGTCGGTTTCAAGATCGATATGGCCCAAGTGCTGGAGGCGGTGGGCTTCGCCAGTGTCGCCACTGTGGCCGATCCGGCTGAACTGCCCGAGGCCGTGCGTCAGTTGACTCGGACCGACCACGCCGCTTTGGTGATCGACGTCGCTCAGGGCTCAAGGGCAGACTTGGGACGGCCAACCATCACTCCGATGCAGAACAAGGCCGACATGATGGCACTCTTCGCGCAGGAGCGTGACTCGTGAAGGCTTTGATCCTCAATTCCGGGCTCGGCAACCGTATGGGCGAGTTCACCACAACCCACCACAAGTCGATGGCCCGACTGGCCAATGGCGAGACGATCTTCCACCGGCAGTTGCGCATCCTTTCTGAGAATGAGATACGCGAATTTGTTGTGACCACGGGCCCCTTCGAGGACCAACTGCGTGGGGAAACCCAAGGTCACGAGTTTGCGGCGTCGACCTTCGATTTCGTGCCGAACCCGGTCTATGACAAGACCAACTACATCTACTCCATGTACCTGGCCCGCGAGCTATTGCAGGGGGATGTGGTGATTCTGCACGGCGACCTCGTCTTCGACACGAATTTCGTCCGCGACATCCTGGCTGATCCTCGCCCAGACTTAGGCTCTTTCAACATGGACCTTCCTCAGCCTGACAAGGACTTCAAGGTGCAACCCGCTGATGGTCGCATCAACCGGGTCTCGGTCTCCATTTTCGGCGATGACTGCTTCGCCTTCCAGCCGTTCTACAAGCTCAGTGACCGGGCGCTACAGGTATGGATGGGAGAAATCGGCGCCTTCATCGAGGCTGGCAATGACAAGGTCTATGCCGAGAATGCCCTCAACGAAGTGAGCGCAGCCGCTGACATTGGGCTGTTCTCCTACGCCGGGTATTTCCTGTCAGAAGTCGACACCTTGGACGACCTGGCCCAGACACGCCCAGCCATCAGTCGTTTTGATTTTCGTGAGCAACCACTCTTCGTCGGTTCACACGCGATGGAAGACGTGCGTCAGTTCCTGACCACTCGGTCGGTGACGAGGCCGATGTTGGTGTGCGGCACGTCATTCGACACACTTCCGATTGCTTCCGTCATTCAAGAATGGGGCTATCCACTCGTCCGCTTCTCTGGCTACTCGCCGAATCCGAAATCGGATGAAGCAGCCGCTGGGCTGAAACTGTTTGATGCACAGGGTTGCGATGGGCTGATCTCCGTCGGCGGTGGCTCTGCGATGGACACCGCCAAGGCCATCAAGGCGTTCAGGAGCCTAGCAAGCACTGATCGGTTCTGGGAAGAAGAAATCTCCTATCAACCGATTCCGCATGTGGCAATTCCGACCACAGCGGGCACTGGCGCTGAGTCAACCTATTTCGCAGTCATCTACTGCGATGGTGTGAAATACTCCGTGACTCACGAGTCTTTGCTGCCCGACGCGGCCGTCTTGATCCCCGACTTGCTCGCAGGCCTGCCCGACTATCAACGCAAAGCGACACTACTCGATGCTCTGTGCCAGTGCATAGAGTCGACGTGGGCTCCCACAGCAGATCTGGAATCCACGCACGTCGCTGCGGAGGGGATTCGTCTCATCTTGGCGCAAACCTCCGCCTATCTAGGTGGTGACCGCCTCGCTGCACGCGATATTCAGAAGGCTGCGAATCTGAGCGGAAAAGCGATTGATGTCACCCGAACCAATGCGCCGCATGCGATGAGCTACCGATTGTCCTCGCTCTATGGCATTGCTCATGGCCATGCCGTCGCCCTGACTGTGGCGCAGGTGTGGACCTTCTTCTTGGCGCACCAAGCTGAAGCGTCAAACCCAGCTCAACTCGGGTCTGCCTTGTCCCTCTTGGCTAGCCTCTTTGGTGTTTCTGACAACGAAGACGCAGTCGCGGCATTCAGGGATTTCAAGGATCAACTAGGCCTTCACGTGCCCACTCTTCGCAGCGACGACGACCTGAACGACCTGGTCGATTCGGTCAACTTACAGCGACTAAACAATAGTCCAGTACCTCTCGACCGAGCGGGGGTGGCAAGCCTCTACGCGCAATCGCTTGAGGACGCACGCCAGTCCTAGGGCCTCGACCACCAACCGAGGCCCCGAGCCTACGATCTGGCCTGCTGGCGGGTCTCTGAGTACAACAGTTGGTGGTACATGAGTCTTTTCATGGAGTCCTCGTTGAGGTCCACGATGGACTCTATGTAGCGCTGCATGTGGTGTGCCGGTGGGGGAAGGATCCGCCGAGCAATCGCTTTAGCAGGAGTAAGGAGCAAACTGATGGTCCTCCCAGCGATGTTGACCAGTCCGCGTACGAGTCCGCGACTGCCGATGACGAAGCGGGCAAGAGGGATGTAACAATTCACCATGGTGGGGGAAGGAGCCATGGCGGCGGTGAGAAGGGCGCGGGTGCCCTGGGAGAGTTCATCGAGGACGGGAGCGAAGTGCTCGGAGACTACTTCGGCCAGACCAGGAGCGAGCTCACGGCGAATGGCCGTCTTGTGAGTGAGAGCGTCGGCGATGAGGAACTCGGAGACCCAGTCAGCCATGAGTTGCGCGTGAGAAGACAACCATCCCCGCTGCTCCCAGGTCCGCAGGATGTGCCGAGCGATCTTCTGATGCTCCAGCAGCTTCTTGGCCAGGTCTTCATTATGGTTGGACATGAGAGAGCCAGGCCGTGATGCGCGGTAGTAGTAGATCCGCTTCTTGGACAGGACCGTCTTGGACGACAGAGGGTAGGCCTGGAAGTGGAAGACCTGGTCCTCGCCGAAGGAGATATCCTCGTCAAAGAGCAGGTCATTGGCGAGAAGGAAGTCGCGCGAGACCGCTGTGCGCCACACGAAGGGCGAAGAACCTCTGACGAAGGGCAACTCAATGTGCTGGCCCTCAAAGACTTCAGGAGTCGGTGTGAGCACGGACCTGAGCCACGGTTCGACAGCAGAGCGCGGGAAGATACGGGCCCCGAATGTCGCCATGTCGGGATGCTCTTTGTCGAATACCTCCACGACCGTCTTGCAGGCGCGACGGTCCAGCCAGTCGTCGGAATCCACGAACATCACGATGTCGCCTTGAGCGGCGTCGATGCCCACGTTACGCGCCGAGGACAGGCCGCCATTGGGTTTGTCGATGATGCGCAAGCGCGGCTCGACCTTGGCAGCCATGGCCAGGATGTCGCGGCTGGAATCACTGGATCCATCGTTGACACAGATGATCTCGATGTCGGTGAATGATTGCTTTCGAATCGAGTCGATGCACAGCGCGAGGTATTCCTCCACGTTGTACACAGGCACGATGACAGAAACTCTGGGCATGGGTCAGCCTTTCTTCATCAGCTTGTTTTTCACTATGCGCGCCAACATCGCTGGGCCGCCTGACTTGAGGTAATGCAGGGCCTTGGCCACGTAACCGTGATGTCCGCCAGCCTCTTGGGTGATGAGGAAGTCCTCTTGAGAGCGCAACAACTTCTGAAGAGCCGCTTTCTTCCAGGGCTCGAACAGATCCCAATCGATGGTGCCAGCTTGCGCCTCGGCTCGGAACTCCTCCTGCATGCGTGCGACGAATTCGGGGCGGAATTGCGGAGCGATCCTCTCCAGATTCCACATGTACGAGTCATACTTCATCTTGGTGAGCACAGGGCGCAGGTACGCGGCCTTCGCCGGTCGGTCCGTGAGGTAGGCCTCGGCTGCCTCATACTCGTCGTTGACACAGTACACCTTGCCAGGATTATTGACCGATGATTGCTCATTGTCTTGGCGATAGTGGAGGTAAGCCTCATGGATGAGGACGATGCGATCCGCGCTGATCCATCCCTTGGTGGAGAAACCGAAGTCTTGGTACGACGCGCCAGGAGTCTCCAGGAATCGTACATCGTTGTCGTCCAGGAAGGATTTCAGGTAAAGCCCCGACCAGATGGAGGGTTTGAGGTAGAAGATGTCATGCTCAGTTTGGGGGTTGATGACTCGGTTGCACATGCTCGGCGGGTAGAGTTCCTCGAACTGGTCTTTCGGATACGGCTTGGACCAGTAGAAGAGGAAGTTTGCCTTGGCCACTTGGGCAGAGAACCGGGTTGCCGCGTCGTGCAAGACTTCGAACATGGTGGGGTCGATGAAATCGTCGGACTCCACGATGCCGATGTACTCACCCCGAGCTTGAGACAGGCCGAGGTTCATCGAGGCTCCATAGCCCGAGTTGGCCTTGTCGATGACGCGGAAGCGGGGGTCAGTGTCCAGATAATGCTGGATGATGTCGCGGGAGCCGTCTGTGGACCCGTCATTGATACACAGGACTTCGATGTCAGTGAAGGTCTGGGCCGCGATGGAGGCAAGAGCCTGGTCGAGGTACCTCTCCACGTTGAAAATCGGCACCAGTATTGAAATGCTGATGTCACTCATGTCGTCCTCCTGAGGCTCACTTATTGTGCATACGGTCAACGGCTTCGCTGATTGTTCCGTCCAAGACCACATTACCGTGATCAAGGAGTATTCCGCGGTCGCAAATCTCCTGAATGCGACGTAAATCGTGGGAAACCACGACGAGGGTCTGGCCCTGCCCCTTCAATTCTCTGATCTTGGCAAGGCACTTCTGCTGGAAGGGCTCATCACCGACGGCCAGAATCTCATCGACAAGGAAGATGTCGGGCCGAGAATGGACCGCCACAGAGAAGGCCAGGCGCAGGAACATACCGGAGGAATAGAACTTCACCTCCGTGTCGATGAACTTCTCAATCTCAGAGAAGGCCACAATCTCATCAAACTTCGCGTCGAGTTCCTTCTCGCTCATCCCGAGAATCGCTCCGTTGAGGTATACGTTCTCTCTCCCCGTCAGGTCCGGGTGGAAACCGGCGCCCACTTCGATGAGTCCGGCGACTTGGCCGCGCACGCGCACTGACCCGGCGTTGGGCTGCATGACCCCGGAAATGAGTTTGAGCAGGGTCGACTTGCCTGAACCGTTGAGCCCGATAAGGCCCACCGATTCGCCTTGGCTCACGGTCAGCGACACATTGTTGAGCGCCTTGAAGGTCTCGGACAGTTCGCCTTTGCGTCCGCGCATGGTCCACACAACGTACTCTTTGATGGAGCGAGTGTGGCGCAGGACGAAGGTCTTGTCCAGATTCTCGACGAGGATGACGGGTTCGTTGTCCATCACAGTTCCTCCGCGAATCGGACCTCATGGTGGCGGAACACCATCTGGCCTAGGACCAAGACGATGATGCAGACCGCTGAGGCGACTGCTGCCCAAATGCCGAACTGAGTAGGCACATCGGCGACGACTCCGCGGGTGGGTGCCCAGAAGGCGTAGTGGAAGAGTTCGGCGGCCACAGACAGGGGATTGCAGGCGTAAATTGCCCAGATCCAAGCTGGCACTGCACCGGCAACCATGTCCCATTTGTAAAAGATAGGGCTCAGCCAAATCGACACCATGCCGATGAGGTCGGCGAAGTTCTCCGCATCACGGAACAAGACGTTCCACGCGGCGAACATCAGTCCGATTCCGAGGGAAAACACGGCCACCACCAGCACCCCTGCGACAAAGGCAAGGATATTCATGGGTCCAGGTCTCCATCCGAACACAAGCGCGCCCACGAGGAGAACGGCAACTTGTGGGAGGAAGTGGACGAAGGCCACCCAGACTGACGCGACAGGGAACAATTCTCGTGGGAGGTAGACCTTGCCCACGAGGGGAGCGTTGCCCACAATGGAGGCGGTGGTGTTGCGCAGGATCTCATTGAAGAGGTTGATCACGACGATGCCAGAGAAGAGGTAGACAACGTAGTTGTCGACCCGGTCATTGAGCCTGAGGAAGCGCCCCATGGCCACGTAGTAGACGACCAACTGGGTCGCGGGCTTGACGTATGTCCAGAGCATTCCCAGGACAGACCCGCGATACCGCACACGAATCTCTTTGCGGACAAGGAGCTTCAGGAGAAAGAACCAGCGAGGGATGTCGAACAGACCTCGGGAATGACCCGGGTGACGCAAAGTGACAGCGGTGGTGTCGCGGCTCACTCGCCCTCCCGTCCTTGTTTTGCTGGGTTGCTGGTCCAGCCTAGTCGCCCAAGGAAGAACTGGCCAAGCCTGCGCTCACACGATGGGCGTTGAAGGTCTAGTCGCAGGCGGTGATCTTGTACAGCACGGCGTGTCCAGACTGCGCGACGGCAGTGAAACCGGGAGCGGTGGCGAGTTGGTCGAATCCGGGCATGTCCACGTGCGGCGACCACCCATCTGTGAAATACAGGTCGCCGAAGTCCAAGACGTAGGCCACGTTCAGATCAGCCAAGGCGGGGCAGATTCTGCCCGGGTTGGAGTCCACCTCGTCCAGAGAAGCGTCGATGGTCTCCAAGGATGGCCCTGTTATGTAGTAGATGAAGGTTGTGGTGGTGTCCACTCCCGTCAGGGCATAGAGCATGGATGAGCCGTTCCAGGGGTTGGTGGCCACTCTTTCCCCTGGGGAGACAATGTCAGGCACCTGCTCGATGACGGCCAACTCATCGGAGTCCACCAAGGTTGAGGACTCGGTGATGGCAAAATGGCCCTCCACCCAATGCAGGTGTTGGGTCATGGCGGGAGATGCTTGGATGCCCACCAGGAGAATCAAACAGATCACAGTGGCAGCCACAGGTGTGACAAAGGGGCGGTCCCATCGAGGGTGGGCGTGCATCCACGCAGCGGCCGAAGTCCAGAGCCAGTCCAGTCCGAGGGCGCTGATGGGCAGGAGCACCATGGGCAGGAGGGCGGCAAGTCGGTAGGGGTCGTTGTAGAAGCCGGCCGTCAGGAGGTTTCTGACGAGACCGGCGTGCAAGGCGGAAGCCGAGCACCACAGAAGGACGGCTACGGCAAAGGGACCGAGCAGCCATGTGCTGGTTTTCTTGGCCACCATGGCCCATATTCCGGCCAGGATGAGCACGCCGAGAATCCAGAATGGGCGTATGACAAGGGGTGACGCCAGGAGGACCTCGCCTAACGCCGCTTCTGTCGTGTTCGGTGGGGCCCACGTGGGATCGGTTCGCCCAAAGGCCCAGATGAGAAGAAAGACGACCATGATCCCTATCGCCGCGCCGAGGTAGACCCACGCCCTCATCCGGTGGTGTGCCCATGTGGCCCGCATTCCTCGCCAAGCCCACGGGGGGACGAGCAGGAAAACCAGAGCGACGAGAGAGAGGACTGCGTTGGGATGGGCGAGGAAGAGCCCAGGCAAACAGGCTCCCAGGGCGAGGATCTGAGCAACGAGGGGCAGGGTGGAGCGGATGCGAGGCAAGCGGAGAAGGTCAAGAGACAGGCCCAATATGGCTGGCAGAAGCGCGAACCCGAGGAAGTTGGGGTAGAGCACCCCGAATCCGACGAGCAGCGAAGGGAAGGCCGCGAAAGAAGAGGCGAGGATTCCTGACCCGATACGCACGGGCAGGGTTGCGTCGGGAAGGAGGCGCTTGAGAAGGAACAGACACCCCAAGGGCCATACGAGGGCCATGACCGCCCAGGTCGCAGCATTGGTGGAGTAGGTGACAGCATTGTTCCCACCACCCATGGCTACCAGTGACACGAGGTCATGCCAGGCTGCGGGATAGAAACTGCCGGGTCCTCCGTTCGTGGTGAGTGTGTTGAAGGTCAGGCTGGACCCGTTGCCCGTGTCCATGATCCATCGAATCGCACTCAAGTGGAAGATGTTGTCCCAGGTTTGGGAGAAGGCGTCAGGTCTGCTCAGCATTCGGGGCACTTGCCACGTGGCGATACAGGCGGCGAGGGCGAAGGGGATGGCAGGGAGGAGGGCACGAGCCAGACGCGAACGGAAGGTTGGGTCTGGCGTGGACGATGACACGTGGCTTGAGGGATCGTTTGCGGAAGACTGACTCGACTTCGTGGATTCCACTGCTGATATGTGCTTCGAGGACACTCGCCCCACTGCGAGGACAATCGCCCACACGAGAGCCGAGGCCACAAGGGTCAGTCCCGCAACAGGCGCGAGTCCCCACGACAGCCCCACCCAGTCGGCGACAATCGCAGCAACGGAGATGACCGTGATGGACAAGACGGGCGCGATGGAGGCCAGAGCCCATCCGCGAAGGCGCAGCACAGATCCCAAAGCCAGTCCGGGCAAGAAAAGCAGGGCGGCTGCGGCCACAGCATGAGGGGCCAGCACGAACCATCCCATGAAAATCTCCCTCAGTCGGCAACAACGCCCATCCTACAAGGCAGACAGACTCACGAGGCGGGGTCGTGTCGCCTCTGCGTATGTCGGTCAATGAGGTGGTGGCACAATCTGAAGAATGGTCGTTCCAGGGCATAGAGACGCACGAGATCAATTGCCGTACACACGATGTAAATCGATACCACGGTGAACAGGCAGTAGGCCACCAACTTCCACCCTTGTCCTGAATACTCGCCGACATGAAAGAGCGACTGAAAGATCCAGGTCGTCGTGTATCCCCAACAGTTGTGGAGCAAGTAAACACCGAAGGAAGCCGATGCCACCACATTGATGACTCTACTGTGACCGATATCGAGCGTGCGGAAGAAGAGAAACACTCCCAACGCCGCCACAAATGTCGTGAAGCTGTTACGTCCGCCGATGTTCCAGTGCAGGTGATCCAGTAGAACGTTGTTGAAGGGGAGATGGAGACGATTGAAAAGAGTCCACGAAGCTGTGACCAGCCAACCCAGAATGCCTATTGCTAGCCATTGCCACCGATTGGACAGAGCCTTTGATGGGAATAGGCGGACATATCCTGCAACGCTGTAGAGAAGGATGAACAACGCCAGATCAGAATAGAGGCTCTGCGTGCCCAATATTGTGATGGGGAGGAGAATGATGCAGAACATGGTCACAAGGAGACTCATGTATTGCTTCTGCGTCAATTCGAGCAGCAGTCGATTGAGGAAAGGAGATAGGAGAAGTAGGGCGCAGTAGGCGGTCGGAAACCAATACCATCCGTTCGCGATAGCCAGGCAGGCCTTGACTATCGCAGACACGCTCAGCGTCGTGATGCCCAAGACAGCGAAAACGAAGACGAAGACAACCGCGTAGAAGGTTGTTTGCAAGGCTGTTCGCACAACACGTTCATATCGAGGAGTGCTGGTAACGAGGAAATAACCAGAGATGAGGACGAAAATGTCGACGCCCATATTCCCAAACACTGGACTGAGCAGGTTGAAGAACACGTTCTGCCCCGAAAGAGTGCTCTGCTCGGGAAACCCTCCGAAATACACGAAATGGTTGGCCACAATGATGAACATGCTCACGATGCGAAGCAACTCTAGGTTGGAGTCGCGAACGCGCTTGACTTCCACTGGAGGCCTTCCTTTCCTAGTTGCAGGCGGTGATTTTGTACAGCACGGCGTGTCCGGACTGCGCGACGGCAGTGAAACCGGGAGCGGTGGCGAGTTGTTCGAATCCGGGCATGTCCACGTGCGGCGACCATCCGTCCGTGAAGTAGAAGTCACCGAAGTCCAAGACGTAGACCACGTTCAGATCAGCCAAGGCGGGACAGATTCTGCCTGGGTTCGAACTCACCTCGTCCAGAGACTCGTCGATGATCTCTTGGGATGGCCCCGTTATGTAGTAGATGAAGGTTGTGGTGGTGTCCACTCCCGTAAGGGCGTAGAGCATGGAGGAGCCATTCCAGGGATTGGTGGCCACTCTTTCCCCTGGGGAGACAATGTCGGGCACTTGTTCGATGACGGCTAGTTCATCGGAGTCCACCAAGACTGAGGACTCGGTGATGGCAAAACTGTCCTCCACCCACTTGAGGTGTTGGGTCATGGCGGGAGATGCTTGGATGCCCACGAGAAGAATCAGACACACGACGGTGGCCGCCAGGGGAGTGACAAAGGCGCGGTCCCAGCGAGGACGTGCGTGCATCCACGCAGCGGCCGAAGTCCAGAGCCAGTCCAAGCCGAGGGCGCTGATGGGCAGGAGCACCACGGGCAGGAGAGCGGCAAGTCGGTAAGGATCGTTGTAGAAGCCCGCTGTCAGGAGGTTTCTGATGAGACCGCTGTGTAGGGCCGAAGCCGACCACCACAGAAGGACGGCTACGGCAAAGGGACCGAGCAGCCACGTGCAGGTCTTCTTGGCCACCATGGCCCATATTCCGGCCAGGATGAGCACGCCGAGAATCCAGAATGGGCGTATGACAAGGGGTGACGCCAGCAGGACCTCGGCCAGGGACGTTTCGGTTGTGTTCGGTGGGGCCCACGTGGGGTCGGTGCGTCCAAAGGCCCAGATGAGAAGAAAGACGACCATGATCCCTGCCGCCGCGCCGAGGTAGACCCACGCCCTCTTTCGGTGATCCGCCCATGAGGCCCGCATCCCTCGCCAAGCCCACACAAGCACGAGCGGGGAAACCAGAGCGACGGCAGAGAGGACTGCGTTGGGATGGGCGAGGAAAAGCCCAGGCAAGCACGCCGCCAGAGCGAGAAGGTGGCAATAAAGGGGCAAGGTCGAGCGGGAGCGAGCCAAACCGAGAACGTCGAGAGCGAGACCGAGGACAACGGGCAGAAGCGCGAAGCCGAGGAAGTTGGGGTAGAGCACCCCGAATCCGACGAGCAGCGAAGGGAAGGCAGCGAAGGAGGAGGCCAGGATTCCCGAGCCGATACGCACAGGCAGGGTTGCGTCGGGAAGGAGGCGCTTGAGAAGGAACAGACACCCCAGGGGCCATACGAGGGCCATGACCGCCCAGGTCACAGCATTCGTGGAGTAGGTGACCGCATTGCTGCCCCCTCCCATAGCCACCAGCGAGACGAGATCATGCCAGGCGGCGGGATAGAAACTGGCTGCGCCTTCGCCGGTGATGAACGTGTTGAACGACAAGCTAGAACCATTGCTCGTGTCCATAATCCACCGAATCCCGGTCAAATGGAAGATGTTGTCCCAGGTTTGGGAGAAAGCATCAGGTCTGCTCAGCATTCGGGGCACCTGCCACGTGGCGATACCGGCGGCGAGAACGAAGGGGATGACTGGCAAGAGGGCACGGGAGAGACGGGAATGGGAGGTTGGGGCTGGCGCGGACGAGGACAGGTGGGCGGCGGAATCCTGCTCGACTAAGTGACGTGAAGTCGAGGATTCGGCTGCCGATGTGGGCTGTGGGAACACTCGCCCCACAACGAGGACGATCACCCACACGAGAGCCGAGGCCACAAGGGTCAGTCCCGCGACAGGCACGAGCCCCCAGGAAAGACCCACCCAGTCGGCGACTATCGCAGCAACGGAGATGACCGTGATAGACAAGACGGGTGCGATTGAGGCCAAAGCCCATCCGCGAAGGCGCAGTGCCGCTCCCACAGCGAGTCCAGGCAGGAAAAGCAGGGCGGCAGCAGCCAGGGCGTAGGGGGCCAAGACGAACCAGCCCATGAAATTCTCCCTCAGTCGGTGACAACGCCCATCTTACAAGGACACACGTCGCCGGTCTGGTCTGAAGCGCTCATCGCACCCAGCAGTCGACGCGAAGCCGATAATTGCTTAGTGTGGCGAGTGGTGCCTGTGGATTGGGTACTATGTCAGAATGAGGAACCTTCTTGTGACGGGCGGGGCCGGGTTTATCGGCTCTAATTTCTGTCGTTGGCTGCTGCAGAACACTGATGTGCGTGTGACCGTTTTGGACAAGCTGACTTATGCGGGCAATGAGGCGTCGTTGGCTGACTTGCCGCGGGATCGGGTGGAGTTGATTGTCGGCGACGTGTGCGACGCCGATTTGGTGGATTCTTTGGTCGCCCGGGTCGATGGTGTGGTGCATTTTGCTGCTGAGTCGCACAACGACAATTCGTTGAACGATCCGTCGCCGTTCGTCCAAACAAACGTGGTGGGGACGTACACCCTTCTGCAGGCTGTTCGCGCCCATGACAAGCGATATCACCATATTTCGACTGATGAGGTCTATGGCGACCTGGAGTTGGACGATCCCGACCGATTCTGCGAAATGACGCCCTACAATCCCTCGTCGCCGTATTCAGCGACCAAGGCCGGCTCGGATTTGTTGGTTCGGGCATGGGTGCGGTCGTTTGGCGTACGGGCCACAATCTCGAATTGTTCGAATAATTACGGGCCTTATCAGCATATTGAGAAGTTCATTCCGCGTCAGATCACGAATGTCTTGTGTGGGCTTCGTCCGAAGTTGTACGGGCAAGGGCTGAATGTGCGGGATTGGATTCATGTGGATGACCACAATGCGGCGGTCTGGCTCATCTTGAACGAGGGCACGCTGGGGGAGACGTACCTGATTGGCGCTGATGGGGAGAAATCGAACCGTGAGGTGGTCGAGGAGGTCTTGAGTCTGTTAGGCCAACCTAGGGACGGGTTCGATTTGGTGGCAGATAGGCCGGGCCACGACATGAGATATGCGATTGATTCGAGCAAGTTGCGTGCTGAGTTGGGGTGGCTTCCGACATACACGACGTTTGCTGATGGCTTGGCCGCGACGATTGACTGGTATCGAGACAACGAGGCTTGGTGGCGACCTGCGAAAGAAGCAACCGAGGCGAAGTATGCCAAGCAGGGACAGTGATGCAGATGCGAGTTGAGGCGACTTCGATTCCGGGATTGTTGGTGGTGCATCTGGATGTACACGGCGATGATCGCGGATGGTTCAAGGAGAACTGGCAGCGAGAAAAGATGGTGGCCTCGGGGCTGCCCGATTTCGGGCCTGTGCAGAACAACATGTCGTTCAATGACAAGGCGGGGACTCTGCGGGGGATTCATGCGGAGCCGTGGGACAAGTTGGTCTCGGCGGCGCAGGGTCGCTTCTTTGGGGCGTGGGTCGATCTGCGTGAGGGCACCTCGTTTGGGACGGTGTTTACCCTGGTCGTGGATGAGTCGGTCGCGGTCTATGTGCCTCGTGGTGTGGGGAACTCGTATCAGACGCTAACAGACAACGTCACGTATTCGTATCTTGTCAATGATCATTGGTCGGCTGACTTGATTCCGCAGTATTCGTACGTCAATGTGTCCGATCCGACTTTGGCGATTCCGTGGCCGATCCCGCTGGACCAGGCGGAGATATCGGACAAAGACCGCAATCATCCTTCGTTGTCTGACGCGAAGCGTGTCTCGCCCCGCAAGACCCTGATCCTAGGGGCGAATGGGCAGCTTGGTAGGGCGTTGTCAGTTGTGTTTCCCGACGCAGACCGGTTCGATGTGGACACGTTGGATTTGGCCGATTCACATCAGGTCGAGGCGTTTGATTGGCGCGACTATGGTCTTGTCTTGAATGCGGCTGCGTGGACGAATGTGGACGGGGCCGAGACCCCCGAAGGGCGGACTGGCGCCTGGCGAGCGAATGCTGTGGTGCCCGCGACGCTGGCGCGTCTGGCTGTGGAGCATCGGCATGTCCTTGTACACATCTCGTCTGACTACGTGTTTGACGGCACACATGACTCATGGACGGAGGCGGATGGTTTCGCGCCGTTGAGCGTGTATGGGCAGTCGAAGGCTGCAGGCGATGTCGCGGTGTCGGTTGTGCCCAGGCATTACCTAATCCGCACGTCGTGGGTTGTTGGCGATGGGCGCAACTTCATGGGAATCATGGGCGACTTGGCGGACAAGGGTGTTTCTCCGTCTGTGGTCAATGATCAGGTGGGGCGCCTGACGCACACGTCGAACTTGGCGGCGGCGATTCATCATCTGGTTGAGGTGGGCGCACCGTACGGGACGTACAACTGCACAGATGGTGGGCCCCCTGTGAGCTGGGCACAGATCGCGAAATCGGTCTTTGTTGCACACGGTCGCAATGCTGACGACGTGAAGGAAGTGACAACGCAGGAGTACTACGCCGGCAAAGAGTTCATCGCGGCGCGGCCACGGTCCAGTGTCTTGGACTTGGGCAAGTTGGAGGCGACCGGCTATCGGGTGCCGACATACCCACTGGATATTGGGCGAGAGGAAAGGGACGTGTGATGAAAGGGATCATTCTGGCCGGCGGTGCTGGGACGCGGCTGCATCCGTTGACGATTGGGTCGAGTAAGCAGATGCTGCCCGTATACGACAAGCCGATGATTTATTACCCCTTGTCAACCCTGATGTTGGCAGGGATTCGGGAGATTCTCGTGATCTCCACGCCGACCGATTCTCCGGCATTTCAGCGCCTATTGGGCGATGGGTCGCAGTTTGGGATTTCTTTGAGTTACACCGTTCAGGCGTCTCCAGACGGGCTGGCGCAGGCCTTTATTCTGGGTAAGGACCATGTGGCGGGGGAGAAATCGGCCCTTGTTTTGGGGGACAATCTCTTCTCTGGCCCTGGGCTGGGGACGCGCCTTCGTGAAGCCACCGATATTTCTGGGGCTGCGGTCTTCGGCTACTGGGTGTCGGATCCCACGGCGTACGGTGTGGTCGAGGTGGACGAGAATGGGAAGGCCATCTCAATCGAGGAGAAGCCCAAGCAGCCGAAATCCAACTGGGCCGTTCCGGGGTTGTA
>JAISJO010000108.1 GCA_031261485.1 Propionibacteriaceae bacterium | reverse complement strand
CGTCTTCGATCTCAAGCATTGTCTCCCACCAGATGCAGTGGACCAGGCCCTGTGACCGGAGACAGGTCGATAGAGAGTCGATAGAGTATTGCCATTCGGATCACAAAAGAGGAAGCCTTCACCACCTTCGCTCTTGCTGAGGTGCGCATCCGAGGATTGTGAGGTATTGGTGCAGGAGCAAGTGGCTCTGGGTCCCGATTCTGGAATGCACACATCCGAACCGACCGTCGTTCCCTTCTCTCCTCCAGACCTGTCACCGACAGAGACGGACTTAGTGACACAAGTCCTCCAGTCTGGCTGGATCACGACTGGGCCGCGCACGAAAGAGTTCGAGGCCGCTTTGATGCCCTGGGTGGGCGGCCATAGGTGTGCCGCCCTGGGGTCTGCGACTGCTGCCATGGAATTGGCTTTGCGCTATCTCGGAATTGGCCCTGGGGATGAAGTCATCACATCCGCCTACACTTTCACTGCTTCCGCCAGCGCCATCAGTCATGTGGGAGCGACCATCGTGCTCGCGGACATTGAGCCAGATTCCTACCATCTCAGCCTCGACTCTGTCGCTGCCTGCATCACACCGCGAACGAAGGCAATCATTCCAGTCGACATCGGCGGAGTCATGGTCAATTACGACGAGTTGTTGGGAGTCGCCCGTGCCACATCATCGTCTTTTCGCCCGGAATCCACTGCGCAAGAGGCCCTCGGACGAGTGGCCATCGTGGCCGACGCAGCGCACTCACTGGGCTCGCAGCGCAACGGACGATTCAGCGGCGACTGGGCTGATTTCACCTGCTTCTCCTTTCATGCCGTCAAGAACCTCACAACAGGAGAAGGTGGAGCCGTTACTTGGCGACCCTTGCCGAACACTTCCGACGATGACATCTACCGGTATTTCATGCTCGCTTCACTGCACGGGCAGACCAAAGATGCTCTGGCCAAGTCGGGCGCGAATAGTTGGGAATACGACATTCTCTTTCCCGGCTACAAGTGCAACATGACTGACATCCAAGCCGCCCTTGGTCTTGGCCAGCTAGCACGGTACGAGAGCATGGTGGCCCGCCGCCATTGCATCATTGCTCAATACGATGCTGCCCTGGCCGATTTGGAGGTAGTGCCACTCAAACACGTCACGCCAGACCAGACCTCGAATGGACACCTGTACATGGTGGACCTCTGCGGTCGCGGAGCCCATGCCCGAGCCGAAGTCATCCGTGACTTGGCAGAACACCAGATAGCAGCCAACGTTCATTTCAAACCGCTTCCGTTGCTGACCGCCTATCGGAACCTCGGTGTCAATGCGTCGGACTATCCCAACTCAATAGCGGCATTCGAGAATGAAATCACTCTTCCCCTGTTCTCCACCATGACCGACACGCAAGTCGAAGCCGTCGCGCGGGCCTTCACTCAGGCCATTCAGAAGCAGTCATGACGTCACCACGCGCCACGGGGAGGTGGGTACGTGCTACCTCGTTGGGATGAACTTGACCCACGCCTCCAAGTTCCTGTTGTCGAGCCCTATTTTCGGTACTTGGACCATCGACGCCTCAGTTTGGGGGTCAAGCGTGGCCTCGACCTTCTTCTCACCATTCCGGCTTTGATCGTCCTTGCCCCATTTCTGGCGGTGCTTGCTCTGGTAATTCTCATTGCCGATCATGCCCCACCCTTCTACATGTCGACCCGAATCACCACCAACTTCCGCCCATTTCGACTCATCAAGTTCCGCACGATGCGGGCAGGGCCAGGAAGTAGCGTCACTGTGCGGGACGACCCTCGCGTGACTCGTGTCGGGCGCTGGCTGCGTCACTATCGGCTAGATGAACTGCCTCAACTCATCAACGTGGTTCGAGGCGACATGACCCTGGTTGGCATTCGACCGGAGGCACCAGTCTTTGTCGACGCCTACACTCCTGAAATGCGGGCAACACTACTCCTGCCAGCCGGACTCACATCCCCCGCCAGCATCGATTTTCTGGATGAACACCAATTGCTCTCTGGGGGAGATCCGCACGCAAAGTATGTGACGGTCATTTTGCCGCAGAAGATGTCTCTGAATCTAGAGTATCTGCGCACCTACGGTATTCTTCGTGACATACACATCGTATTTGAGACAGCCTTCAGGATGGTGTTCCGTGACCGATGAGCCCCTGCCCCTTGTCAGTGTGCTGGTCGTGGCACGAAACGAGGAAGCCGCGCTCCCGCGTCTGCTGGCTGACTTGGCCGCTCAAACCTATCCTTTGGACCGCGTGGAACTCATTCTCGTTGATAGCCAATCCAGTGACGCGACCCGAGGTCTCATGGAGGCCGAAGCAAAGGCGGCTCGATTCCACACTGTGACTGTTCTCGACAACCCACGTCGCGTATTGGCGTCAGGATTGAACATTGGTCTCGCATCGGCTTCCGGTGATGCGGTATTGCGACTTGACGCTCACGCGGAGATTCCGCCTGACTTTCTGAGAGTCAGGGTTGGTGCCCTTCAGGAAGGTGCTTCAGTCGTTGGTGGACCCGTGCGCTGGATCTTGGCACACGGCACAGATAGTTGGTGGACCAACCTCCTCCTAGTCGTCGAAACCTCCGCCCTTGGCTCCAGTCCGGCCGACTACCGACGCGACAGTGGAAAAGACTCGGTGTCCAGCGTCTCTCACGCCATGTACCGACACCAGGTGTTTGCCGAGGTGGGTGAGTTCAATGAGAAGCTGCGGCGCACTGAAGACAATGAGTTCCACTTGCGCGTTCGTGAGGCGGGCTACCAGATTCGCTACGACCCTGCCATCAGTTCTGCCCAGCATGTGCGTCCAACTCTGCGTGCGATGCTGAAGCAAAAAGCTTCCAACGGCTACTGGGTGGGTCTGACGGCTTCAGCCTGGCCTCGTGCTTTCCGACCGTTCCACTTCGTGCCCTTGGTCTATGTCCTCTCTTTGGCAGGGGCTGTCAGTGTCTTGCCTCGGTGGCGCTGGCCCCTTGTTGGGCTCTTGGGAGCGCATTTCGTCGCTCTCCTCGCCAGTTGCTGGCCAGTGACCAAGGAGTTGCCTCATCGGTCACTCGTGATCTTGGCACCTCCATTGTGCTGGCTCATCCACGTCGCGTACGGCAGTGGGACTGCTGCTGGACTGTTAGCGGCTATTCGCCGAGGCGGAAAGCGACTGCGATGAGCCGACATGCCTATCTCATCTTGGCCCACTCAGATGTTCCGCTGTTCACAACCCTCGTCGCTCTCCTAGACGACTCCCGAAATGACATCTTCATCCATATTGATCGGTCCGTCGATAGTCGTCCCTTCGAAGATGCCGTCCACCACACTGTGACGGCATCCGAGGTGCGATTCACCAGTCACCGACATCGCGTGGTCTGGGGTGGGTTTTCCATGGTGGAAGCAGAATTGGCTCTGCTGGAGATGGCTGTGGAAGAACAACCATACGACTATATCCACCTGCTGTCTGGGGTCGATCTTCCGCTCATGTGCCCCGACGACATCCACTCCTACTTCGATCAGCGTCAAGGAACAGAATTTGTGGACTTCTGGGACATCAACGAACAACTCCGTCCCGAGATCCAGGCTCGATACCAGTATTTCGACTGGTTCCAACCTCGGGCCCGCAACCATTTCGCCCGATTGGCCTACCATGCGGTTCGCGCTTTCAGCCTTGGCATCCAACGAGCATTCCGAATCGACCGCGAGGCTGGCTACACACATCACCCAAGCGTTGGCTCGCAGATGTTCTCAATCACCAGTGATCTGGCCCGCCTCGTCGTGTCTTGTGGCCCAGATATTCGAGCCCGTTTCCATCACACGCTAGTCCCTGACGAGGCAGTCATACAGACGGTGGTGCAAGAATCACCCTTTGCCAACCGACTTTCCGCCCCCCCTGGGTCCGGGCCAAACAAGACTATCGCTCGAGCAATCAAGATGCCCAAGCCACACATCTGGCATCTTGCAGACGTAGACTACCTTGTCACCAGCGGAGCAGTGTTTGCGCGCAAGTTTGCGTCGTCTGTGGATTCCGAGGCCATTCGTTCTGTGGCCGCTGCGGTGCGTCGTGCTCAGAGTGGCAACACCGACGCACACGAAGATTAGCCCGGATCTCGAATCAGGTCTAGACGCTCGAAGACAGTCTGAAACTGAGTGCGCCACGTCAAGTTCTTCAGCGCGAAGGCGTGCATCGTGGTCTGATAGTCATCAGGAAGGCTCTGAACGAAAGCTATGACTTCGCCTATATCGATGGGCGAATCATCCGCCGCACAGTGCAGCGCAAAAGGAAAGTCATCAGGAATGCCACCGTCGTGCGAACTCCAAATGAAGGGCAGCCCAAGAAGGCAGTATTCGCGGTGTTTGAGGGCAGCGGCTTGCTCGAGACCAATACGATGAAGTCCGAGTACCCCCACACCGACTTGAGCAGAAGAGTATGCCTCAGTCAGCGGCAAACCAGACAGCGGGCCCGTAAACTCTACAAGATCTGACACGCCTGCCGCCTCACAGAGCTGCCTGAGGTTGTCCTTCTCTCCGCCCTCGCCAACGATGAGAAACCGGACCGGAAGCGCCGCCGGACCAGTTTTCTCACGGTATTGCGCCAAACCACGGATGACCCGGTCATAGCCGTGCCAACTCGCTATAAAGGCCACGCCTATGAGGGTGAGACCCTCATCCAGCGAGCGAGTCGAGTGAGGAATAGTCTCACTTGGGGAGATTCCGTTGGTGAGACAGATGGTCCCGACCCCATAGATTGAGGAAGAGTCGTCGTAAGTGGCGACTGCGTCGATGACGGCGCGGGCAAATGGGAGGCTGACGAAATGCAAGATCAGGGCAAGTAGTCTGGTGGCCAACGAAGCAAAACGGTGCGTCTGGAACAGATCCTTGATCTGCTGGGCGATGACTCCACGCATTGGCCAAGTAGGCATCTCCAGAACCCGGATTGAACCACGAAGGTCCCGCAGAATTCCCAATATGATGGGATCTAGCGTTGTTGGAGCCCTCATCCACACCATGTCGAAGTGTCGGTCCATACACAAGCGACGGACTTGAGTTCGAAAGTCTGATCGAAGGCCCAGCGGTTGTGATCGGACACCCGTCGCGGCCTCCTGGCCGTTTGGTTCTGTCACAACCAGGCTCCTACCGCGCAACCGAACGTAGGTGACATCCGCTCCCAGTTCACTCATGGCCTGCACCTGACCATCCAACTTCCGAGCAATTCCCAAAGCCCGTGGATCGTCTGTGTCGACGAAAGCCACGCAGAGAACCTGGAACGAATGAGTTGCTTCAGGAATCACGATAGGGTCTCCTCCCATTTCTTAGCCGCCCGCCAAGACACAACATAGAGGGCCACGTAACACAGGGCAAGTGTCACACCCCAAGCCGCAACAACTACTGACGATGACGTCGGCCAGACCAAATAGACCAACAGGATTGCTCCCAGAACGAAGACACACCGGCCAGCGTCCCAGATCATCTGCGTGCCCAGTCGTTCAAGGATAGACAAGGAACGCGAGATTGGAGTGACCACAAGTTGGCCGAGATAGCCCACCATCAGCAGACGAGCGAAGTGACCCGCCTGTGCCCACTCCGCTCCGAAAACCCATTCGAACAGCGGAGGGCCGACAACAACAATGACCAAAGCAGGCACAATAGCCACAGCCATCAGCTTCTTCGACATTGAGGAGATTGTCTGCGCCAGACCGCCTGAGAGTGCGCGCACCTGTTTGGAGAATGTGCCCTCGAAGTATGTGCTGGTCGTAGTCACCACGAGAGCGGTTGGTGACCCAAGAATGCGAGTTGCCAAGGAAACAAAGCCAAGTTGGCTTGGTCCAAGAATCGCGCCCACCATGAGTATGGGGGCTTGCAGCCCCACCGCGTTGAGCAGGCGCGACCCTGAGTTCATGAGAGGAAAACGCCGATAGCGGCGAGCCACATCACGCAGTCGAACTGGTTGTCCGGCGTCCGAACTCTTTCTCAGCCCAGCGGACATGCCCAGAATGGCGCCAAAAACGGCCACAGCTGGGCTGATGAGCAGCCCTTGACTGTGCCATCCCACGACACCGAAAATACAACTGGTCGCCGCCAGCAGGAGCCCCTGAATCCCACTACGGAAAGCAATAGTTCGATAGCGTTCGCGCCGCACCAGATAGGCCGAAAAGACTTGGTACAGGCTGGAACCGCAGATTGTCAGGGCCAGAAGGGGCGCATCGGTTGCGCGCAGACCCAGGCTCCCAAAGCAGGGCAAGAGCCACCATGCGCAGACAAGAAGCAATACGGACACACCGATTGAGGACAGCAGTCCAAGCCGAACGAGGCCTCTAGCCTCAGCGTCCTCTTGCGGAATGACTATGGCTCGATCCCACGACAGCGCTGCGATGTTACTGCCAATACCAACGATGGCCATAAAGGCCGCGTATGAGCCGAATTCTGCGGGCGAGTAGAGTCTGGTGAGAAAGGGAGAGACACCGAACACAGCTACTTGCCCCACAAGCGTTCCCATCATCATGAACGCAACAGGTTGGCGGAGCAGAGATTTGACCTTACTGGGCAACATACGGCCTCAATTGCGCGCCAGACTTCAACCCAAACGGTGATTTCAGCGAAGGCGCAGCCTCATCCGAATCGGAGGCCACCCCCAAAGATCGAGAGCGAGCTGGCGACGACCACAGGAAGTACGTGGCGAGCCAGTATGTCGGCTGAACCCAATACACGTTCGAGAGCATGAGCGGAATGAACACACCGGTGACTGCGATGGAAGCGACCAGGAACCAATTCTTCCCCCGAAAGAGCAGCCATACCGCGAGAATGACGCTCACGGAGGGAACGAGCGCATAGAGAATGCCACCCTCCATCATGTGCTGAATAATCAAGTTGTGCGCATAGGTGCCCAGAGTGCTTTCCGCGAACCCAATTCCTCCACCCGTAACACAGGTCTCGGGGCAAGGCAAGGCATCCAGACTCCGGGTCCACAGATAGTCTCGCCCGTTGTCGATATCCTGTCCGGCGCTCCAGATATCGAGAGTCTTGTTGATGCCGTCGGCCTGGATACCAAAGGAAGCGAGGGCCCTGTTGAGAGCCTCCAAGATGGGAATCACGTGGTTGAGGACCACGACTATGCCACCTATGAGGACGCCTGCTCGCATGAACTTGCTCCAGCCGTTCTTCCCGGCTCCGATGGTGCGAATAAGCAAGTAGCAACAAACAGCGACTAAGGCACCACGATTGCCCTTGGTAATGAAAAAGAAGCCGTAGACCAAACAATTGACGAGAGCCGCTGCTCTACCCACAGTCCACGCCCCTCGTTTGAGCGCCACAGTCATAGTCAGGAGGTAGGGAGGCAAGGCTGCATATGTGGCACCAAGCAGGGTGCCGACGTCACTGGTTGTTACGAAGAACACTATTGCAGTGGGAAGACAGGCGAACAAGAGACCCGAAGTGTAGGTGGCCAGTCGATCGAGGTCGTGATTGACCGAAAGAAGTACTATTGACAAAGCCGAAAAGAGAACAAAATAGGGAAAATAGCTCCTGGCCGTTCCTCCATTTCCACTGGAGATCGAGAAAAGAAACACGGCGATAGTTGACCCTATCGGAACAAGATAGCGCCAATCCCACTCGATTCGGCGAACCACGAGGACAGCGGCAACAAGCAAAGCGGGGAAGATAATGAGACTAAGGTCAAAATTCTTGATGCTATAGCAGAAGAACAGAGTCATCAGCATGCAGGATGCCAGGAACGTCGCGCTCTTGCTAGTCTTCATCGGTGGTCCCCACCATCAGGACCTTCCGGCCAGTCTGGCTGACGATGGCCAAACCAATCTTTTCATAGAAAGCGATGGCAGCAGTGTTGGTTGCGACAACACTGAGATAGTAAGTAGACACTCCGCGTGCGGACAGCGCGGCAGTTCCTGTCTGCACGAGCTCTCGACCCAACCCCTTCCCCCGGATGGAACTCTCCACCACGATGGACAGCAAAGTGACACGAGGGAGGTTGGGCACAATCACGGAATCGTGAGAGAACAGTCCAGCGACTCGTTTGAACGTGCCCACCAATACACGCGCGGGATGCCTCAGAAAGCCCCGGAGAATACCGACCACAAGGCTTCGCCAGTACTTGCGGTAGAAGGCCGCCATCTGGGTGTCATAGTCGTCAACGAACAGGGCGAGACCATCGACTCCAGAAGCACCCGTGGCAATAACGCATAGGTTGTTGGGATGGGAGAGAAAATGGAGATAGAAGGAGGTAAGCAGCGGAGTTCCCAGTTGAGTGAGATAGTAATCCGGGAAGTTTTTCTCGTGGAGAGCGGCCAATTGTCCTGCACTGACAGCGTTCACGTCCTGCGGGGGGATGATGGTGAAGCGCAGTTCTTGTCCCTTGTGTTGAGTGTCGAGTCTCTCGGTGCCGCTATCACCTCCATCGTAGTGCGTCACGCCTCCGCCCTTTCCTGCTCACATGAACTTCCCGCTCTATTCTGCCATGAAGCCCGAGATGAACAGAGGCTAGCGGATCGACTCTTCTGCCGGTCATACAGCCACACGGGCAGGCACACGAGCCGCAGCACCAACCAATGCCCTCACACGTACTTGCTCGACCCATGCGTCATAATCCAAGTTGTCGGGGGCCAGCGGCGGTACATGCGCTTGTGCGATCTTGGCGTGCGGCTGGGAGGTCTCACCCATCTCTTCGGCGGACATGAGTTCTTCGTGGAGCTTCTCACCTTCCCGAAGTCCTGTGATGCGGATGATGATGGATTTGCCCGATGCCTCGACCATCCTCTCTGCAATGTCGGCGATACGGACAGGGCGGCCCATATCGAGGATGAAAACATCGCCTTCTGTTCCAAAGTACCCTGCCTGCACGACCAATTGGCAGGCCTCTGGAATGGTCATGAAGAAGCGGGTGGCCTCTTTGTCGGTCAGTTCGATGGGGCGACCGGCGTCGATCATCTTCTGGAACAGAGGGGCCATGGACCCGCGCGAACCGAAGACGTTGCCAAATCGCACAGAACAGTAATGTCCGTCGGCTTGGGTGTCCATCCAGGCGGTCAATCGTTCGGCGGCGCGCTTGGAATGGCCGAGAATCGTGGTCGGGTCGGCGGCCTTGTCCGTGGAGATATTGATGAACCGGCCCACGCCCACATCACGGGCCGCGAGAAGGACGTTCAGGGTTCCGAGGACGTTCGTCTCCCATGCCTCATGGGGGAACCTCTGGAGTGTCGGGACGTGCTTGAGCGCAGCAGCGTGGAAGACGACGTCAGGTCTCCACTGCAGGAAGATATTCCTCATGGTGTCGAGGTCACGGATATCAGCCAAGACCATGTCCGAGCGCATGAGCAGACCCGTCCCGTACAGCGCGAACTCAGTGTCCTGCAGGTGAGTCTCGTCATGGTCCACGACGACTAGGGCTTCGGGGGCGTGCCGCAGAACCTGCCGACACAGTTCCTGCCCGATGGAACCGCCGCCTCCCGTCACGAGAACACGTTTGCCTGTCAGGTAACTGGCGATAGAAGCAATGTCAAGGTCGACCGGATGGCGGCCGATGAAGTCTTCGACCGTCACGGGACGCGCCTCCCCCACCATGGCTTCGCCAAAGAAGTCCTTGTCCAGGGTTGGCACGATCTTCACCGCCAACCCCACCGATTCGCCTCGAACAAGGACCTTGTTCATGAGGGCAGAATCCACGTCTGAGATGGCGATAATCAGCGTGGTCGCGCCTGTTTCCCTGACCACGCGGGGCAGGTCCTCAAGGGACCCTCTCACCGGCACACTCTGAATTCTGAGATTCCGCTTGGCCGGATCGTCGTCAATCAGGCCGACCGGGGTGTACGGCGACTTGCTGTCTGTCGTCATGCGTCGGACAGTGACCGCACCGACATAGCCCGCACCGTAAACCAAGGCAGGCGTGGTCTCCGCAGCGGGGCCGCGTTTGGCGTCGCGCACAAGGCGCAGGGCGTACCTCCATAGAAGCATTGCCAGTAGTGCATACGCGCCCGCCATGAGAACGAGACTGCGAGGAAGGTTCATGACAGAGGCCACGGCAATCATCGCCACTCCGCCAAGAATCATCAACACTGCCACAGATCCCCCGACCGCGACGGTCTGCTCGAATGAGCCCATGAGGTATCGAGACTGATACAGGTGCCAGGCCAAACCCGCCAGGAGTTGACCCACCAAGAGAACTCCGGTGACGCCAGCAGCGGACAGCCAATTGACTCGCTCTGGATGGAAGTCGAACCTCAGGATCAGTGTTGCGGCGACAGCGAGCACCCAGGCCGCGCAATCGATCAGCCAGTGCATGACACCGCTGGGGGTTGGGCGCAGCCCACGAGGCCGCATCGACTTGGCGGAAGACCCCCAATCGCCATGTGCCAGTGTCAACGCGCTTCCCCTTCCTGCGTGGCTGCGAACCTGTGCAACAACCAAACACTACCACCGAAGATCAATTCGGACTCAGGCGTGGAAGGACTTGATCGAACAATAATGCGCGATGCTGTGCTACCATCCAAAGTAAGAATGGCCTTACGGGAGAATAGGCGCGATGGCCCAGATTAAGTCGCCGACACCTCCGGAACCGGTTGACCACACACCGGCCTCCGTGCGTTGGTCTGACCCCCCAGAACCCTCTGGGATTCCTTACCATGACCCAGACGACGAATCGGAGCTTCCTCCAGCCATCCCGAGGCGCGCATTGACCCATCGGAATTGGGCGCCACTCATCGTCGGCATCTCGCTCATTGTCCTGATTCTCGCTGTGGGGCTTGTGGTGGTGCTCGGCCGCTCTCCGGGGCTCATCACTGACACGCCATCGGCTTCCCCGTCGCCGAGCGCGACCGCCTCACCGACTCCGAAACCGACTGCGACCCCCACTGCGACCTCCACGCCAACTCCGACTCCAACTCCCACAGCGACCCCAACACGAACCACGGGCCCAAGCGCCGCGAAGGACAATTGCCCCAACGGCGACCGCTCAGGAAGCCTCACGGATGGTCTCTGCGATGCACCAGCACCCGTCAGAGATTATTGTCCCAATGGCGACCACTCAGGAAACTACTATGACGGGTATTGTGGCGTGCAACCGCCCGCCAAGGACAACTGCCCCTACGGAGATCACTCCGGCAATTACTATGACGGCACGTGCAACGCTCCACCGCAGCCCACAGTCCCAGGTCCCACACCCGACAACTGCGTCGTCGACTACTCCGGCAACC
>JAISJO010000051.1 GCA_031261485.1 Propionibacteriaceae bacterium | reverse complement strand
GCCGACTGGGCGTCAAAGCGGGCGACCGCGTGGCGATCATCTTGCCCAACTGTCCCCAGCACGTCGTCGCCTTCTACGCCATTGTTCGTTTGGGCGCGATTGTCGTGGAGCACAACCCCCTGTACACCGCCCGCGAGCTACGCCACATGTTCGAGGACCACTCGGCCCGAGTCGTCATCTCCTGGGACGCCGCCGTCGAGAAACTGCGCTCACAGCCCGACGACATCGAACTCGACGCCATCATCGCCGTCAACCTTCTCGAAGAGTTCCCCACCCTCAAGCGCCTCGCTCTCTATCTGCCCGTCCCGTCGCTGCGCGCCACCCGCGCCAAACTCCATACCAAAGTCAAGGGGGCAATGGGGTGGAAAGACCTCCTGAACAACCAGGGTCTCGCCGAATCGCACCCCAAACCCACCGTCTCCGACATCGCTGCCATCCAGTACACCTCAGGCACCACGGGCCAGCCCAAGGGCGCGATGCTCACCCATTACAACCTCTACTCCAACGCCCGCCAAGGCGAGGCCTGGATGCACGGCGCGCGTTACCGCAAAGAGAACTTCTACGCCGTCCTGCCCATGTTCCACGCCTTTGGTATGACATTGTTCCTTACCTATGGCATCCTCAAACAAGGCCGCCTCACCCTCTTCCCGACCTTCGACCTCGACCTCGTGCTCGACGCCGCCAAGAAGAACCCACCCACGGTCTTCTGCGCTGTGCCACCTATCTACGAATCGACGGCCAAGGGTGCGAAAGCCAAGGGCATCTCGCTGAAGTCGGCGGAATACTGTATCTCGGGTGCGATGACCCTGCCCGACGCCACAGTCGAATTGTGGGAGTCGGTCTCTGGCGGACTCTTGGTCGAAGGATACGGTATGACCGAGTCCTCCCCTGTCGCCCTCGGCAACCCCTTCTGCGAAACCCGCCGCACAGGCACAATCGGCATCCCCTTCCCGTCGACACAGATGAAGGTCGTGGACCCCGAGAACCCCACCCAGGAAGTCAAACAAGGCGAACGCGGGGAGTTACTCATCAAGGGCCCGCAGGTGTTCAAGGGCTACTGGAACAACCCGGAAGAGACCGAGCAGGCCCTCCTCCCCGGTGGTTGGCTGCGCACAGGTGACGTCGTAGTCCAGGACGAGGACGGCTTCACCACTCTCGTGGACCGCATCAAGGAACTCATCATCACCGGCGGTTTCAACGTCGCCCCCACCGAGGTCGAGTTGGTCCTGCGCACCCATCCTGGCGTGGCCGACGTCGCGGTCGTGGGTCTGCCCGCCGCCCATAGCGGTGAGGAAGTCGTCGCGGCCATTATTCCTGAGCCTGGCGACCCCCTCGACCCTGAGGAAATACGCGCCTTCTGCCGCGAACGCCTCACGCCGTACAAAGTTCCTAGAAAAATAGTGTTCGTGGACTCCCTACCGAAGTCCATGTTGGGTAAAGTGTTGCGCAGCCAAGTAAGCGCCGAATTATTGAAGAAGGTCTGATTTTGCGGAAAGACTACGCGCGTTTCTATCAGCCTGGGGTGCCCGCCACCATCGACGAACCGACTGACTCACTCGTCGAGCTGCTGGAGACCGCCGTGGCCCAAGCCGGGTCTCGCCAAGCTCTCGATTTCTTCGGTCGGCGCACGTCGTACCGCGACCTGGGTGAAAAAGTCGAACGTGTCGCGGAAGGATTGCGCCTGCTCGGCGTGAGCGCCGGTGATCGGGTCGCCCTGATCCTGCCCAACTGCCCCCAGCACGTCATCGCCTTCTATGCCGTCCTGCGTCTGGGCGCCATCGTCGTCGAGCACAACCCGCTCTACACAGCCCGCGAACTGCGCCACATGTTCGAAGATCACGCGGCCCGCGTTGTCATCTGTTGGGACAAGGCCATCGATAATGTGCTCAGTCAGCCTGGGGACATCGGGTTCGACCACATCATCTCCGTCAACATGATCGAGGAGTTTCCCCTAGTCAAGAGGCTGGCGCTCAAGATTCCTCTGCCCAGTCTGATGGCGACGCGCGCCAAGCTCACCGCGAAGGTCCCCCGTGGCGGTCGTATCCTCGCCTGGAAGAAGCTGCTCGACAGCAATAAGCTATCGCCTTCATACCCTCGCCCAGGGGTTCGTGACACCGCCGCCATCCAGTACACCTCAGGCACGACCGGGTTGCCCAAGGGCGCCGTCCTCACCCACTCCAACCTGTACTCCAACGCCATCCAAGGCCACGCCTGGACACAGGACGTGCGAATCGGGCATGAAGTCCTCTACGCCGCCCTGCCTTTCTTCCACGCTTTCGGCCTGACCCTGTTCATGACGTTCGGCATTCTCAAGCAGGCGCGCATCCATCTCTTCCCCACCCCCGACGTCGACCTCATCATGGCTGCGGCCAAGGTCGATCCGCCGACCTTCTTCGTCGGAGTGCCGCCTCTGTGCGAGACAGTTGCCAATGCTTCTATCAAGCGCAAGATTTCGCTGAAGAGCATCAAGTCCGCCATCTCAGGCGCCATGACGCTGCCCGAGGACATCAGAGTGTTGTGGGAAGGCGTAACCGGTGGGAAGTTGATCGAGGGGTACGGCATGACCGAGTCCTCCCCTGTCACCCTGGGCAATCCCTTCCACACCACCCGCAAGCCTGGCACAGTCGGCGTTCCTTTCCCGTCGACCTTCGCCAAACTGGTCGATGTGGATGACAACTCCCGCGAGGTCGAAACCGGCGAGAGAGGCGAGTTGTGGGTGAAGGGGCCCCAGGTATTCCACGGCTACTGGAACAACCCTGAGGAGACCGCCAAGAGCCTCGTTGACGGCGTATGGCTGCGCACTGGCGACATCGCCATCCAGGACGAGGACGGCTTCACCACGATTGTGGACAGGATCAAAGAGCTCATCATCACGGGAGGGTTCAATGTCGCCCCCACCGAGGTCGAGCAGGTCCTGCGTGCACATCCCAGCGTCGCCGATGCGGCAGTGGTCGGGCTTCCCTCTTCACGCTCTGGGGAGACGGTCGTCGCGGCGGTCATTCCCGAGGCTGGCGAGGTTGTGGACTCCGACAGTGTACGTGCGTTCTGCCGGGCGCGACTCGCGGCGTACAAAGTGCCTCGAAAGATCATCCTGGTCGATTCCTTGCCCAAGTCTCTTCTCGGTAAAGTGCTGCGCGGGCAAGTGCGTACAGACCTGCTGACCTTGGTCTAGTACCACGAGACAAACGGGGACGGTCCTTCTTGTCCCTGCCTTACAAATACAGTCCCTGGTGCCCGTCTTCCAGACGTGTGGCGGCAAGGGCATGTAAATCACGCTCGCGCAGCAGGATGTACACCGACGTCTGCAACTCCACCTCAGCCTGGTCCGCCGGGTCGAATAGGACGCGATCCCCCACTTTGACCGAACGCACATTGGGCCCCGCAGCCACCACCTTCGCCCACGACAGGCGATGCCCCATTTTCACCGTCGCCGGAATGAGGATGCCACCACCCGACTTGCGTTCCCCTTCGGACTCCGTTGACACAAGGATACGGTCGTGGAGCATCTGGATGGGAAGCGGGTCCACCATAGAGTCCACTATTTCTTCTTCAAGGTGCCGAGAGTAACCGTCAGGGCGACGACCGCCAGGACGACCCCACCAGCGATGGCGAGTTTCTTCCACTGCCACCCAGCATCGTCCTTGAATTGAGTCTCGAACTGGTCGCGGACCTGCGTGGCTGTATCAGCGACGAACTGCCTCGCGTCGTCAACCGTCTCGTAGGCCTTGCGCTTGCCCTCGGCGATACTGCGGTGGAGCACAGCCTTGGGGTGTACCTCGACTATGAGTGATGCGAGATTGTCCGCGATGCGCTGCCCTGCGTCTGCGATTTCGCGTTCGATATCTTCTGGCGTGCGGTCAATGGCCATGATGACTCCTTCGTGACTTACCAAGTCTAGCCGGTGTCCCGAGAACATCATTTCCGAGTGCCGATAATCACTATTTCGCAAAGTTTCCTGCGGCGCTCTTTCGACCGTTCTTGATACAGAACCGAATCACCTCGCTATAACTTGAAGGACTCCATCCTGAAAATGCGTGGAGTCGCCGCCAAACTATTCTGAGTTGTTCAGCTAGGATTTCACTCATGACTAATTTGCAGATTGGGGACACTGCTCCATCATTCACCTTGCCCGACTCGACCGGGGCTTTGGTGTCATTGAATTCTTTCGCTGGTCGCAAGCTCATCGTGTATTTCTACCCGGCCGCTTTGACCGCCGGATGCACGACTCAGGCTGTCGATTTCTCCGCCGCTCAAGACGACTTCGAGGACGCGGGGTACTCCATCGTGGGCATCTCCCCCGACACCCCCGAGAAGCTCGCCCAGTTCATCGCCACTAGTTCCCTGAGTGTCACTCTGCTTGCTGACCCCACCAAGGCAACCATCGAGGCGTGGGGCGCGTGGGGCGAGCGAGTCCTCTATGGCAAGGCGATCACTTCAGTCATCCGCTCGACGTTCGTTGTGGACGTAAGTGAGGCGGGTGTGGGCACCATCGTCGATACGTACTACAACATTCGCGCCACCGGGCATGTACGTCGGCTCCGCGATCAGTTGGGCGTGTAGAAAGGGGTAAAGGTCCGTCCTTGTGGACTCGGGCCTATACCGCGGCGACCAGACTCACATCGCCCACAAGTCGGCAGCAGGCTCTTCGTTACTGACTGAACTCTGTGCTCCTCGGCCATGCACCTTTGGTGCATCAGCAGCTAACCGCTGCTGTCGGCCCTTTGGGCCGATGGCCTCGTCAACGCTCGTCGCTCGGTCAGCAATGCTCAAGCAAGCTTGGCATTGCTTCCCTCACTCCTCTCGTGCTCGGGGGCTGCGCCCCCTACAACAGACTCAATCGGTTCGGAAGTGAGAGAAATCTCTCACTTCTCTCACCTCAATCGTCTGTGCCGAAGAAGAGACTTGAACTCTCACCCCTTGCGGGACAGGAACCTAAATCCTGCGTGTCTACCTATTCCACCACTTCGGCGCAGCCGCCATTCTATCAAGGCGGCTCAGGGTAAAGACAGTTGATCTTCCCCGAACATAGGTCCGCCCTGACAAGACTTGCTCATCAGGGCGGATTTCCCATGCGGTTGGTGCCTGAGGGGGGTCAGGCACGGAACCCTGCGGGTCAGGCCGAAGCCTGTCCGAGATGAGGACCCGGGTGGAGGGTCCTTGCACCTCGGCGGGGAAGAGGCTACGCCTCCACTTTCTTCCTACGGGCGACACCAACCACGGCCAAGCCGAGCCCCAGGAGGAGCAGGGCCGCAGCCGAAGCCGATGAAGATGAAGCCAAGACCGCCTGAGCCAGAACCGGGACGAGAAGGACGCCGGCTTCCCACTGGGAAGTTCCAACGGCGCGGCCACCGCATCGCGCCAGAGCCTCCATTCAGTGGCCAGCACCAGCTTGTTCAGCCGCTGAACTTGCCCCTGTTTGGCCGGCCGGGAGAATTTGAGCCGGTCGAGCGGCCGACTCAGCCGGCGGCGCGATGGCCAGCGTGAGGGCCGCAGCCGAAGCCGATGAAGA
>JAISJO010000035.1 GCA_031261485.1 Propionibacteriaceae bacterium | reverse complement strand
CAGGCCGACGACGCCCAAGACCTCAAGGCCCTGTGGTCCAGATGGCAAGAACTCCACTCTCGCTCGTGAGGAACCACTGGCCAATCAGCACTTCCCACCTGAACACGGGGGAAACGAGCCGATGGGACCCAGCCTGTACACTTGGCTAGTTGGTCGGCGCGCCCCACATAGTCGCGTCGCCGATGTCATTCGTGCCAGGAACAAAGGATTGCCCCCGATTGTCTGGCCTCAGTATGGGAGCCACATGTCACAGGTTGACCAGATCATCCGACTCGTCCAAGACAACTCGCCCGAGTCCGCAGACCGGCTGGCGCTGGTTGACGCCCCCGAGTTGGCGGACACGGGTGTACACGTCGGCGACAGGACACTCTCCTGGTGCGATGACTGGCGGTCCAATCGACTATTACCGCTTGCCCTACAGCAGACGGACGAGAACGGAGCAGACACGCTGGGCCAGCCGACACTGGACGGAGCAGACCTGGTGTGGATGCGCATGCCTCGCTCCCTGTCCGGTCTGGACGAATATGCCGCACAGGTCGCTCACTGGGCTTCACCTGACGTCACCGTCGTTGCTTTCGGGCGTAATCAAGACCTGACCCGCTCCATGAACGAGGTCCTGAGCCACCACTTCGAGCAGGTACACGCCAGTCTGGGTGTGGGCAAGTACAGGGCATTGGTGGCCTCCGACCCCCGACCGACCGCCACAGCATCGCCCGAAACTGCCTGGCCGAGAAAACGTCATCACGGCGACCTCGGACTGACCTTGTGGGCCCACGGCGACACCTTCGCCACCAACCGCGTCGACGATGGGACCCGACTATTGGTTGACCATCTGGACGACGTGCCGGGCGGCGACGTTCTCGACTTCGGCAGCGGGTCGGGAATCATCGCCACCTTGCTGGCACGCCGCGCCCTGCCCACGCGGACAACCGCCATTGATGTCTCCCGGTGGGCCGTGGACTCCACCCGTCGTACAGCGCAAGCCAACGATGTCACCGTCGAAGCTCACTGGGCGGATGGGACGAGCGACTTACCGTCCCATTCTCTCGATGCCATCGTGACCAACCCTCCTTTTCACCGCGGCGCGGCCAAAGAATCCTCGGCAACACTGGCACTCATCGAGGACGCAGCTCGTGTGCTGCGTCCAGGCGGACAGATATGGGTCGTCTTCAATTCCCACCTGCCCTGGCGCACCCGACTGGCGCAAGTGGTCGGACCAACCGAACTGATCGCCCAAGACCGCTTCTACACATTGGTGCGTGCGACCCGGCGCTGACTGGGCGACTCGCCGCTTTCTTCAGCAAAGTCGCGGCAGTCAAGTGGGGGACGCTGGCCAGGGAAACACTGATTTTCTCATGTCGTCATGCTGCGCGAAGTCGCAGTATCCATCTGACAAGGGTAGATTCTGCGACTCCACGTAGAATGACAGTTGGAGTGGCCAATGATCAGCGTTTCTTAGCGAGCCCTATGCATGTTACCCAACCTGCGCCAGGTAACTCTCGACGGCGTACCGAATGACATTGGATCGGTTGATGATGCCCACCATCCGTCCCTGCGACGTGACGGGGATCTTGCGCAGGTGATGGTCGGCCAAGACGCCGCACACAGCGCTGATTTCCGCGTTGACGTCGACACTGATGACGTGCCGATGAGCCAGTTCGGTAATGGGCAGATTCAGGACCTTGGCGAGGGTCTCGTTGAAGTCGTCGTTTCCTGACTCGGCAACAAATGACCAAGCGTTCTTGAACGCGGGATGCTGATCTCTCAGGTAACGCATGACATCGCCGTCGGAGACGAATCCGACGACATTTCCGCTCGGCCCAACGACTGGCGCTCCCGAAATACCTTGGCTGACCAGCAGACGCAGTGCATCGACGACGCGGTCGGTTTCAGCAAGAGCAAATACCTCAGTCTTCATGATGCGGCTCAGGTCGGATATCTCTTCGACGTTGTCGACCGCGGTCGGCGTGGCCTTCGCATGGGAGCGCAGACGGATGGCCAGAATTAGGCCGGCGACTGCGAACGCCGCCGTCACGAGACCGGCGATCAAGAAACCAGTTCCTGCGGCAATTGTTGCGTCTTCACCCGAGGTGATGGCAAGTGCGGTTACTCCCGCATAAATGCCTGTCATCAGGGACGACCCGATACAGCCGGCAATTTGGAAACCAGTGCTCATGATGGTGACTCCGTGAGGGTATGCCTCGGGCGCCAGGCGGGACAGAGCGTAACTCTGCACAGGACCGATGATCAGAGCGGACCCGCCGATGACAGGGACATAGAGCAGAGCCAAAGCAAGAGTCGATCCGGTCGTGATCAGGATGGACAGGGCGGCAGTGAAGATCGCGATGAGCGTGAAGCCGGTCACGAGGAGTCCGATTGGGCCATGCTTGTCGCTCAACCGTCCAGCGATGGGACTGATGATGCACGAAGCGGCAATGGCAGGGAACAGAATGAGCGATGCGATCAGGGGGTTCAGACCGAGCACCGATTGCATGAACATGGGGATGATGATGTTCATGGCGAAGATGGTCAGCAGGGAAATCATGTTGATGACGACGCCGATCCTGAACGGCTTCACAGACAAGGGCCGCAAATCGATGAGCGGTTGTTCCAACTGTCCTTGTCGGCGGACGAAAGCGACCACGCAGATCGCTCCGACAATCAGGGCGCATGCGGCAATGACCAGGCTTCCCGAGAAGGCCGTCGATATGGCGTACAGGACGCCGACCAGCCCGAGACCGACCAGGATGACCGAGGCGACGTCAAGTTTGGGTTTGGTGAGTGTGGCGATGTCACGCAGGAAGACCACGCCAAACAGCAAGCAGAGGAGTGACAGGGCCGCGAACAACCACAAGAGACTCTTCCAGTGCAGCGAGTTCAGCATCACGCCGGCGATCATGACCGACGAGGACGGGCCGAGTGTGGTCATGGCGCCCATGACGCCCATGTACGTGCCCAGCTTGGCGCGCGGTGCGACTTCGAGGGTGATGTTCATGCCGATGGGGATGAGCAGTCCCGTGCCCAGCGCTTGCACGATGCGCCCGACGAGTAGGACCGTGAAGGTGGGGGCCAATGCCCCAATGACGCTTCCGACAACGAACAGTGCCATGACTGCGACGAAGAGAGGACGGGTCGGGAGACTGCGATACGCGAAGGCCGACACCGGAACCATGACTGCCGCGCCCAGCATGTACGCGGTGGCCAGCCACTGTACCGTCCCAATCGAGATGTCGAAATCAGCCATGATGGGCGAGAAGGCGACGTTGAGGAAAGTCTCATTGAAGGTGGCCAGGAATGCTGCGAAGGCAGCGACCATGACAATAGGTTTCGGATTGAGGACTTGGGGTGGAGTCATTGTGTCCCATTCTTTCTGGGGCAAAGAAAAACACATGCAGCGACTCTTTGTCCCGTAATCAGATTTACGTGTCAAGCACTACATGTGTCGTTTAGATATGTATATTCAGTTGTCAGTCATCTCGGCGCCCATGGGCGTCCAAGACGCAATCGCCGACCCAATCGCGGTGGAAACCCGCTCAAATCGAACCTGTACAGTTTATCAGCATTAGCAAGAAGGGTGGGCCCAAGGAGGAAGCGCGTGTCCCAAGGCCACAAGAACGCACCGCGAGCGGAAGACGTGCCTTACTCGTCCCACCACTCGATGAGGCGGCGGGCACGAGCGATGGCAGAGAAGGTGTCGGTGTCCACCTGGCCGAGTCGAGACAGGAAACGAGAGGGGACGATGGCGCGTACGGCGTCACACAAAGCCACGCAATTACGCTCGACACCGGCGGTCATGGGCACAGCCGGACGCAGAACCTTGGCTGGGCTTGTGGTGGATATCGGAACCACTGAAATCAAGTCCCGTTCGGACCCAGTGAGCAGCGAATCCACCGACACCACCACGGCAGGGCGGTTCTTCCCCAATTCTCCAGGCCTGGCCGCACCAAGAGACACGAGCCACACTTCCCTTTGTTTCGGCTGCGGTATCTGTGCGTGCGCCATCAGTGGATTCCATCCAAGTCGGCGTTCGACCATAATTCCTGCTCAGCGACCCATTCGGGGTTGTCAGTCTCCTCCAGGCGCTGCGCGCGCAACTGAGCATATGCCCGTTCTCGTTCGGCCTTCTCAGCGACGGTAGCTAGGTACGCGGCGAGCGAGAGTTCCTGCGACGCCGCTTCGGCCGCCAAGATGTCGCGTGTACGTGTCGTCACTCGAATGGAGGTAGATATAGGCCTCTCCATGGTCATACTCATGCAGTAATTCTAGCATGCAAGAGTATATGCACGAAGGGCAATGGCATGAGAGGCTATTGTCGCGCTACCTCGAGTGAAGAGCCACGCTCTAGACTCATCCCATGCCTGACACGATGCCTGTGTCCTCAGTGACACGGGAAACAGACTTGGTCACGTGGAGTAGCGACGATCTTCTTGCCGTATTGCGCGACGCAACTAACCTGCGGGACGACGCAACTCTCAATGCCGCTGGGTACTTGATGAAAGAGGCTTGTGGCCGTCGGCTCGATATCGGGTATGACGTCATCGCGCGGTTTGCTCCATTCTCGGGGTTGGGGGCTTGGGCGGTCAGGGCTGCCGCATGGTGTGCGGATTCGAGAGTAGTTGACTTGTTGCGGAAGAAACTGGTGCTGCCGAAGGGTTCGACAGAGGTTGATCGCATGGCTGTCATGGCGGCCCAGTCCTTGGGACACCTCCGGGCGCGGGAAGCGGCGGAGGAAATGTTGCACCTCATTCCCCATCTTACTGGCAATGAGCAAGCCTTGGTGATTGTCGCTGTGGAACAGGCTGGCGATGGTTCACTCGCAAGGGAGTTTCAGGCATTGCTGGCGGATGCTTCCGACCACAACGTCTTCTGGTTGGTTCGCGCCTTGCGCCGATGGACTGGGCATTCTCCGGCGTGGCCCGCGGCAAAGACTTGGCAAGAAAGCATGGCCATCGTTCGGCGGCAGTGGGGTGCCATAGATCTTGGCCAGCCACCGATGCCATCGGCGGAGTTCAGCATCACCTGCGAGACTCAAGCAAGTGTCAGTGTTGTTGACGGACGGGACCTACTCTCACTGGAAGGTGACGAACCTAACGCGAATTGTGGCTGGCCTGAACCAAGTGTGTCATGGACCCAATTTGGCCATTCACTTTACCGAGTCGGCTGGAACGTCTGCGAGACGTGCATGGTCTATTTGGAGCAAGTCGGATGGTCTCCTAGTGAAGCTGCCGAGTTGGCACAGGCGGCGCGCGGTGCCCTTGCGGATGTCAAACGGTTATCGTCGCCACT
>JAISJO010000008.1 GCA_031261485.1 Propionibacteriaceae bacterium | reverse complement strand
CCCGCCGAAGCCTACGCCCTCCTCCTCGGCATCCCCATCACCATCGGTGGACGACCCGCCAAACTCCCCGATACACTCATCCCGTTAGCACAACGTTGCGTTGACCCCTAGAATCCGCCAGCAGTTTCCCGACCGTTCTTGATGCAGAAGTCCTCACTAGTGGCGCGCGGACATCGGAAGACAAGATCAGACGCTCGCGCTGCACGGTATCTGAGGAGGCGGGTTGAGGTGCTGGCCTTTCGGAGACTGCACCGGCGACAAACCACCGGGAATGCTGACAAGTGGCGATTGCTGAACCGCTGTCATGAAAGTATCACCTGTATCCGGGTTTGCCCAGTATTCAGGCGAGACTCGGCGGATGCTAACTTCCCGGCGCAGCACAGTCCGGGCTGCGGATGCCGCACTATCCAAGGCATCCAAGGAAGGATGACCGATGGCAAGGACATCGACATCGCCAGGGACACCGCCCACTTCGCCGCTGTACCGCGCGGCCCATGAACCATACAAGTAAGCCTGCTCGATACCCTTCACCTTGGAGAGTTCTCTGACCAGGACCGGGAGCGGGCCAAACGTCACGGCCAGCAGGTCAGTCAGCGGGCCAGTGATGAGGTTGTCGGGAGGACGGCGCACCAGTCGCATGTTGCCCAGTCGACGGTCAGCAAGGTAGCCGGTATCGACCAAACGGTCCACTTCATGGGCCGCAGCAGTGATGGTTGCTTCGGCGATCCCCGCCAATTGGGTGACGCTGAACTCCTCACCTGGCGACAGGTACGTTGTTGCCAGGACTACTCCCTGGATCTGCGACCGAAGAATAGGCAGTAGAGGAGGTGAAGTAACTCGCATAAGACTATGATATAACACCCAGTCATATCGAAATAATCGCGCAGGCGACTGACCAAACTACGCGGCAAAGACAACATCCTTGATGATGGAACATGAGCCGAGTCGGCTGGATGCAGGTCGGCCAGTCGCACGGGTTTTCACGACCTTTCCGTTGGGAGTGACTGAACCCATCGCTCTCACCAGTCAGGGAGATGACAATCATTGCTAGTCGATTTGGTACCATGTAACAATGATGAACATATCTCGCGAGGGAAAAGAATCTGCGCCTGCTCTGCTGCGCCCAGGAGACATCGACAACACTCAAACCCACCAGGAAGCCACGCTGTGGGTGCAAGGCGAAGGGTCCCAAACCTCGGAACTTGTGGCCGTTGGCTCACATGCCAGCAACCTCGGAAAACAAGACCTTCGAGAGCGATGGGGCATTTTCATCGTATTCTTCCTAGCTATGCCATCTGTTGGGTGGCTTTCCGGCCACGCGCTTCTTTCGCCTTTGCAATCCGAAAAGATTAGGACATGGTTGGCGGCATCGGAGGACCCCTTCGGGTTTCTTCAAATCGCGATCACCATGGCACTAGCTCTTGCGGTATTGGCCAATCAATCGCTGAAATCCCAAGATAAAAGAGCGCGTCAGTTTCAAGGACAGGGCACCAAGGTCAGACCCCTGCATGATCGAGACCTGCGGCGGGCAAAGTCCGATGAGTTCACAAGCTTCACTTGGTTGTTGGCGTTAGCCCTTCTGGGGACTATCGTGTCATTCTTGTTCTTCGTCAGATTCTACCTGGACCCTGTCGGGCCAGGATTCGTAGCTGCCACTTTCGCAATCCTTGTCTACACCGCCCTTGAGATCAGCCGTCTACTCACGATCACCCGTGCCGAAAACCCCATCAACATAATAGAAACCAATGACAAGAACGCTGTTGTCGCAGCAAGGGGTCTCGCCATCTATAAACGCCAAATCACGAAGTCCTCAAGAAACTGGAGCCTCGCGCTTCTCGTCTCCATGACTGTCATTCTCCCAACGCTAATGGTCGCAACTCTCGCGATTCTGACATCGTCACGCACACTATCCGCAGCCATACCAAACTTCCTTGTCATCACCTGTCTGATGGCACTCATGCTGACAATGCCCTCAGCATTCGGACCCTTGATCCTTTGGGAGCGCCCACAATCTGCGTTCCGTAGGGGTGCCATTCTGGCTCAAGCGTTACCTCTTCTCCTCTGCTCTATCGCTTCCGGTGCCCTAGCGTCCGCTGCCGTGTCTTTCGTCATGGAAGAGACCGACCTAACTACCGTCCTAGTACTCTTGTTCATAGGATTCGCGCTGTGGTATTTCGTCTGGACCTTGCTGGGGGCAATGGGATGGGGAGGTGTCGGCCCTCTGAAAGCCTTGGCCCTATCCGAACTTGATACGGTCTTCGCTTATAAGATTCTTTCTAAGGATCCGCCGGAAAGAGTCTCGGCAAGAGGCTTGCTGCGGCAGGTGTTCCTGATTCTGTTGTGTCTGCTGGCCGGGGTTATCCTTCCCCTGACTACTCTTTCAGTGCAGTCCCCTGGCCGATGCCTTATCCTGGCGTTCATCATCGTCGTCCTGTCACTCATGCCCGCCTTCGCAGCAAGTGTGCGGCAAAGAGCCGACTATTGGGTCTGCGGGATCATCTCCCTTGTGCTCCCTTTGCTCATGATTCTGATCTGGGCTCTCATGTGGAAGCAAGACGGCTTCATGTGGCAATACCTCGTCGGGGTCCTCGCCTGTACCGGGCTCGCCATAGGAGTTGGCAAGATCTGGTGGCATCCACTAAGGAAACAACAACCTTGCGCAACTTCCTATTCTCCGATAGGGAACTGGAGGAACTACCGACGCTGGAAGAGCGCCGAAGGGAAGAGGAATCGGTACGCACCAACCTCCGCTTCTACTGAGCCAATTTGCCAGGAATCCTTGCCTGTTGAAGAAACTCAGCCGACATCGACTCCTCGCCCCAACAACCCAAACCGACCCAGCGGTGCGCTCATCGCAATTGTGGTAGGCACCGTCGGTATTCTCACAGGCGCACTGTTGCAGAACGCAGCAAGAACACATGTCTCAATGACTAGTCCTCGTAGTGGTAACGAGCCTGGAGTATGAGGAGGTCACCAGACTCCACCCGATACACCAATCGGTGTTCCTCGTTGATTCGACGCGACCAAGCATCCAGGAACTTGAGGGGCTCGGGTTTGCCGATGCCAGAGTACGGGTCGTCCCGAACGATGTCATCGATGAGTCGGTTCACTCTTCGAAGCATCGCCCAATCAGTGCTCTGCCAATAGCGATAATCGTCGAATGCCTGCGGTGCGAAGATGACGTTCACTCGGGACTTCAGTTTCGGTCGAGCTCCATCGCGATACCTTCTCCCCTGCGTAGAGAGGCGTCAGCTGCGATGAGGCGGCGAGCGTTCGCTGGCGAGCGCAGAAGGTAGGCGGTTTCCAGAAGCGAGTCGTAGTCGTCCTCGGACAACAAGACTGCACTGCCCCTTTTGGAAGTAATTCTGATGGCTTCTCGGTCTTCATTTGTTTGTTCGATAAGCGGGAACAGACGTTGACGAGCCTCAGTCGCGGTGACAGTCACTCAAACCTCCTACATGTACCGTATTCCTGTACGTCTAATGTACCATATCTTCTAACTGTGAGGCCTGGGCCGTCATTCGCCCAAGCCTCATTCCCGGCCAACTACCTGATTCAGTTGGTCAAACTTCAGGCAATGTCCGTGTTCTCTTTCCTCGCCACCACAGAATGAACTCGACCACAGAACTCACTATCCCTGAGCAAATGACCATCACCACCACTTGCATGACCAACTCTTCGCCTGGTATGAAGAAGACCAATGCGACAACACCCAACTCAACCGCTATGGGTAGTGCAAGCCAGCCCCACCGTTTCCAGCTTCTTAGGAACCCGATTGCCGTTCCCAGGCCCGCACCAACAAGACAAGCAAGGGCGTACATCACCGGCAGTATCCGCCATAGTAGATTTCTTGCGCCACTGGAGTAAAGCTCCCCACTCTTGGTTTCTCCAGTAACATCACATCCCCCTGAAGAGCCACGCAGATTTCTTCCGCGTGACAAGAGTATTGTCGAATGTGGTCTGCGGGATGTCAATAGCAAACCAATAATCGTTACAAAAGCGTTATGTTCACTTCAAACAGGCACCATATCCTTTCGTATGGATGGGGTTACGCAAGGATAGGGAGTATTCCTAGAACCCCAAGCGGTTGAGCAGCTTGGGGTCGCGCTGCCATTCCTTCATGACGGTCACGCGGAGATCGAGGTACACCGGAGTGCCGACCAGGCGGGAAATCCGGCGCCTGGCTTCTGTGCCGATGTCGCGCAGGCGGGTTGCTCCTTTGCCCAAGATGATGGGCTTTTGGGAGTCGCGTTCGACGACGATGTTGGCGAAGATATCCAAGAGTGGTTTGTCCTCGGGGCGGCCTTCGCGCAGGCCCATTTCCTCAATGGTGACGGCGATGGAATGAGGCAATTCCTCATGTACAGTCATGAGGGCGACTTCGCGGATGAGTTCCGCGATGAGGGTTTCGGTCGGCTCGTCGGTCACTTCTCCATCGGGGTAATACGCGGGCCCCTCGGGCAGGGCCTTGGTGAGTACATCCTGCACAACATCAACATTCTCCCCTGTCAGAGCGGACACAGGGATGATTTCAGCGAAGGGAAGGCCGATTTCGTCCCCGACTGATTGAATGGACAGCAAGTGTTGGCGCGACCTAGTGGGCGAGGCCACATCCACCTTGGTTGCCAGCCCAATGACTGTTGGCCGCCCGGGCAAAGCGGCGATCTGATTCAAGAGGTAATGGTCGCCTGGCCCGATCTTCTGCACACACGGCAGGCACACCCCGATGACGTCCACCTCGGTCCAAGTGTCGTACACCAACTGGTTGAGGCGCTCGCCCAAGAGGGTCCGGGGCCGGTGCACGCCTGGCGTGTCCAGTATGACCAGTTGCGCGTCGTCCGTTGTCACAATGCCTTTGACGATGTGCCGGGTGGTCTGTGGCCTGTCGGATGCAATGGCAACCTTTGTGCCGACCAAGGCATTGGTCAGTGTGGACTTGCCCGCGTTGGGGCGGCCCACGAAACACGCGAAGCCAGAGTGGGTGATCATGGAGTGTCTTTCTTGTTTTCAGCCTCGGCTGGTTGCGTGGACTCCTGGCCCACGCCCTGGCCCTGGCCCGCAGGTGGCGAAGTCGGCGAGTCGCTTGGTTTGGTGGGATGGGCCTCGGACGAGTCCTGTGAACCGCCCGACTCGGATTCTCGCCGTACAAGCACAGTAGTCATCTGGTGGCGACGGCCTCCGAACTGGTCGGCGCTCAACTCCAGTCCCTCCCAGGTCACAGTCGAGTCAGGAATAGGAACCTTGTTGAGTAACTTGGAGAGTATCCCGCCCACGGAGTCCACATCCTCGTCGTCCAACTCCTGTCCGAACAGATCCCCTAAATCGGCCAGTGACAGCCGGGATGACACCCTGTACACCCCGTCGGAAATCTTGGTCACCGTGTCTGGAGTCGTGTCGTACTCGTCGCGTATCTCCCCGACTATCTCTTCCAACAAGTCTTCAATAGAGACAATGCCTGCGGTTCCGCCAAACTCGTCCACCACAACAGACATGTGGCTGCGTTCCGCCTGCATCTCGCGCAGAAGGTCGTCAGCGGGCTTGGAATCAGGGCACCACGACACAGGCCGCGCAATGGACACGACCTGTTCAGCAGACTGCGAATCGGCCTTGTCGTACACCCTCTTGATGATGTCTTTGAGGTAAGCGATGCCCACGATGTCGTCGAGACCGCCGGGCCCGGCCACAGGAATACGCGAATACCCTGACCTCAGCGCCAGTGAAAGTGCTTGTCGTAGAGTCTTTGTGGATTCGATATAGACAACATCAGGCCGTGGCACCATGACCTCGCGCACAAGCGTGTCGCCCAGGTCGAACACTGAGTAAATCATCTTGCGCTCGTCGGCCTCAATCTGGTTCGACGCCTCGGCACGCTCCACAAACTCGCGCAGCTCATCTTCGGAGGTGAACGGCCCATCGGGATACCCACGCCCGGGTGTGATGGCGTTGCCGATCAAGATCATGACTTGCGGAATCACGAACAGGATCGTTGTGAGCACTCCCATGAGTTTGGCAGTCGCCAAGGTGACGCCCTCGGTGTGCTGGCGACCCACTGTGCGTGCGCCCACGCTGATCACGATGTACAGCACGACAAGCACAATCGCGCCCGAAGCGAACAAACGCCACACCCCAGCGGGGAACTCGGCCACGAAAAGCCACACCAGCACCACCGTGAATCCAACCTGGCCGACAAGACGAAGGAACAAGGCCGTGGACACTGTGGGAGCGGGATCATGTGCGATTTCCTCCACGGACTCGCCGTGTTTGCGCTCGTCTTCCACCAGTTGGTGGGCACGCCCCTTGGTCATGGTGGCGAACGCCTCTTGAATCGTGGCGAAGACGGCCGCGAGGGCGAGGAAGACCACCGCGATGATGAGGGACCAGACCAATGTCATGTGCGTTCACGCTCCCAAGCATCAATGATCTGGTCGTTCACGCCGAACATGATTGCTTTCTCGTCCGGTTCGGCGTGGTCGAATCCCAGCAAGTGAAGGAGTCCATGGATGAGCAAGTAATCCTGCTCTTGCTCGGGGGTACGTTTGAACTGGGCAGCCTGCTTGGAGGTCACCGAAGGACACAAGACAATGTCTCCCAACACGCCGTTGGGACGTTCCCCGCCCTCGACGCCGGGGTGCAACTCGTCCATGGGGAAGCTCATGACGTCGGTGGGGCCGGGCTCGTCCAAGAACTTCTCGTGGTAAGCGGCCATTGTTTCCTCATCCACCAAGGTGATGGACAACTCGGCGTCTGGGTGGATATGCAGCGCGTCAAGGGCAAAGCGAGCCAAACGAATCAGCTCTTTCTCGTCCACTTCTTCGCCTGATTCGTTCGTGACGTCAATCATGACACTGCCTCTCTTGGTATTCCGGCCCATTGGCTTCGTCCTTTGCTTCTGTCGTCGCGGCCCCGGCCCCGCTCGTCCATGAGTGCCCGATCAGCCTCGTACCTGTCGTAGGCGGCTGCGATATGCCCGACGAGCGGGTGGCGCACAACATCACGGTTGGTCAAATGGCAGAAGGACACGTCCTCCACATCGTCCAGAATCGACTGGACCACCTTGAGTCCGGACTTCATCGAACCAGGCAAGTCGATTTGGGTGACATCTCCGGTCACAACCATGGTTGACCCAAAACCAAGCCGAGTCAGGAACATTTTCATCTGTTCCATGGAGGTGTTCTGCGCCTCGTCAAGAATAATGAAAGCATCATTGAGGGTGCGCCCACGCATGTACGCCAGCGGAGCGATCTCGATGGTCCCCGCAGTCAGGAGGCGCGGCACCGAATCAGGGTCGAGCATGTCGTGGAGCGCGTCATACAAAGGCCGAAGGTAAGGGTCGATCTTCTCACTCAAAGTCCCCGGCAGGAAGCCCAACCGCTCCCCCGCTTCGATGGCGGGCCTGGTCAGAATGATGCGAGACACTTTCTTGGCCTGCAACGCTTGAACGGCTTTGGCGACCGCGAGGTACGTCTTGCCTGTGCCGGCGGGACCGATGCCGAAGACGATGGTATTGGTGTCGATGGCGTCGACGTATTTCTTCTGATTGAGGGTCTTGGGGCGGATCGTGCGGCCACGATAGGACAGAATCTGCGAAGTGAGGACCTCGGATGGGCGTATGGGTTGAGAGGCGTCCATGGTCGCGATACGGTTCACGTCGGCCAGGCTCAGACCCTGCCCTGTTCTCAAGACGGTGACCATTTCCGACATGACATTCTCGGCCTGCTGGACCGCAGATTCATCTCCCGACAAGGTAATATCATTCCCGCGTACATGGATGTCAGCGTCCAAAGCCTTCTCAAGGGCTTTGAGGAACTCGTCACCGGCTCCCAACATGGAGACCATGGGCACGGATGTGGGCACTGTAACATGCTTGGTGGTTGGCTGACTATGAGTTTCAGACAAAGGTACGGATGACTCCCCGGCTAGATGGACACTACCAAGTCTAGTCGATTCGGCCAATGGAAGACTGACCAATCCACATCGTCATTCTGCGCGAAGTCGCAGAATCCATCTGACAGGGATAGATCCTGCGACTTCGCGCAGGATGACAAGGCGAGTGCGCGCAGAATGACCGAGGGTTCTGGTCAATAATCAGCACTTTCTCAAGGCGGTAGAATCATCCGCGATGAAAGACCAGGAGCAACCCACCACCCGTCCGCCCGAGGATGAGGCGCGCGACTCGCATTTGTACGCCACAGTCATGGTGTTGTTCGTTTCTATGCTTCTCATCGCCAACGTGGCGGCCACAAAACTCATCGCGCTGGGACCGACCTGGACCCCGGGCGGGTTGCATATCTTGCCCTTGGTATTCGATGGCGGCGCGGTCACTTTCCCACTGACGTACATCTTGGGCGACTGCCTCGCGGAAGTGTATGGCTGGAAGCGCGCCAGAAAAGCCATCATCCTCGGTTTTGTTGTATCAGCCCTTGCCACAGCCGTGTTCTTCCTGGTCGGTATCGCTCCGGCCGACCCAAGTTGGGGCAATCAGGACGCATGGATGTCTGTTCTGGGTGTGGTCCCCCGCATCGTTCTTGGTTCTTTGATTGGGTACCTCGTCGGCCAACTGTTGAATGCGAAAGTCCTTGTGGCGCTGAAGAACCGCGCCAAACCGGGGTCCCTGTGGTTCCGACTACTGGGTTCGACCGTCGTGGGCGAGGCCGCCGACACTATCTTGTTCTGCACCATCGCCTGGGCTTTCGCTGTGGACTTCCCCACGCTGGTCAACTACATCATTGTCGGTTACGTGTACAAGGTCGGGCTCGAAGCCATCCTGCTGCCCATCACCTTGCGGGTCATCCCCTGGCTCAAGCGCCGCGAGGCGCAGAGAAATATGTAGTCACCGGTCGTTTGGTGACGGCGCAAAGTGACGAAATGGTCCAGTCAGCGATTCCCTGAGGCGTACCGCCCCAGGAACTCGTCGCGGAAGTCAGCAAACTGACCCTGTTCGATGCTCGCCCTGATTCGGTCCACGAGGCGGATATGGTAGCGCTCATTGTGGATAGTCATCAGAGTGTAAAGGAGCAGTTCCTTGGCTCTGGTCAGGTGATGGAGGTACGCCCGCGTGAAATGTGTACAGGTGTAGCAGTCGCAGTCATCGTCCAGTGGAGTGAATGATCGTTTATTGACCAGGGTGTCCACGTTGTACTTGCCAGCATCGGTGTACACGCGACCGTTGCGCGCGGTGCGTGACGGATTGACGCAATCGAAGGTGTCGGCTCCCGCCTCGATGGCGACAAAGAGATCTTCCGGTTCGGAGATGCCCAGGAGGTGTCGTGGCTTATCGGGCGGTAGTTCCTCGTTGACCCAGGCGCAGATGGTCCCCAGATTCTCCTTCTCCAAGGCCCCGCCGATACCGAATCCGTCGAACATCTGGTCGTCCACCTCAGCCTCGGCCAAATCGCGGGCAGCCTTTCGGCGTAGGTCTTCGTATTGTGCCCCTTGGACAACTCCGAATAGTCCTTGGTAGGGCTTGCTCACCCGCTCGTCGGTGAGTTTCTTGTGCTCGCTCAGACAGCGCAAGGCCCAGGCGTAGGTCCGGTCCAGCGAGCGCTCCTGGTATTCACGAGTGTTCATGAGCGTTGTGCATTCGTCGAAGGCGAACATGATATCCGCGCCGAGTTGGTGCTGAATACGCATGGAGATTTCGGGGGTGAAGCGATGGCGTGAGCCGTCCCTGTACGAGCGGAAGTTCACGCCGTCATCGTCCACGAGCGCGAGTCGGTCCTTGCCCGGTGCGATCACGTCGTCGCTTGTCAGGCCTTGTGTTCCCATGGCAAGGACCTTCTTGAACCCCGCCCCTTGGCTGAGCACTTGGAAGCCGCCGGAATCGGTGTACGTGGGGCCGTCCCACCCCATGAAACGGGCTACTCCCCCGGCCTCGTCCACGAGGTCCGCGCCGGGTTGGAGGTACAGATGATAGGCATTGGCCAGGACGGCCTGCGCTCCTGCTTCGCGGACGTCCCGAGGAAGCACGCCCTTGACAGTGGCCTGAGTGCCAACAACGATAAAGGCGGGAGTGGCAATGTCGCCATGCGGTGTGTGGATGACGCCCGTACGTCCCAGGTGGCCAGGGATGGTCGCGGCTTGCTCGAACCAGAACCCGTCACCCATCAGCGGCCCTCGCCGTCTTGGTCCTGGGCGCGAAGGTGGGCGAGCAGTCGTACCTGCGTTACCGCGATGGCCCCGGCTGTGGACGTGCGCAACACCGTGGAACCCATGGAGTACGTCTTCCCGCCGACAGCCTCAAACCCCGCCACTTCCTCATCGGTAAGTCCGCCCTCTGGCCCGATGATGATACCAACACGCCCTTGACTTGGGATTACTGCTTGGAAGATGGGTGTGGTGGCCTTCTCGTGCATGATGATGAGCACATCGGATTCGCCTGAGGCCGCCACAACGTCCCCAGGCGACAGGGCATCGCTGACATTGGGAACCCAGAAACGCCGTGCCTGTTTCGAGGCTTCCCGCGCTGCCTGTACCCATTTGTCGTGGGCCTTGAGGCCCCGCTCACCCGACCAGGAAACCTGGGACCGAGCTGCCCGCCATGGAGTAATGTCACTTACTCCAGCTTCAGTCATGAGATCGACGGCCAACTCGCCTCGGTCCTGCTTGGGCAGGGCTTGGAAGACAGTCACTACGGGCTGGTCGGGCGCGGCGACAAAGGACTCGGCCACCTCGACCTTGACACGAGACTTGCTTGCTTCGGACACCACGCCGTGCACACCATGGCCTTGACCGTTTGTCAGAGTCACGTTCTCGCCGACCGCGAGACGACGTACAACCGCCATGTGGTGGGCTTCAGAGCCCGTCACTTCCACGACCACGCCGGGAGTCAGGTCAGACGGCAGGTCCACGACGAAGAATCCATCGCTCACGAGAAGGCATCTTTCAACTTGCCAAAGAATCCCTTTGCCGCGTTGGGACGCAGCTCCTCGTCCTCACCACGGGCGACGGCCAATTGATTTAACAAGTCGCGCTGTGCATCGTCCAAGCCAGTCGGAGTCCGCACAACGATGGTCACAGCAAGATCGCCTCGGCCCTTGGAGCGAAGTTTCGGGACACCCTTACCCCTGACAACGATGCGGGCGCCTGTCTGTGTGCCGGCCGCGATGACGAGCGGAACTGACGAATCGTCCTCGGTTGCCTCATCGCGTTCGGCGTCGATCGTGGCCATGTGCAATTGCGCGCCGAGCGCCGCAGAGGTCATCGGAATTTCCATGGTCGCTTCGAGGTCATCGCCGTGTCGAGAGAACACATCATGCTCAGCAACGGAGATTTCCACGTACAAGTCGCCCGCCGGTCCTCCGCCGGTCCCCACATCACCCTGGGATTCCAGGCGGATGCGGTTGCCTGTCATGACCCCCTGGGGGACCTTGACACTGACCTTGCGCTTGTTCCGCACGCGGCCTTCGCCGTAGCAATCGGGGCAGGGATGCTCGATGACGGTCCCGTAGCCCTTGCACGCCGGGCAGGGAGAGGACGTTCGGATGTCGCCGATGAACGAGCGCGCCACCTGGGTCACCTCGCCACGGCCCTGGCAGGTCTTGCACGTCACAGGTTTCGAGCCCCCCTGGGCACCCGAACCCGAACACGTCGCGCACAGCACCAGCGACTCAATGTTCAACTCTTGTGTCGTTCCGAAGGCCGCCTGGACAAGAGACAGGGGTAGTCGTTCCAGCCTGTCCTGGCCCCGTGAGACCCGGGAGCGCGGCCCGCGAGAACCACCCATGCCACCCATGGCGCCACCGAACACGGCATCCACGATGGAGGTGAAATCGAACCCTCCCGCGAACCCGCCGAAGCTGGGCCCACCGCCGCCAAAGGGGTCGCCACCTCGGTCATACAGCGAACGTTTCTGCTGGTCAGAGAGCACTTCATATGCCTCCCCGACCTCTTTGAACTTCTCCGCCGCGCCGTCTTCAGTGGCCACATCGGGGTGGTACTTCATGGCGAGCTTGCGGTAAGCCTTCTTGATGTCTTCCTCGGAAGCATCCCTGGGCACGCCAAGGACAGAGTAATAGTCAGTGCTCATCTCATCCTTCGGCCAGCAATCTGCTGACATAACGGGCAACGGCTCTTACTGAAGCCATCGTCGACGGGTAATCCATTCGGGTGGGTCCCACCACACCCAAACCGGCCCATGAGTCCTCCACGCCGTAAGCGGAAGCGACCACGGAGGCCGTGGAAAGGTTGGCGTGGGCGTTCTCCTGCCCGATCCTCACCATGACTTCTTCGGACGCCTCCCCCAAGAGGCGAAGCAAGACGACCTGTTCTTCCAAGGTGTCGAGGACTGGGCGAATCGTGGTGTCGAACTCATCAGTGAACTGGGCCAGATTGTTTACTCCCGCAACCACGACTCTTGTCGGGTTGTCTGTGGCGAGAGCGTCGAGAACACAAGCAACCAGCGAGGTTCCTGTGCCTTTGAGGTCAGGGGCTAGCGCTTGTGCGAAATCCGCCAACTTGGTAGCTGCCTGGCTAGGGGTAAGGCCGCCGACAGCCTCATTGAGACGGTCGCGCACTAGGGACAACGCCTCATCGTCAGCGGCTCCAAGGTCCACCATGCGTTGAGTCACCTTGCCCAAGGAGTTCACCATGATGAGCAGGCCGCGCGTGTCATGGAGACGAACAATGTCAATACGCCTGACAACAGCTCCTCCCATGACTGGGTAGGCCATGATGGCCACTTGCGACGTCACCTGCGCGAGAAGTTTGACTGTGCGCGTCACGATGTCGTCGATGTCCACAGCGCCGGTGAGGAAGGTCGTGATGGCACCTCTCTCCGCCCGCGAGAGGGGCTTGACCGAAGCGAGACGATCCACGAAGAGGCGATATCCCTTGTCAGTGGGGATACGGCCCGCCGATGTGTGGGGCTGTGCGATGTACCCCTCTTCTTCCAAGACGGCCATGTCGTTGCGCACCGTCGCTGGGGAGACGTCCAGGTTGTACCGCTCGACCAAGACACGGGAACCCACGGGCTCGCGCGAGCGCACGTAATCGGTCACGATGGCGCGAAGGACGGCGAGCTTGCGATCATCAAGCATGACAGTCCTTTCTCTTGGCACTCGGGGTGTACGAGTGCTAGTTTACCTCTTCCTGTTAGCCTTTTCTCATGGACTTCCAGGAACTACGCCCCGGCATTTTCACTGCCACCCTCGACCCGGCACAGGTCAATGTCACGCTCATCGTGGGTGGCGAACGGGCACTCCTAGTGGACACTGGGTCCAGCCAGGCTCAAGGCGAGGAGATTCGCGCTGCGGTAGAAAGGGCCACTGACAAGCCTCTTTCCTACGTCGTTGCCAGTCATGCCCACTGGGATCACGCCTGGGGCTTGGGTGCTTTCACCGACGTGGAGACCATCGCCCATGAGAGCTTTGCCGAGGATTCGGGGTGTGCCGAGAACCGCGAGCGAGCCGCCGAGGTAGGTGCCGCGCCCACTGTCTCCACGCCGAAGACTCTGCTTTCACTCATCGGTGTCCGCGATTTGGGCGGTCTCACGGTGGAAATCGCCCATTTCGGTGTTGCCCACACGCACGGCGACCTCATCGTTGCCGTTCCCGACAGCCGAGTCCTAGTCGTGGGCGACCTTGTGGAAGACCCGCCGTCCTTCGATGAGACATCGTCGCTGGATGGGTGGGTGCGGTGTCTCGATGCCGTGTACGCCCTGCTCCGCGACGACACCCTAGTTGTCCCCGGACATGGCCATGCCATGGGACCCTGGGAAGTCGGGCACGTACGCTCCGGCCTGGCCGCCATCTGGGGACAAGCCGAATGGGCGTACAACAAGGGCGTCCCGGTCGAGGACCTGTACACCTACGACAACCTAGAATGGCCCTGGGACCAAGCCAGTGCCGAGGCAGGTATCAGGGTCGCGTACCGAGAATTGGGTGAGCGAGCAGCGAGGTAGCGGCCGTCAGAAGGGACATGCACAATGGACAAGCTCTCGATGTACCTTGGGACAGGTAACTTGCCAACAGAGACCGTCCACGCCATCCTCGATGCCTTCTACGAGGCAGGCGGTAGGAATCTCGACACAGCCAGGGTGTACGGCGACAACGAGATCCAGATCGGCCAATGGCTTCAAGACCGTGGAATGAACGACATGGTCATCTTGACCAAGGGTGCCCATCCAGACATGAACGACGAGGACCCCAAGAAGTGGGCACCTCGCCTGACAAGGAACGACATTCGCGGCGACATCGAAGTCAGTCTGGTCGCTCTGCGTCAGAGCTGTGTCGATGCCTACCTTCTACACCGAGACGACACGAGCGTCTCCGTCTCTGAGGTCGCCGAGATTCTCACCAGCCTCGTGGAGAAAGGGCTGACCCGAACCGTCGGCGTGTCCAACTGGAGCGTCAAGCGCACCGCAGCACTGGCCGACGCACTGGAGGCCCAAGGGGGCCCGCGTCTCGCCTACGTCAGCAACTACTTCGGTTTGGCCCATGTAGACGGCGCGGGCATGCCCGGTGGCCAGACCACGACGCCTGAACTGATTGCGCTAGCAGAAGAACGCGAGTTCCAGATTCTGGCGTACATGCCGCGTGCGCACGGTTACTTCGGCCGCGATCCGCGTCCGGGGCTCGACCCGTGGTGCACACCGGAGAGCGAACGCCGCAGGGCGATTCTGACAGACGTGGCCGCGGCCTACAACGTGCCCATGGGGGCGCTCGAAACTCGATGGCTGAGCACGGTGCATCCCGCGATTGTCCCTGTTTTCGGGACGACTCGACCCGAAGGTGCCGCCCAGCTCGCCCAGGATTCCACCGACACGAGCCTGGACCCGGCTGTGGTGGCTCTGACTGCGGCGCTGGGAGATTCGTGGCGGGACTCGGGAGTCTTCCGCTCCGCCGAATAGAACGGAGCGACAATTAAGCTCAGCCAGGTCGCGGGGCCCCAGAAATGTCGGAGGGCCAAGATAGACTCATTCTTGTGAACGCAATGGCTCAGGAGTACGTACCCAGCAAGATCAAGAGCACTGATCCATTGCACGAACCACGCTTGCTCACCCAGGCGCAGAGGGATGTCTTCCGCCGCCGCTCACGCGACTCCCATAGGGCACGTGCCGCTGCCCTGGCAGGTGCGGGCGCTGAACCCCTGCATGACATCAACGTGCCCCGCTTCAACCCATGCGCCCTCATGCCGCGCCGTGAGAGTAACGGACTGTCGTCGCTGTCAATGTTCTCTGGAGGTGGCGGGCTAGACCTAGGCTTCGACCTTGCTGGCTTCGCACACATCGGCTCGTGGGAAATCATGCAAGATGCCGCCGTTACGTTGCGCGCCAACCGCCCACAGTGGACGGTGCATGGCGGTGATGAGGGAGATGTCCGAGGCGTCGACTGGAAGCAGTATCGGAGCATGGTGGATGTGCTACACGGCGGACCGCCGTGCCAACCGTTCAGCAATGCAGGTCGTCAGCGTGGAGCGAGCGACCCACGTGATATGTGGCCGGAGTTTGTCCGAGCCGTGCTGGGCTGCAGGCCGGAGGTATTCGTTGCGGAGAATGTGGCCGCACTGATGTCAGCGTCGTTCTCTGGCTATGTGAACTCCACAATCATCAACCCGTTGAGCAAGGAATACCGCATCCATCCGGTGATCGTGCAGGCATACGAGTTTGGCGTACCTCAGATCCGTCGTCGGGTCGTGTTTTTCGGATTTCGGACCACACGATTGGAGAGGAACTGGGTGCCACCTAGACCGGGATTTCGTCGCCCCGGAACCATCGACGATGGCACAGTTCAGACGATGGGCGTGCGGGAGGCACTGGGTCTGCCCGATATCGGTTTTGACGACGTGTCTCCAACGATCAGATCAACTCTGACCGGGCCACGGCATACCACATCAATCTTGTCGAGCGTGTCGGCTCAGAAGAAGTTTCAGCAACTTGGCATTTGGCCGAATGGGGTCGCGGAAACTAGGGACAGGGCGCGCGCGTTCGTGGCGAAGAATGGGGACTTCCGACTTTCAGTTCCCGACGTTGCCCTGATTCAGGGGTTTCCCGAAGACTGGCGACTCTCCGGGGCCGTGTACATGCAACTGGGCCAGATCGGCAATGCTGTCGCACCGCCGGTTGGCTACGCCGTCGCTTGCTCGGCTGCGTCCGCTTTCGCAAAGTAAGTGCGAACCAGCCCGCGCAACTGCGATGCGTGCTCCTCAGTGATCTGATCGAACGACTCGAAGAACTTGGATTCTATATGCGGGTTATTTAGCGTGGCGCCGCGCATCATCACGTAGCGAGCACGAATCTGCAAGATGCTGGTCATCCGCCCCAGCGAATAGCCGCCAGGCATGTCCTGGTGTTGACGGAAGTCTGCGGCAGTCCACTGGTTCTTCATGATCCATTTCGCGTCGACCTCGTCGTACACTTCCTTGAGGCCGAGGATTGTCGCAACAGCATCAGACGTGATGAGTGCAGGGACGGTGTCGGCCAGCATGATGTCGGGCCGGATGTAGCGTTCCTTCTCGGCGATCCATGACTCCATGTCCTTCGGGGATGCATAAACGCAGTGATGTAGCTTAGTACCTGAGTGATCATAGAACGCAAACAGCCAGTGCAGCCCGGCACGCCATTTCGCTATGTGATCCGGCCCAAAGTCCCGCACGGTCGACACTGACCCGCTCGTTGTCGATTTCAACTCGAAGGGCACTGTTCGCCCATCGATCTGCAGGTAGGCGTCGATGTCGCCTCGGCCACGATTGTCTGGAACTGTGAGGTTAAAGAGCTGAACCATCTGGTTCTCACGAGCGTCATCTTGCACGGGCATGTGTCAATTGTCACACCCGATGTGCTCACGGACGGGACAGACGCGCCACTCTTGGACAGAAGCGGGCAATCCCCATTCCACCTGGACCGAGCGAAATCACCACCGACACGACCCTAGACGCGGCTGCGGCGGCTCGCGCAGCGATGAGAGATTCGTGTCGAGACAGCGACTTTCTTCGTGCCGTTGTTCTAGAACTCCTGAGGAGTTTGCGCGCTCACACAACCCTGTTGAGCCGCAGTCTGGCGCGACACGATGATTCGAGCAGTCTCGGTTTCCCTGCCTCGAGTAGAGTTGCAAACGTGAAACAGCACTTCAGTATCCACAAATTCAAGAGTCATCGCTGGTGGGTCTCGTCTCTGCTCCACGTGATATCGCCAACTCGCATGGGACTGCCCTCCGTGAAAGCGCGTTCCTCGGTCCATACGTGGTCGTAATCATCCGCTGACTGATGCACCGCCGGTGACCGCGAGTCTTGTGCGGAGTCTTCTGCAATGCGTTGCATGCGAAGCAGAGCTGCCGCTGACGGCGTGACTCTGCCGTTCATCCACGTTGACAGTCTCGACCGCGAGGTGCCATAGAGTCGAGCGAACTCTCCCTGTGACAGACCAGACTCCTTGACTAAGGTCTTGACCCTGGCTGCGACTTCCTCACGATCTGAGCTATCCGCTTCTTGGCGAGCGTCACTCAGAATGCCGCCCAAGAGTGTCGCCACTGGACTCTCCTCGGCATATTCCAGCACTTCAGCCAAAGTTGACGCAGCCGGACCGTAGGGGCGTTCCCGGACCTCGTTGGCGACACGACGCCAATCCGACAAATAGCCTCGTTCGATTGCCGCCTGCATCCCCTCGTGAGGCCATGTTGCCACCGGACCTGACGGGTCAGCATCAACGTTGCGAAACTGAAGCAGAGCACTCACCGAACCATCTCCTTGGCTAGTCGCAAGCACACCTGCACCGCAGTCGACTTGTGGTGGAGATGATCGTTCATTCGACAAATGTATCAGATGTGATACATCGAGAGGCCCCGCTAGGCCTCTTTGGGCATTCCCAGAATGATGGCTTCCCAGGGTTCTAGCTTGTCGGGGAGGACACCAGCACGTCCGATATTGCTCCACACAATTCTGGGGCGCTCTGCTTCGCTGTCTGCGTGCAGCCAGGGGGACAGTCTGCGCGAGTAGCCACAGAAGTTGAGGACAATGGTGTACGTTTCGTCGGCCTCGGGCTCGTCGGGGGCAGGTGATCTGCGGTAGGCCATGAGGGTCTTGTCTGAGAAAAGCGGAGTGAACGTGCCGCGCAACAGTGTCGGTGATGCGGCACGGAAGGTGATGAGGTCGCGGTAGTACGACCATACCGAATCAGGAACTTCCACTTGAGAAGCGAAATTGATGGTCTCGGCGTTGGCGTTGATGGGGAGCCAGGGTTGTCCGTCGGTGAAACCTGCGCCTGGTTCTGAGGTCCACTGGACGGGGGTACGTGCGTTGTCCCGCGACGCCTGACGTGTGATGTACCACCGCAGCGATCCCGGGAAGCGGAAACGCTGCATGAGTGCATCAATATTGTGGCTTTCCACATCGTTGAGTTGGTCGAGGCCGGTCATGTCGAAATTGGTCATGCCGATTTCTTGCCCTTGATAGATGAACGGAGTGCCCTTCATCGTGAGCAGCCAGGTTGCGATGAGCTTCGCCGAGCGCTCGCGGTACACCCCATCGTCGCCATAGTGGGAAACGATGCGAGGCTGGTCATGGTTCTCCAGCGCGATGGCGTTCCATTCGAGTCGTTCTTGCCACGCGGTCAGGCGCTTCAGCAGTCGGTGTGCGGAGAATCCGCGAGGAACGTACCGCGCGATGACCCGGTCCACTTCGAGATGGTCGAAATAGAAGACCGTGTCGAGTTCGCCTCGGGCCTTGTTGGTCAGGTTCTGGGCTTCCTCAGGAGTAATGAACACAGTCTCGCCGACGGAAAAGGCACCATAGGGTTCCATTACTTCGGCGCGAAGTTGGCGCAGGAACTCGTGGGTGCCTTCAGTTGTGTTGTAATGCTCGTTGCCACGAATGACCAAGGTCGGGCGGCCATCCGCGTACGACTGCTTCGACAGTACGTTGATGACATCGAAGCGGAAACCAGCCACACCCCTCTCCAGCCAGAAGCGCACAACGTCCTTCATCTCGGCGACAACGGCTGGGTTGGAGTAGTTCAGGTCAGGTTGCTTGCGGTCGAAGAGATGCAGGTAATACTCTCCCCTGACCTCGTCCCACTCCCAGACGGTACCCATAAAGAACGAGGTCCAGTTGTTCGGCGGGCCACCATCGGGCGCTGCAGGCTGCCAAATGTAGTAGTCAGTGTACGGTTCTTCGCGGCGTCGAGAGGCCTGGAACCACGGGTGCTCGTCGGAGGAATGATTGAGGACCATGTCCATGATGATGCGAATGCCGCGCTGTTTGGCTTCGGCCACGAGGTTGTCGAAGTCGTCCAGCGTTCCCATGGTCGGATCGATATCGCGGTAATTAGCAATGTCATAACCATTGTCAGCCTGCGGTGAGGGGTACACAGGCGAGAGCCAGATAGCCCCAACGCCCAGGTCCCGCAGGACATCAAGACGAGAGATGATGCCCGGGATGTCACCGATACCGTCGCCATTGGAGTCCTGGAAACTGCGGGGGTAAATCTGGTAGAAAACCGCGCTGCGCCACCATTCGCGCTCCGGCGTGGAGTCATGTGTTGTTGTCATTTCTGCCTGCCTCCGGCCCTCGTCAGTGCGGGCCTATGGCCATTGTATTCCCCGACCCCCACGTCGTCCCCCACTCGTGGCGTCGCGCATCCCACTGCTGATGGTGGTGGCTCTAGAGATCCTCGAAGAAGTCTCCGTCAATCTTGTAAACCGTGGTCGTGAATGCTGGCTGAACGCCGACTCCGTTGTCAATCATCAATCTCGCCAGGCGTTTTCCGTCAATCAACTCAATGCGCGTCCGGGCCTTTTCACTGGACTCCTTCGCTTTGGGAGTGAACGTCGAACTTGTGATGAAGATGCCGCGGTCGCCCTGTTGAACGGTGAGAGCACCGATGAATTTCTGCATCTCCGGACCACTCACGTGATTCTCGGGCTGGTATCGCTTGGCTTGCAGGTAAATCCGGTCAAGGCCCAAGGGATCTTGGCTGATAATGCCGTCGATCCCATCGTCACCGGAGACCTTTGTCGTGTCCAGAGAACCGTCTTTCCCGTAACCCATGCCTCGAAGCACCTTGAGAACGAGTCTCTCAAATGCCAACGCATCCATTGTTTGCAGGGTTTGCAGTAGTTCTGTCTCGACCGCCGCGCGTAGCTCCTTGGCGGCTGACTCAATCAACTCTGCTGGCGACACCGACGATGCCTCTGGAACCGCTTGAGCGCCCTGGACGTTGGCCTTCGACTTGGATCTCTCCCGAAACTCAACGAACTCCGGAAATTCCAGGAGTCGCTGTTCGGTGATGTCTTTGCCTTCGGCCAGCAGGTCCCGGCCCCGTTGGGTTATCGAATAGGTAGCTCTCTTGGGGCGTTCCACTGCGCCGGACTGGACAAGGTATGTTGATGCCCATCCGATCCGGTTCTTGTAGCGAGGTTCTCCAGATGGGATGACTTCGTGCATGATCTCTTCAGAGAGCCCGGCTATCTGCGCCACTGTCGCATACAGGTCTTTGATTGACAGTTGGTCGGCCCCGCCCAATGCCTCAAGTACAGGTCGCATGTACTGGTCCCACGTGGGGGTATTCATGACACCCAATATACGCCATCACGACAGCCGGGCAAGCGACTCATGTTGTGGCAGTTACCCCTCGCGCGGTCGCTGTCCTCGCGGAGTTATCGTCACCCTGCATGAGACGCGATGACGGGAAACTCCGCTCAGGAGCGCGAATTGCGGTTTGGTCGGGCATTCACTTACGGTTTGGTCGGCACCGGGGTTGCGATTTGGTCAGGCAGAACGCCCGGTGTACGACCGAACCTACAGGACCCATCCTCAACCGTCTCCCCGGAGGCGGTTGCCGACGGTTGCGGATGGGAAATGTCGCCGAACCACTCTGATTGGCGACATACTCCATCCGGAAACGTGTGGGGAGCTGCAAGACGGCACGGTTGAGGATGGGTTTTGCCACGGAACACACTGTACGAATGGTCGAGGCGAGCGTCCAGCAGAGCAACAGCGGAAAGACACACGACTAGGCTGGGTACATGGATTTGCGAAGCGACACTGTGACCCGTCCGACTCCCGAAATGCGCGAAGCAATGGCGACTGCGCCCGTCGGCGATGATGTCTATGGCGAGGACCCGACGGTTCTGGAATTGGAGGCGAAGGGGGCTGAGTTGCTGGGGCAGGAAGCAGCCCTGTTTTGCGCCACCGGCTCGATGGCCAACCTCTTGGGGGTATGGCTCAATGCTCAGCCAGGAACTGAGGTTGTCTGCGATGTGAAGGCGCACATTGTACGTGCTGAACTGGGTGCACATGCGGCTCTCCACGGCATCACCACCCGGACCTGGGTCACGCCCGATGGGGTCACCACCCTGGACAATATGGAATCTGTTGTCTCGCTCGACGGCGGGCACTTGGTGAAGACGGCAGCGGTGGAGCTGGAGAATACGCACAATTTCGGTGGCGGGACGATTCAGCCGCTGGAGAATGTGAGGATAATTGCGAACTACTGCGCCGAGCACTCACTCGGGTTGCACCTCGACGGGGCACGCCTTGCCAATGCCTGTGTGGCTCTCGGTTTACCCTTGGTTGACTACGGTAAACTTGCTACTACAGTAACATTGTGCCTATCCAAAGGACTGGGCGCTCCCATCGGCACTCTCCTGGCTTCAACCCGCGAGAACATCGCCCGAGCCAGGGTTCAGCGCAAGCGCCTGGGCGGCGGCTGGAGGCAGGCGGGCATTCTGGCTGCAGCAGGCATCTACGCACTCGACCATCACATTGAGCGGTTGGCCGAGGACCACGAGTCCGCTTCAGCTTTCGCCGACCGCGTGAGGGCGGCTGTACCCAACGCGGTGTCAGCAGCCATCCCTACCAACATTGTTGTCGTGGAAACGGGTACGCTCACCGCCGACGAGGTTGTCGCCGCTGCCGCACAGCAGGGCTTGCTGGTCTCCAAAGTTGCTCCTCACCAAGTCAGAGCAGTCACCCACCTCGATGTGAGCCACGACGAGTGCATACAAGCCGGAGATATCATCGGCGCCATCCTCAGGGGCCAAGCATGAACATTACTCATCTCGGGCATGCCGCAGTCCTTCTGGAAATCGGCGACGTGCGTATCCTCCTCGACCCCGGCAACTTCTCCATACGCTGGCACGGCCTCACGGACCTCGACGCGATTCTGGTCACGCACTCCCACCCCGATCACATCGACCCTGCCAACATTGACGCGCTGCTTGCTGCCAACCCACAAGCGAAAGTGCTTGTCGAACCCAGCATCCCGGACACTGTGAACCTGCCAGAGGCCATCCGTTTTTCCGCAGGAGACACGTACACCCTCGGTCCAGTGACCATCCAAGGAGTCGGTGGTCTCCACGCCGTCATCCACCGCGACATCCCGCGCATCGGCAATGTTGGTATGGTCGTGTCCTCCGAAGGAGAGCCTACCTTCTTCCACCCCGGCGACATGCTCGACACCACCCCCGAAGGTATCGATGTCCTAGCCATCCCCGCCCACGGTCCCTGGTGCGCCATGAAAGAGACCATCGACTTCGCACGTACCATCGGGGCAACCCAAGGATTCCTCATTCACGACGGACTCATCAACGAGCGCGGTTGGGCCCTCACATATGGTCGGCTCAACGAGATGACAGGCACCCGCTTCACCGACCTGCGAGATGGTAGGCCCCTAGTCGTCTGACGAAGAACGCGACGCCACAGGGTGATATTGGTCGTGGCTGGGGGGCCTGCCTCGGTGTCACCCCCAAAATCCTCTGACGCTGGCTGATTCACCATGGTGGCACTTTCGTCGAGGGGCGTCGTCCGGTGTTTGGGGGTCCCCCGACACCGGGCGCGGCCTGCGGAGCGGAACATCTGACGCAGGGGACTGGATTGTGGACATGACAAGACAGGATGTCGGACAAAACGGGCCACTCTCCAACCCCGCCGCGCCCGGCGCGGGGGGTCCCCACATACCGGAGGACGGCCGCACCCATATTCAACGCGCCCAAAGCTGGGCCGCCCGAGGATGTGTGGGGGTTAGCCGAGGCAGGTCGGGGATGAGGAAGATGCGGCCAGCCCTACCGTAGAGTCGCTTTCCAGGGGCGGGACTTCGTGGTCAACTGAACTGCTTCCGTCGACACACCTAGGGCCG
>JAISJO010000016.1 GCA_031261485.1 Propionibacteriaceae bacterium | reverse complement strand
GATTCGGCTGCGCTCAGCCCCATCCCAGCGGGAGCCATGTCGACCGGCTGGAAATAAACAGCAGCAATGTCCAATGGTCCCGACGTCTGTGGGTCCCCGATGGGGAACTCCTCGAACCCGGCGGCCCCATCGTCGCCTGGGGCCGGAGCTTGGGCGGCACCAGTGGTTTGGGGGTCTGCTGCGTCGCCACTACAGGCGCTGAACCCCCATAGCAGTGCCAGAACCGAGGCCCCGGCCAACAATTTCTTCATCTTCATGCGATTGCTTCTCCTTCTGTGTTTTGTATTTGGACTTCGGACGTTTGAGGTTCGGTATTGGCGGCGGTCTCGACCGGTTCGCTCAGGCTTCTGCGTCGGGACGTGAGCATGATGACAACGAGGAGAGCAAGCACGAATGCTTGCGTTACCAACGATTCAACGGTTGGGTGGATGCCGAGCAGGTCGATTGAGGGGATGTGAGCGACCGGCGTGATGCCAACCAGGTCGCCTTCCTGAAGTTCTGTGATGCCCGAGCCAGCGAAGCTGAAGGCCATCAGGGCGAGCAACGCTGATGTGGCAAGGAAGAATGGGCGAAGCGGCAGCCGCAGCGAGAGGTATCTGATTCCGATGTAGACCCCGACGAGCCCCACAAAACCGACACCGGCTCCCGCCCACAGCGCTGAGCTTTGTCCGCCAGCCTGAGCGCCCAGCGCCTGGAACATCAGCACCACCTCGGCGCCCTCTCGGAACACCGCCAGGAAAGCGACAAAGGCCAGGGACAGCACCGAGCCGGCGGCGATGGAGGCGTCGGTCTTCGTCTGGATGTACCGCTTCCACGTTCGCTCATCGGCCTTCTTGGCCATCCACGACGAGACCCAGATCAGCATCGCGCAGGCAAGGAGGATTGTGATGCCTTCGATGACCTCTTGACTGGCACCGGCCAGCGATGTGATGGCCCCGATGGCCGCCGCTAGGAGGAAGGAAGCCGCCAGAGCGAACCCAGCACCAGCGTAGATAGTGGGCAAGTGACGGCGCTGGTCGGACTTGATCAAGTACGAGATGATCGCACCGAGGACCAGAATGGCTTCGACGCCTTCCCGCAAAATGATGGTCAGCGCGTCGACGAACAGCGTGGAATCAGATGCGCCGGGACCATCAAGGCGTCGGGCTTGATCCAGCAGCATTGTTTGAAGCGAGGTGATGTGGGTTGTCACCGCGTCTGCCGGGCCACCCGCGAGAATGGTCGTCTTGATGATCCCAAACTCGTATTCGGCCTCAGTGGCCGAAGAGCCCGAGATGTAGGCCATGACAACCTTCTCGAACCCCTTCGCCTCGTAGTAGGAGTAGTAGGCGTCGTTCACGATGTCGCGGGCAGATTCAAGGTCCCCGGACTGGTAGGTGGTGTGGGCATTGTCGAGAATCTGGTTCATCGTGGTCGCCACGGCGGTCCAGGTATTGTCGTCGGACTCAGTTGCGCTTGATGGACTCGAAAGCAGGAACCACGCGGCTAGGGAGACCAAGATACTTCCCAGCACCCCTGTCAACAACCAGTAGTTGCGTTTCACCCTCGCCTCCTCGGCTTCTATTGGATATTTCGCAACGCCACCGTTGCGAAATAAGGCATGTAGTGAGCTTAGGACAGCCTTACCTAATTTCGCAAGTATTTCATTTCGAAATTATCCGACATCGGGTGGCCCGACACGCGAGTACGATAGCCCTATGAGTGTGCAGAGCAGCAACAAGTGGACTTTCTCAGTGGGTACCGTCGGACGCGACATGGTCTACACCCTGATATCCATGTACCTGATTTACTATCTGACTGAGGCCCTTGACCTGAGCAATTGGGTCCTTGGATGGGTGGCCACCCTCATCCTCGTGGCCCGACTCTTCGACTGCGTCATGGACATTGTCATGGGTTCCATCGTGGACAATACTCGTACACGCTGGGGCCATTACAAGCCGTGGATACTGGTCGGGATGATCGCCTCCGGCCTGTTCACTCTCTTGTTGTTCACCGACATGGGCCTCAAAGAAGGTGCATTCATCGGTGTCTTCTCGGTTGTCTACCTGTTGTGGGGCTTGAGTTGGACGACCAACGACATTCCATATTGGTCGCTGATGCCAGCCCTCACCCTCGACCAGAAAGAGCGCGAGCGCATCGGTTCGCTGGCCAAGATATTCGCCACTGTCGGCACGTTTACCGTTGTCGTGGCCATTATTCCTGTGACCAATGCCCTGGGAGCCAGTGTCGGCGTGACCAAAGCGTGGTTCCTCTTCGCCCTCGCGGTGGTCGTCATCATGGTCCTGGGCCAGTGCGTGACCCTGTTCTTCACCAAGGAACCTGACCTTGTCACCGAGCAGGAAAAGGTCACCCTTCGGCAGGTGTTCTCCGTGGTGGTCAAGAACGACCAACTCCTGTGGACAGCAATCGCCATGGTGTTGTTCATGACGGGGTACATCACCACGACCACCTTCGGGACGTACTTCTTCAAGTACGCCTATCGGGACGAGAACATGTATTCACCCTTTGGCGCTGTCCTGGGAGTCGGGATGATCGTGGGGTACATCGTCTTCCCCGTCCTGCGCAAACGTTTCACTCGCCGCACGCTGTTCACCCTTGCCATGTCGCTCATCGGAGTCGGATACGTCATCTTCTTCTTCTCGCCCATGAACATCTTCATCATCGGGTTCGCGGCACTTCTGCTCTTCTTGGGCGACGCTTTCGTGACGGTCCTCATGCTGGTCTTCATCTCCGACACCATCGATTATGGGCACTGGAAGCTCGGACGGCGCAACACAGCAATTACCTTTGCGCTCCAGCCTTTCATCAACAAAGTTGGTGCCGCTCTCGCCGCTCAGATTGCCGCCATGACACTCATCGCGTCGGGTATCAACGAGGCCAAGTCTCCTGATGACGTGACTCCGGGCGGGCTCCTCTTCATGAAGATCATGATGCTGGTATTCCCACTTGTGTGTACAGCAATTGCTTACGTCATTTACCGCTGGAAGTACCGCATCGACGAGACCTTCCACGCTCAGATACTGTCCGACCTGAGGGACCGCGGGCAGTTGGTGGACGAGACCGCCCCAGCCGACGAACCGCAATGAACGCCACTCAACTACCGATTGATAAGGAGAAATAATGACTGTACCTGATCCTATGGAAGCTCCGGTCCTGCGCTGGGGGATTCTCGCACCTGGAGGCATTGCTCATCGTTTCTATCGTGAGGTGACCGAGTACACGGCAAGTTCCATCGTCGCTGTTGGTTCCCGAGACAAGAAACGTGCTGAGGCGTTCTTGGATGACGTGTGCGCCCCCACGCACTCCGGCACGGCGCTGGACTTCATCAAAGCCGCCCGTCCTCGCACCTATGGTTCCTACGAGGAACTGGTCGCAGACCCGGACGTCGACGCGGTGTACGTGGCCAGCCCCCACTCTGAGCACCACGACCTGGCGATCTTGGCCCTGGAAGCGGGCAAACCGGTTCTCGTGGAGAAGGCTTTCACCCTCAACGCCCGTCAGGCGGAAGAGGTATTCGCCGTTGCCGAGCGGAAGAATCTGTTCGCCATGGAGGCCATGTGGAGTCGGTTCCTACCCACGTACCATGGCATCCGAGCCATCGTTGAGTCGGGGGAGTTGGGCGAGATACAGGCTGTCACCGGTGTTCACGCGCAGTCGCTCAACATGGATCCTGCGTGGCGGATGATGAACCGGGACCTTGGTGGCGGTGCGCTGCTGGACTTGGGTATTTACCCGCTGTCGCTCATCCATTTCCTGCTGGGTGTGCCCGACTCCATCCAGGCGACGGGTGTGCTGACGTCCACTGGTGTGGACCTGCGCGAGAACATCACCCTGACGTACGGTGAGAAGCTAGGCATCGCGTACAACGACATGGGTTTGGCCGGTCGCGGCAACGCGCAAATACTGTGTGACAAGGGAAGACTGGAAGTCCTCGACTGGTTCTACACCCCGAATGACATCCTCGTCACCCCTCTAGGCGGGGAGTCGTACACCTTGCCCACCAAGGTAGAAGGCGGCTTCCAGTACGAAGCGGCCGAAGTCGCCCGACGCATCACCGCAGGCGAAACCCAGTCCGAGTGGATGACATGGAAAGACACCATCGAGGTCCTCCGCATCTGCGACGAAGTGCGCAACCAGTTAGGTGTGAGGTACCCCGCCGACTAGACCGGTGCTGGTCAACCAGTGGCTCCCCGAGCCAGAGAGCAAGGCCCGTCGTCTCCGAGCGTCACTTGGTTCCCTCTGCGCGCGCCAGTTTCAAGTGGGCAGCCACGTGCATAGTTGGCAAGTCTGTGCCCGCGTGCTAATGTCTAGCGGTGCTAGTTACTAATAGTACTAGCTAAATACGTTCAGGCCAGACGCGCCTGGAGCACTGGAGACCCATGGATTACGAAGAACTCGCGGCTGCGAACATTAGGCAGATCATGATGCAGTTCCGAGACGGCAGAGTCTTGGAGCGCTTCTATTGGTACGCCAAGGGCGAGAAGATGATACTGGGCATGTTGCTCAGTCGTCATGAGCCTGTTTTGCCTAGTCAGATAAGCCAATCTTTGGGATTGAGCAGCGCCAGGACGGCAGCGGCTCTGGGGTCCTTGGAGGGGAAAGAACTCATCGTCAGGGTCCACGACACCATCGACCACCGCAAGGTCTATGTGTCGCTGACTTCGGCGGGCAAAGAGTTGGCCGAGGCCGAGCATGACCGGTGGATACGCGACGGCATTCGCATCTTTGAGGAAATGGGCAGTGAAGACGCCCATGACCTCGTGCGACTCATGAACAGATATTTCGAACTAGCTGACCATGTATGGAGACAATCGGTTGAATAAGAAACAGAAAATAACGATAGTAGTGCTCATGATGGGAGCGCTGCTCTCCCTCCTCAATCAGACTCTGCTCAACCCGATGCTGCCGTCAATCATGGCGGATACCCATGTTGACGCGACGACAGCCCAATGGTTGGCGTCAGGGTTCACCCTTGTCAATGCCATTGTCATCGCCATCACGGCATTCCTGATGGACCGGTTCACCACAAGAAAACTGTTCATTTCCTCGTTCGTGCTCTTCCTCATTGGCTCCATTTTGGGGGCTTGGGGGCCGAACTTTGGGGTCTTGCTCGCGGGCCGGTTGCTGCAAGCCATTTGTGGCGGGGTCATGATTCCCATGACAATGACGATACTTCTCTTGTTCTACCCGGCCAAGAAGCGCGGCTCGGCCATGGGGATGTTTAGCCTTGTCATCATGGTCGCCCCAGCGATTGGCCCGGCACTGTCTGGCGTCGTCACCGACTCGCTCGGCTGGCATATGCTCTTCGCGCTCATGGCAGTCTTGGCTGTCGTCATCCTGGTCACTGCCATTGCCTTCTTGCAGAATGCGGGGGAGACGAAGCCGGTGACGCTCGACAAGCCCTCGCTGTTGTTCTGCTCGTTCGGGTTGCTCTTCTTGTTGTATGGGTTCTCCCAACTGGGGCATGTGGAGACAGTGGCACTTGGCGTTGTCTTGGTTGTCGTTGGCGCGGTGACATTGTTCTTCTTCACGCGCCGCCAGTTGCATATGGAACAGCCCTTCCTGGAGATTGGCGTACTCAAGAACAAGCGTTTCCTTCTGGGCACCATCGTCCTCATGATCCTCCAGGCGTCCCTGGCCTCGCTGGCACTGACTTTGCCGCTGTACATCCAAACGGTACGTGGTATGTCGGCCACAACCTCGGGGCTCGTGATGATACCTGGAGCCATATTCGGCGCCATTGCTGGTTACTTCTCGGGTCGGCTTTATGACAAGTTCGGGCCTTACAAAGTCACCATTGTGGGCATCGTCCTGCTGGGAGTGGGCTCGCTCATGTGCGTCTTCTTCGACATGACAACGCCGGTCCTCTTCATCTCTGCTAGCTTCGCCGTTCGTAATGTCGGGTTGATGCTGGCGAACACGCCGCTGACGACGTGGTCAATCAGCAAACTGAGCGACAAAGTCCTTCATCATGGCAATGCGGTCTCCAACACCTTGAGACAAGTGGCAGCAACCCTGTTCATCGCCATCATGATATCGATCATGTCGCTGGTGACCTCTGTCAGCGAGAAGCACGGTAACCCGCAGGCCGAACTCTTTGGCATCACAGCGACCTTCATCGTGAGTCTGGGTATCGTTGTTGTGGCCTTGGTCGTTGTCATCGTGTCGATGAGAGGGTCTCGCAACCAGGGCAGTGCCAAAGAGGTGGAAAGCGCCGCGCTCGACCTGAATGCGGCCATGAAGTCCAATCCTTACACCATCAACGCGACAGACACCTTGGACAATGCCATTCGTTCTTTCCTTCAGTATCAAACCAGCGGCTTGCCCATCATCGAGGACGACGGACGTATCGTTGGATTCATCTCCGATGGCGACGTGATGCGCTTCATGGAAAAACACAATGTGTCATTGGCGGCAGAGAACCTTGCCATGGTCATGCCCGACACGGAAGGTTTCGACGCGAAGGCGAGCAGCCTGATGAAGCAGAGTGTCATGGACATTGGCACAAGGCGCGTCATCACCGCCCCCCATGACGCTTCACTTCAGGACGTTTGCGAGATATTCGCCACCCGCAGAATGCACAAACTCCCGGTTAGTGACCATGGGATACTGGTCGGCACTATCAGTCGCGGTGATGTCATGCGTGTACTGATGCAACGGTTGGATCAGCATTTTCTGAAGTGAGCATGGGGCTGGCTTCATGGTTGTGCCGAGATCAGCAGTGAGGCAATGCCGGCATTCCACCAAGGTCGCGGCAGGTCACTTCGGCTCCTCAGCGAGTTTGCGGTAGTCAGCTACGAACTGCCTAGCGCCTGCCTTGCCCAGGCTGACTAGGGTGTCCTCCTGCATCAACGGCGGGCTTCCCGCAACGCTTCTGTGTACTCGTCTGCGGAGACATCGTAGAGACCGTCTGTATATGACTGCCTGGTCATCTCATCAAGCAGAGCTGAGCGTCGAGCATCCTGGTTGCGCTTGAAAGCCAAGACATCATCAAGACGCAGGATACGGTGACGTCGAGGCTGGTCATAGGGAATCGCACCATCTTCCAAGAGACGGATGAGTGTCGGCCTGGAAATGCCCAGCATTTCGGCCGCTTGGCTCGTGGTCAAACGCATGGATACCGGAGCGACGGTGACTGCGGATCCCTGCGACATTGCTTGAACCACTCGCTTCAATACGTCGTAAACCTCGGTGGGGATATCCGTGCGAGAGCCATCAGGTGCAATGAGGCTTGCTTTCGTCGCATGGCCACATAGGAACGCCTCGATTTCTTCGATCAGACTGGAATCAACCGGTGGCAGCAGGGTCTCTTCCGCGTGTGTGGGGCTACTGCTCAGTTGTGTTTGACTCATGTATCAATCCTCCCAGCGAAACGGCCAAAACGCAAGGGGTGGCCAAAATGAAGGCGACCATCACCCGTGAGTGGCCACGGAACACTGGCCGGCACCATCAGTCGCGGCGATGTCATGCGTGTGCTGATGCAACGGCTGGATCGGCATTTCCTGGAGTGAGCCCAGGAGGCTGTACCTTTATGGGCCGCGAGAGACGAGGCGCCTGGGATTCGAGCGCGAGGGATCGCTGTCAGTTCAAGGCAGGCCATCATCATCGCGGAATCCGGGCGGTACTCTGGTTCCGTGATTGAGTTCGTCCTTTTCTGTGTGCCTGTGCTTGTATACCTGATCGTGCAGTCACGCGGGAAGGATCGTTCTCTCAAGTCTGCGCTCAACCGGATCGGGGCGTCATGGGGCGCGCCCTCTGCCTACGGATGGGCGTTGATGCTGCTTGTCCCGCTCCTGTTGACGAGTTGGCTGGCGATCACGTTGGTGCCCGCAGAGGTTCTTGGCGAACCCGGGGTCATGATCGCTCGAATCACTTCGGTCGGCGCTGGCGTCAGCGTGGCGCTTCGAGCAATCGGCGAGGAAGTCCTGTTCCGCGGACTTCTGGGCGGAGTGTTCGTTCGTCGGCTGCGGTTCTTCTGGGGGAACCTGTTGCAAGCGGCAGTGTTCATCGTTCCTCATCTCCCACTTCTCTTGGTCGATATCCGCATATGGCCGATCCTCCCCGTCCAGTTCGCTGCCGGATGGCTTCTGGGATGGCTGCGCAACAAGACCGAAACGTTTGTGCCCGGTGCCCTACTGCATTTCATCACCAACGTCGCCGCTGGGCTGATCGCCTTGTAGCATCGACGCGCTTCCGGCACCCTCCGCGCAATGACCTGCGCGTAAATAGCTCACCCTGTTAGGGTGGGCAGGTGAATACATTGACCCAAGTGCGCACTGAGGAGTTCGACGCATTTGGCCCTTGGGTATTGCCGGTACGTACACCTGACGAGGTGCCGCCACTCTTTCGCGCTGCCGCTGACCTCACTGCCGTTCGGCTGGCGCTGAAGATTCCCCGTCCTATCGAACGCCGAAATGCCAACCCTGCGATGGACCTTTACGACCGGCTTATCTTGGTGCGGGACAGCGGTGTCGAAGTCATTTCTCGCGCCCCACAAGGGCCTTCAGGGTGGAAAACTCGATGGTTGGAGGCAGGGGATTTGCTGGCTGTCGAAACCAGCACTGCCCTGCTCGACGGCCAGTTCCGCCTTCACGTTACTGGCGGAGACTGTCTCGATTTGCCCTACAACGGCGTATCCGCAGACGTCATGGACTCGTTGAGCGATGCCATTCGGGCTTTCTGGCGCCCATCTGGCGAACCCTTAGGCAATACCAGCGAACATTTGGCACTACTGAGGGACGATGACCTCGACCAAGAAGACGTCGGACTCATCAATCACCTGAGAAAGCTCTGCTCAAGAGACCCCGCTCTGCGTCCACTGCTTTTGCGCCGACGCAGCAGAGCAACTCGCAGTAGCGACGACAACTTCCTGATCAGAGCCTGGTACAAATTTCGTCCCAGAGATCTGCAGGCGGCAATACTGGCCACCACAGAATCCGAGTTGGTCGTGGTACATCGCCGAGGCTGGCTGACACCCAAGTATTTGCCGGTCTACTCATTGGCCACCACCGTTGTACCACCAGCCAAAGGCATCCAAGTCGAGGCCCGAGACGACCCTCATTGGTTAGGCGTTCGAGAACTTCGACTTGCTCCAACAGCAATTACCCTGCTTGCAACGCCCAACGACGGTGTCGAGAAAACCATAAATAGCCTGCTGTGAGTGGTGCTGAATCCCCCGGCGCGTCCGGAGGAGCTTTAGTTAGGTGACCCTGCGGGTTACAGGGTCTCATGGCAAGCACTTTTGCGCTCTTGAAACTAGTCACTCGTTGTCGCCGTGCAGTTTGCGTGCAGTAGGCTCACGCGCTGACGAGTTGGTGCGCTCGTTGGTGTGAGACGCCCATGACGGAGCCGATGTCACGCATTGAGAGCCCGGCATCTGCGAGCACGTGCGCAGCTTTGCGAGCATGTTCGGCGGCTGCCGACTTGGCACGCTCTGCTTCAGCGCGCAACTGCTCAGCCTTCTCCTGCTCCACACGGAACAACTGGGGAATCTCGGGTGACACTTCGATATCGAATGCGTCTTCCGCCAGTCCCGACAGCCAAGCCAGAGGCTCACGCATGTCGTCGACTGCCTGGTCGAGCCTGGCGACTTCGGACACGGCCCCATACTCGACTCCCACGAGGGTCCATCCGCGCTTGTTCTTCGTCGCGGTGACGTGCAAGGTGGTCATGACCTCCACCATCCTTTCCCGAAGACTGAGGCGAACTGGTCCCAGAACGCCTTCGCCGTTATCTCGTCTATCTCTGTGTGACGCTTCAGTGTCGATCTGTGCCCTCCGACGTAGAAAGCCGTGTGGTTCGTGAGTTCCTCAGTCTCGAAGACGAATCCCCGCCGCCGAGCCTCCTCGCGGAGCCTGTCGATGACTGCTTTGCGTTTCATGACATAAGTCTATCCTACACTAGGCACATAAGGCAAGTGCAGGATAGACACATGCCTTACGACCGCGAGGTTGAACAGACGTAGTACAGCCCCCGACTCAGGAATCACTAGAAGATGGCGATGTCACGCGCGTACTGATGCAAAGGTTGGATCGGCACTTCTTGGAGTAGTCCGTGAACGGCACTTTGTACTTGTGCTGTCACATGCGCTCAGTTTGGGCAACCCCTGGGGCTATTGGGACTTCGCCAGGTTCCGCATCTTCCATGCTGCTGCTGGGTCAAGTCGGGCGGCAGCCAGTGTCTGGGGATAGTTGTCGAAGAGCAATTCTGGGGCGAAGTCCGCTTTGTCGGCTCGTTCTAGATACTCGGATTCGTTCTCGTCCTTGGGTTCAGAAAACTCCCTGACATGCTGCTCCGCCGCTGAAATCAACTCGTCAAGTGTTGGACGATCATCGGCGCGCAGCACGGGATAGAGCATGTACTCTATGTCGTTGTTCCTGCTAGCGAACCGATCAGCGACCCGAAAAGGTCTAGGGAAGGGGCCTGAGATAGACAAGTAGTACAAGACAACCCGACGCCGAAGATGTGGGTCGCCACCAGCGAGAGCTTCCGGAAGTCGCTGCGAGATGTGGCAGATGTCGTAGAGGTCACGCACTGCAACCCGTTCAACGAGAGCCTTGGTCTTCCCTGCCATTAGCTCGATTTCAGAGTTCAACGGAAAGGTGACTGACTCGCCAGTGTTGAGTCGAACGGTCTTTGGTTCCACGGGCAGGAGCGGTGAGCGATTCAGGTAATCCAAGTCGATTTTCACCGAATCAGTGCCGTAGGTGCCAGCATATTGTAGGCGGAAGCTTCGCCCAGAGTGTTCCGATTTTCCCGGTGTGACGTTGAAGCCGAGTCTGCTGCCGATGGCAATGACGGCTCTTTCTACACGAGGTCGTTCCTCTGTCAACTGTTCAAGGTTGGGACTTCCGATGTAGTTGAGATCTATGTCCACCGACAGTCGTGGCATGTCAAGAATGAAGAGGTTGAGTGCGGTGCCACCATGCAGGCACACCTTGCCTCCCAAATAGGAATCAGCATTGATTGCATCGAGGACAGTCAACAGCCGAAGTACTCTTTCGACTGTCTGCGGTGCGAATCCCGTGAAGTCAAGGTCTACTCGTCCAGCCATGACATCATCTCCTGTTCGGGGAAAGGAAGGTACAGCTTCCAGCGGTTTGACCAATGAGAGTCTCTGGGTGTCTTGGACGAGTAGAAGTAGTAGGGACCCGAGCCCAGCGATTCGGCAACTCTGCTCAGAACGTCATCGCCGATGTCCCAGTCGTCCGCTTGGGTTTCGAGCACCCAGCCGAGTCGTGCTCGTAGGCTCGCCGAGTAGTTCTTCGCAATTCGCACCAAGTCGTCCACATTGAGGTAACGAAAGCCGCCAACTGAGCGCAGCAGATTCTCGGGTCCTCCTGCCAGATTTGGCTTGTCGAGACAATCGACAAGTGTCTGTTCGGTCGTGGTGACTTGATAGCGATGCCCTGTTGGGGAAAGCAATCCCTGGCTTGCAATGGGTCTGTCGGGTCGCCTAACTGAGGTGAACTCCTGCCCCGCGTAGGCGAAGGGCGCAATTCTGTGGGCAGTGTAGAACTGGGTGCGTTGGGTGATGTTGTGCAACACACCATGGAGTTGGAGTGCGGTAAGGAAACAGAACACAGCATCCTCACACGCTTTTGATGCGACATCTAGGGGATTCGCATGAATGCGCGAATACGGGCCAGTCTTGGACACGTACAGGCCACGCCTGGGATGGTCAACGCGCCCACTAGCGGTCGCTCTGGTCAGGAGGTTTTGGTCGGTACGACTATCAGGGAACGCCTCTGAGAAATCAGCGGCACTGAACACATGGTGGGTGTCTAGATATTCCTGGATGGCCATAACGTACGCTCCGAGTTGAAACTCATGCCTAGATAATACCACTACAAGTGAGTAGTGCGAGTATATGTTCTCAACTCGAATCAACCCCAGAGAGCCTCGCCATAGCTATGCCCGATATGGAGGGCTTCGGCGCAAAGGTTGGATCGGCATTTCTTGGAGTAGATTCACTGCAGCCGGAATCCAACTCAGGATTCACTCAGATAGCTACATCCTGGACTCATGGCACGCGGCCCAACTTGTCTCGGATTCCTCCATGCCCCGAGCACATTCCTCGATAGTCCTTCCCGGAAGGGTCGTCCTGGTAGCTGACAGTCCCATCATTGCAAATGGCCTTCAGGGGCAGGTTTGAGTTGTCCTGTGGTGGAGGGTTGGGCGCAGGGGGCGGTGCGGGGGCTGGCGCGGGAGCCGGTGCGGGAGCCGGGGCTGGCGCGGGGGCAGGAACCGGTGCAGGAGCTGGCGCGGGGGCTGGGGCAGGTGCTTGCGCCACAGGCAAAGGCACCGTCGACTCGTCCGGGGGTGTTGCTTCAGGGGCTGTCGATGAAGGCTCTGCCGCAGACGGACTCGGCCGGTCATCGCACGATTCGCCGGTCTTTACCGACTTCAGTGTTATGCCCGTACCGGGAGTCAGAGTCGACCCACCGACAGGCTGTTGGACGCATACAACCCAGTTGCTATGAACCATGACAGTTCGACCCTGAGGACTCGCGTCGATGTCGATAATGGCCGTGACACCAAGCGAGGAGAGCAGAGTGTGCGCATCCTGGAGGTTCATTCCCACGAGGGTCGGAACTATGATTGGCCGGGGTGTCGGAGTCGTCTCAGACAAAGCCGGTGTCGTCTGCGACGGCAATGGCGATTGTGAACTCCCTGTCGAAGCGGAGCCTCCTGCACCCGTCACCGCCCCAAAGGCGACGATCACGATGGCCAAACCGGCCACGATGGCTCCAGCGGGATGTTGAGTCGCAAACCGTTTCACCCAGGCAAGAGTCCGAGCGAAGAACGATGGTTGCTTTGTCGCAGGGATGGTCCTAGAGGCGCTCGTCCACTGCTGCCCATCCCACCACCTCAGCAAAGCAGGATTCTGCGGATCTGGGTACCAGTTTGGCGGCACGGGCCGAGGTTGCTGTGTCATGCCAGAAGCATAGACGCAAAATCCCCCAGCCATCGGATTAGGGGTTGTACTTGTGTTCCTCGTGGCGAGGCACCTCGCGCTTCCAGCCTTTGGCTGGGTGACCTCGCGGTCACTCGCCACGATTCAACCCTCGTTCTTCGGTGAGAATGTTCAAGCGACCTTGGCATTCTTTCGCCCATAACCCTAAACTCACTCGCCATTGGCAGAATCAGGCCGCAATGAGCGCATCCATATCGGCACGTTCGATGCTCGCGGTTGGCGTGGGGCCCTCGCCGTCGTTCGTGTTCTCGATCCAGTCGAGGAGTTGTTCGTCTGTCATGTCAGACGGTCGCCAGATACCGGTCGACTGCCTCACGCACAATCTGAGATTTCGATTTGCCCAGTCGATTGGCGGCGGCAGAGAGCTGCCTGTTTGTCGTCTGAGGCAGCCGAAGAGTGATCTGTGGTGAGTGTTCACCGGGGGCGGTCAGTGATGGTCTGCCTGTGGCGCGCTTCTCCATCGCACGTCGTCCTGACTCGATGAGGCGCTGCGCCGTCGCGTCGTCAATCTCATCCTCCGGCGCGGCGGCGGGGAAGTCCTCGGGTCCCATGGTGGCGAGCATGGCGAGAGCTTGCTCGGGTGTCATTCTCGGCTTCATTTCGTCTCCTTCGGTTCGTGGTTGTGTCGGTCTGATAGGGGCATGGCGTGGTACACCATCTCGTTGCGTCCTCTACGGACGGTGCCGATTTCCAAGGTGATTCCTCGGTTGTCGGGACCGACGTACCACAGCCCAGCTTCACCCCAGTCCGTTTCGTGGGGGACCGACTCGACGGTCATCAGGACATACCAGATGGAGTCGTGGGGGACCTGATGCTTGTGGGCGCTCCCGGCATATGTGATCGGCACACCTCAATTATGTCATGCACAAGATACTTGTGCAATGCGCAACTCGCAGAAAAGAGGGAAATGGAAAAGGCCGGGACGAGCCCGGCCATTTCCATGTGGTGCGCGAGAGAGGAGTTGAAGCGTCTTGCTTTGCAATCCGCCCCGCTGCGGTTCCCTTCGGGAATCCTCGCGTCGCTCCTCTGGTCGGAAGCCCACTGGGCTTCCTCACAGTAGTCGCACCTTCGCAGGTTCAACTCCACAGTTCCGAATCACATGGAAAAGGCCGGGACAAGCCCGGCCATTTCCATGTGGTGCGCGAGAGAGGAGTTGAACCTCCACGCCCTATTCGGGCACTGGCACCTGAAGCCAGCGCGTCTGCCATTCCGCCACTCGCGCGCGAGAAATAAGGTTAGCACAGGAGCGGGGGCATGGGCATCATCGGCGGTTGGGCGGGGGGATGATGGGCGAGACGGCGAGGGGTTCGTCGGGGTCGTTGCAAAGATTTCCAGGCGTTTCATAACGTTTTCATAACGACGATCACTGGAGACTTTCTCCGCGCGATACAAAGAGCTAGGCTCCCTCTAACGACTGACACGAGGCGTCGCCTGTTAGCGCGACCATGAGAGTGTGTCGGGGGTAAGGAGACAGGGATGTCCTCGCGTAGTTTTGTTTTCAAGGCCGGTGCGTTCTTGGCGAGTGTGGCGCTAGCCATCGGATTCACTTCAGCGGCGGTTCCAGTTGTTCAGGCGACTCCGGCGACCAGCGTTTGCATTGCTGGAGACTATCAAGGGTGGCACGCGGAATGCGGCTCGTGGGGGGGCGACCTGGTTCAGTCCGCAGGCAATCCGGGCCTCTGGAGCGGAATCATCACCTTGCCAGCAGACCCGAACTCTCCGCTCTATACGTACCGGGACCATACGTTTTTCAAACCCGTCGTCGATGGCGCTTATCTTGGTGCTGCCGATGGATGGGGTTCTGATGCCAGCATCTTTGTGCGGAATGCGGGCGCACGTATCTTGGTCACCTACAATGAAGGCACAAAGAGAGTTTCCATGCAGCCTCTCCCCAACTTGGTCGAAGTGGTCGGCCAATTGTCGGTGTCTCCTTTCACTACTTTTTCTCTGACCCTTCCGCTCATTGCCAGTCCTGATTTCGCACTCGATGGCGCCCTATTCAGGGGGTCCACGGCCGCCAATCAACTACCAGCAGGCGAATACAACTTCCACATCAATGCGACAGGCGCTCCTGGTTGTCACAACATGACGGTCGGCAATCAATGCTGGCTCGCGGACCCAAATACGGATTACGAGACGATGATCACTGCGTTCGGACAATCGGACAACTCAACCCATGCCTCCGCCATCGATGTCGGTATGGGGGCTCAGAACAAGCCTTTCGCCTGGGACAACCCGTGGAACTACCCCACGGCCCCCACATACCCATACGGTCCGTTCATTGACGGTTATTTCATTGTCACTGACCCGGCCCAGCCAGTGACCTTCTCCTTCTCTCCACTGCGTACTATCGCCCCAGACAATGGCCCTTACGACACATTGAGTCGACCCAACGAAGGCGATGTGTACCGGGTGGACACGGGAGCGAATCACTACACACTCGTGGGAGCATTCCAGCCGGACTATGGGTGCGACGCGAGCGCCCCAGGGGCGAGCGTTGGAAGGAACCCCGACCAGGCCAACGGTTCGTGGAACCCGGCCTGCGGGAATACGAATCTGGACGGAACAACCCAAGTGGGTAATCGGCTACCTGAATTGCTCGATCCGGACAACAACCATGTTTTCCATTGGGGTACGTATGTCTCAGGCTCCAACCTGTCTGACGGGACCGGCTTGACGGGCACTCAGTTCAATCCGGCACACGCAGGCATGAAAGTCATTGAGAACCTCGCGTGGTACCAGAACTGGGGGACTCGATACACCACCGACCATGGCTCTCTGTCCGACCCCGACGACGGCAACGTGGGGGACAACATTGAAAATGGTACTGAGACGACTTTCCGCGGCCAGAACAACAACGTGGTGTTCGACCCTGAGGGGTGGACGTACATGGAGGTTGGGTTCGACACCAACGGGGACAGAGGCATGTGGACTCCCACTGTCGAGGCGTACAAGGCGGAAGTCGAAGCCGGCGACCGCATGTCCAATGGCGAACACTCATATCTCGTGACCATTTCAGTGGCCGACCTTCTCGGTGGTGCCGCTGTGAACGGTGTTCCGACCGCGTCACCAATCGACGACGATAATTTCGTGGACCTAGACCGACTCCACCTTCGCGTGGCCGATACTGCGGAGAAGGGCAATCCTGGTACTGATTTGGACGATGTCGATGGCATCACTGTCGGGCATTGGGCTAGTGGGACGATTGTTCCCGGTTGGGTGAACAATGGCAACGGAACGTACTCGATTCGCATCTTCTCAGATGAGCCAATCGAGGACCAGGAGTATGAGGTGACCCTCTCGGGCGGGGAATCAGCAGCAATCAACAATGCTGCCAATGGCGTGGTCTCGGGAACGGACAATAAGGACTTCTACGGTGATGAAATCGTTCTTCAGCGTGGGTCCGTGACCTTCCTGGGTGCGTCATTGGTGGTTCACAAGGCGGTCAATACTGCGGCTGCCGATTCCGAGGCAGATGCAGTCAATCTCGGAGTCATCGACACAGGAGCAGCGAGCCCCAGTCTCCCGACCGTGGCGTACACCTTTACTCTCGACAACCCGGGGCATGTCGACTTTAGTCAGGTCTCTATCTCCTCAGATGCGTTGAGCAACTCGGGCGTATTGTCTCTGAGTCCAGATTTCATTTTGCCTGTTTCCTTCCCTCTTGCCTGTCCGGCATCGGCAACTCATCCTCTGGTGGCCGGTGCAACTGGAGTTGGTTGTGGGATCACCTTGTACTACACGCCTACTGTGGCCGCTGTGAACGCAGGGGATGCCATCGAGAATGTGGTGCAGATCACGGGCACCCATCCGTGGCCGAAGGATACAGAGGGCACCCTCTCGGAAGGACCTGGCCACGACCCTCAGGCGCCCCAAGGCAACCCTTCGGACCCTGGAAGCAACGGCGACACCGACCGCACTAACGACACCGCGACGGAGTCCGATCAGGACCCCGCGTGGATTACTCTGCAAGCGGGTGTGCCGGATTTGGAGATCACTAAGACTGAGATTCTTTCTGGGTTGTCTTCGCCTGTTGCTGCTGGTGACGTGATTTCGTATCAAATCAGCGTAGTCAATTCCGCTTCGGCGACTGGTACTGCGGCGAATGTGGTGGTTGTGGACAGGAATCCGGGTGTGTCTGATTTGTTGTGTGATTGGGCTGGTTCATCGGATTCTGGGACTGGTGCGGGTTTGTTGTCTCCTGGTGAGGTTCTGTCGTGTTCGGCGTCGTATGCGGTGACACAGGCAGATATTGATTCTGGTGCGACTATCGCCAATTGGGCGACGGTGTCATGTAGTGCGCCTGGGTGTGTGCCGTCGGTGTCTGTGTTCCTGTCGGATGCTGTGTGTGACACGGTGGCTGATGGTGCGGATCCGTTGTCGTCGTGCGTGGATGTGACTGTTGGTGGGGTGCCGGATTTGGTGTTGTCGAAGTCGCAGGTTCCGATGTCGGGGGTTGGTTTGGTTGCTGGGGCCACGGTGGATTACACGGTGTCTGTGGTGAATAACGGTTCTGCGACTGCGACGAATGTTGTCGTTACTGATTATCGTGCGGGTGTGGTGTTGTCGTGTTCGGGGTTGTTGGCGGGTTCGTTGGCTCCGGGTGGGACGGTGTCGTGCACGGGTTCGTATACGGTGACGCAAGCGGA
>JAISJO010000089.1 GCA_031261485.1 Propionibacteriaceae bacterium | reverse complement strand
GGGGTGTACACGGCCGACGCCGGGACCATCGAAATCGACTCGCAGGAAGTCCATCTGACATCGGCCACCAAGGCCCAGAAGCTGGGGATCAGGACAGTCCATCAGGAATTGTCGCTGATTCCGCACCTGACGGTGTACGAGAATATCTACCTCCATGACGAACTGACCAAGGGAGCCAGTTCTGTGCTGACTCCCTTGGACAGGAAAGCCATGATCGCCGGTGCCAGGGACATCCTCTCCGGAACGTTGCGGGCCCCCATCGAGCCGACTGCCCTTGTGGCTGACTTGTCCACGGCTGGGCAACAGATAGTCGAAATCGCGCGAGCCGTCCATAAGCAGGCGCGGGTGCTCATCCTTGACGAGCCGACCACGTCCCTGGAAGCCCGCGAGAAACAACAACTCTTCGAAGTCATCCGGGACCTGAAGTCCACCGGAACGGCTATTGTGTTCATCTCCCACCATCTCGACGAGGTCATGGAACTGTGTGATCGTACGGTGATTCTGCGCGACGGAGTCATCGCCGTGGACCAAGCCACGTCGACCCTGACTGCGCGGGAAATGGTCGCCGCCATGTCTGGACGTTCGGGAGACCATCAATACCCGAAAGAAGACGTGCCCATTGGCGAACCGGTCATGACCGTGGAAAATCTCACAGGCAAGACTGCTTACTCGGATGTGTCCTTCACTCTCCATCAAGGTGAAATACTCGGTGTCGTGGGCTTGGCCGGGTGCGGCAAGTCTGAACTCATTCGAAGTCTGTATGGGGTCACGCCCATCGAGTCGGGCCAGGTCACTGTGCGCTCAGTGCCTGTGAAGGTGCGATCCATTCCCCGCGCCAAGAAACTTGGATTGTCATACCTGCCAGCGGACAGGAAGAGGGAGGGCATTCTCCCCGAGCAGACGGTGCGCTGGAACATGACTATTCCCGCTCTCAAGAAGGTCATGTCGCGCTTCGCCCTGAGTCTGCGGCGCGAAGCCACGGTCGTCGATGAGGCCATTGATGCGTATGGCGTCAAGGTACAGTCCCCAACACAGGTCATCTCAAGCCTGTCGGGCGGCAACCAGCAGAAAGTCATGCTGGCCCGTTGCCTCATGAACGACGCAGACATCCTGCTCCTCGAAGACCCCACCCGAGGCATCGACGTACAAGCCAAGAACGACATGTACTGCCTCATCACCGACCTGGTGAAGTCGGGCAAGTCGGTGCTGCTCGTGTCCAGCGAGGAGACCGAGGTGCTGGGCATGTGCGACCGCATCCTCGTCATGCGCGAAGGGCAGGTGCGCGCAGAACTAGCACCAGCCACAACCAGTCTTCACGACCTAAGGCTCATCGTCATGAGCAGCGAAGGAGATCTTCGATGAATGCCCCCACTGCCACGGCCAGCTCCTGGCTCGCCCCGATCAAAGGCCTCGGCAGGTTCGTGAGACTGCCCGGCGCCGGGGTGACCATCTCGTACCTCGTGTTGTGCTTGATCTTGTGGCTCGTCACAGACACTTTCCTGACGGTGGGAAACCTGACCATTGTCTTGCGTCAGTCGGTCATGGTGGCCATCATGGCCATCGGCATGACTCTTGTCATCGGCATGGGTGAGATCGACCTCTCTGTGGGTGCGATTCTGGGGATTGGTGGATTGTCGGCAGCCATCTGGATCCAGCAAGGCATGAACATCTACCTCGCAATCATTTGCGCTTGTGTCCTGGGTGCGGCCATTGGAATGTGCAACGGTGTGCTGGTGACCTACCTTCGATTACCCAGTTTCGTCGCCACCTTGGGCTCCATGAGTGTGCTGCGGGGCATCATCATGGTGATCACGGGCGGTGTGCCGGTGTACGGCCTGCGCTATCCAGAGTTCCAGTTCCTCGGGCAAGGATTCATTGGGCCTTTCCCTGTCCCTGTCATCATCTTGGCCGTGCTGTTCGCGGTTTTCTGTTTCGTTCTCTACCGCACTCCTTTTGGGAGGTATGTCCTGTCGATTGGCTCCAATGCTCAGGCCGCCCGGCTCGTGGGTATTCGGCTGACCGGCATCAGGATCGCCACCTACGCCATCACTGGTTTCCTGTGTGCGGTCGCGGGAGTGATTCTCGCCTCGCGTTCAGAGGCGGCCACAGCTGATGCAGGTTCCGGAATGGAATTGGACGTCATCGCCGCGACCATCATCGGTGGGACGGTCATGACAGGCGGCAAAGCGGTAATGTATGGAAGCATTGTTGGTGCTGTGCTCATGACGACCATTCGCAACGGGCTGAATCTGCTCGGCGTGTCCCCACTGTGGCACCAGGTCGTCATCGGCGCTTTCATCCTCATCTCTGTGGCTGGGTCCATGCTGACGGTCAAGCGCTCCGAGGGAGAGTGACATGGCCACGCTGGTCGATTCTGCGACGGCGACCTTCACCGCCTCCGATGTGACTGTCCTCGCGGCAGGTTTCGAGTTCATCGAAGGCCCCGTGTGGCAGGCGGAGACCTCGCGTCTGCTGTTCAACGACATCCCTGGCGACACCGCCTATTCATGGAGCGCCGCCGAGGGTGTGCTTGTCGTGCGGCAGCCGTCGCACAAGGCCAACGGGCAGGTCATCGACCCCGAGAGCCGGGTGGTGGTGTGCGAGCACCTCACCAATGCTGTGGTCGTGCTCGAGCCTGACGGGGCTCGACGGGTTCTGGCGCATGACTACCAGGGACAGGAGCTCAACAGCCCCAATGACGTCATTGTGGGAGCGGATTCTTCCGTCTTGTTCACAGACCCGCCATTCGGACGAATCGAAGCCCCCATGGGTGCGATTCGTCCCATGGAGTTGGGGTTCTCCGGGGTGTACCAGTGGCAACAGGACAGGGGTCTGCGTCTGCTGACCACCCGTCTGGCCCAGCCCAATGGGTTGTGCTTGAGCATCGACCAGGCGCGGTTGTACGTGAATGACACTGCCACTGGGGACATCGTGGAGTTCGCCACGTCATGGCGCGATTCTGGGCTCCAACTCGATGATGGGCGTGTGCTCGCACGGGTGCCACAGGAGCGGGCCAAGGCCGACGGGTTGAAGATCGACGCACGAGGCAACATCTGGTGCACAGGGGCGGAGGGCTTGTACGTCTTCGACTGCTGCGGGGTGGCATTGGGTGTTGTCGCCGTCGAAGAGCCTGTGGCGAATTTCGCGTGGGGTGGCGTGGACGGACGTGACTTGTACCTGGCGTCCACGACGACTTTGCGCCGCGTGCGTACGACCGTGGCCGGGGCGGCCTGGGTCTAGCGCAGGGTGTCCTTCTTGCGTCGAGGTCCCGCCGATTCACGAATCTTGAGTTGCACCGGCAGGACCATGGGCGTTTCCGCCTTGATTGTGGCTCCATTGATGAGGCTGACCACGGCCCGAATCGCGGACATGCCCAGGTGGAGAGCGGGGAGCGCGATGGTCGTCAGGCGTGGAGTGACCAGCCTGGCGGAGAGAATATCGTCGATGCCAATCACAGACACATCTTCGGGAATGCGAATGCCCGCACCCATGAGTCCATGCATGACACCGATGGCCACCATGTCGTTGTGGGCGATGACGGCAGTGGGCGGATGGTCCACGAGGTGGCGGGAGGCGGCCATCCCGTCCTCGAACGTGGGGAGGAAGGGTCCGACTCTGTGGACGGTGTGCCCAGCCTGTGCGGAGGCGTCGCGCACCGCCCTGTACCGCACTTGGTCCGCCCAGGACGCTTCGGGACCGGCCACGTACGTCACAGAGGTGTGCCCCCAGTCGTGCAGCATCTTCATGGCGGTGTTGATGCCATACACATTGTCGGGAACGATCGAGGGCAAGCCGGGCAGGGCGCGGGAGACGACTACGGAAGGAATCGTCTTGGCGACTGTTCGCAGCCCCGTGTCAGTCAGGCGGGAACTGGCAATGACAAGGCCATCCACAATGGTGCGCAGGCGTTCCAGTTCAGAGCGTTCTCGTTCGGAGGACTCCCGGAAGTCGGCGAGGACCAACTCGAAACCCGCGTGAGCGGCGGCGATTTGTGCCCCGTGGACCAATTGGGAATAGAAGGGATTGGAGAGGTCGGCGATGGTGATGCCCAACAGGTGAGTGGCGGTCTTCGCGCTTTGGGACGTCCGCTCTTCTTTCGCAGAGTATCCGACACGGCGCGCTGCGTCGCGGATGAGCTGGGAGGTTTCGGGTGCCACACGGGACGGCCTCGAAAAGGAGCGACTCACAGTGGATGGGGACACCCCCGCTTCCCGCGCCACATCATAAATCGTGGCTGCACCGCTCTTCGTTCGGCTCATGGGCACACCTTACCAAGGGAAGTGCTGATTGGTCAGTGGCTCCCAGGGTCTGCATCGTGTGGCGCGAACAGACAGGTTTGTTCCGCATGGATTGCCACCGATGGGCCAAGGCTACGACTAGGGAGACAGTCACGGCACTACTATGAATCAAGGCAACAAGTTCGTAGGAGGCCGCGATGGAACTGGTGATCATTACCGGCATGTCGGGCGCGGGGAGGCGTTCCGTGGCCCACACGATGGAGGATGTCGGATGGTATGTCGTGGACAATCTTCCACCGGCGATGTTGCCCAGCTTGATTCGTTACCTTGGTGAGGCAGGAACCACGAAGGTCGGCGTCGTCCTCGACGTGCGTTCCCGTGGGGACTTGGAGCAGATTCCCAGTCTCTTCGCACAAATAGCGGAATGGGTCGGCTCTCCGCACATCCTGTACGTGGAGGCGACCGACGCTGAAATCGTCAAGAGACAAGAGTCGTCGCGTAGACCTGTCCCTCTCCAGGGGACCGGGCCTCTTCTGGAAGGTATTCGAGCGGAGAGGCGTATGACATCCGCGCTGCGGGCGTCTGCTGACATGGTCGTCGACACCACGAACCTCACCATCCACCAGCTCCAAGCACGCATTGTCGCTGCCTACTCGGACGATCAGCAGGACCTGACCATGACGGTCATGTCCTTCGGGTTCAAGAATGGCGTCCCTCTGGATGCGGACATAGTTCTGGATATGCGCTTTCTACCCAATCCCCACTGGGTCCCGGAACTGCGCCAACAGACCGGCCAGTCTCGCGCCGTGTCGACTTACGTCTTGGGATTCGAGATGGCTCAAACCTTCCTGGCCCAGGCCGAAAAACTCTTGTCCACTGTCTTTCTGGGGTATGTCGAGGAGGGCAAGCGCAATGTCCTCGTCGGGGTGGGTTGCACAGGCGGCAAGCACCGTTCTGTGGCCATGGCGGAGGAATTGGGGGCGCGACTGCGCGCGGCAGGCTACGGCGCGAGTGTCCTGCATCGAGACTTGGGGAGAGAATGATGTCCACTCTCCCCAAGGTGGTGGCGTTCGGTGGCGGGCACGGTCTGGCTGCCACGCTGCGAGCTCTCAAACTCCTGACCGATCAGGTGACTGCCGTTGTCACGGTCGCCGATGATGGCGGTTCGTCGGGTCGGTTGCGAGGCGAGTTCGACTGCCTGCCTCCAGGCGACTTGCGCATGGCCCTGGCTGCTCTGTGCGGAGATGACTCGGATGGGCGCCTGTGGGCCGATGTCCTGCAGACTCGCTTCAGCGGCACGGGGCCCTTGGGCGGGCACGCGGTTGGCAACCTTCTCATTGCCGCTTTGTGGCAACGTAATCCCGACCCCGTTGCTGGTCTTGACCAAGTGGGCCGTCTCCTCAACGCACAGGGTCGAGTTCTGCCCATGTGCGCGACACCCCTGCGCATCTGTGCGGAAGTGCGAGGGGCAGACCCCGAAGACCCCCACGGCATGAGTGTCGTGGAGGGCCAACACAATGTTGCTGTCACTGAGGGGGTTGTGGAGCGAATCGCCCTGCGCCCGAGCAATCCGCCCGCATGTCAGGAGGCTCTGTGGAGTGTGAGGGATGCCGATTATCTCGTCTTGGGCCCAGGGTCCTGGTTCACCTCCGTGGTTCCTCACCTGCTCGTCCCACAACTCAGGCAGGCGATTCTCGATTCAAAGGCGGCCAAGATTTGCGTCATGAACTTGGTCGATGTGGACGAAACACAGGGGTATTCGCCATCGGAGCATTTGGACATTCTGGTGGAGCACTGTCCAGGCCTGCGACTGGACGCCGTCATTGCCGATCCTCGGTTCGCGGACCGAGACTCTCGCCTCGCCGAACTCGTCTCGTCCCTGGGCGCGCGCTTGGTCGTGGAGGACCTGGGAGTCCGCGACGGGTCCGCCCGGCACGACCCCTTCCTCTTGGCTTCCGCCTTGGCAGACATCATGGACTTGTAGGCGCAGTCTCCCTGATCTCAAGGCGTCGGCTGCTCCAGTTGGGATATGCGTCGAGACCAGGGGCTACGAGACACTAGAATGATGGGCTGAGGAAGGACCAGAACATGGCACTGACGCAGGAAGTGAAAGCCGAACTAGCTGTCTTGCCTGTCTCGAAGCATTGTTGCCGCAAGACAGAGGTTGCCGCCATGCTCCGATTCGCTGGAGGCCTGCACATTACCGGTGGTGGCAATGTCATGGTCGAAGCAGAGTTTGAGACGGGCGCGGCAGCCAGGCGATTGCGTGTTGCCATTTCTGAGGTGTACGGCCTCACCAGCGATCTCATCACCGTCAAGGGGACTGGGTTACGAAAAGCAACGCGGTACCTTGTGCGCCTCGTCAAGGATGGTCCTGCCATCGCACGTCTGGCCGGCCTCGTCGATGCCCAAGGTCGACCTGTGCGTGGCTTGCCCGCTGTCATCGTGGGCGGGTCCATGTGCGACGCGGTGGCGATGTGGAGAGGGGCCTTCCTCGCTCACGGGTCGCTCACTGAGCCAGGCCGATCCATGGCAATGGAGATTACAGCCCCTGGGCCAGAAGCGGCAATGGCGCTTGTGGGTTCCGCCCGTCGTCTAGGTATCGCCGCCAAGGTGAGAGAAGTGCGGGGGGTGGACCGTGTCGTCATCCGTGACGGGGACTCCATCGCTGCCATGTTGACCCGTATGGGCGCTCATGAGGCTCTGCTCAAATGGGAGGATCGGCGGGTGCGCCGCGAGGTGAAAGCAACGGCCAACCGGCTGCAGAACTTCGACGACGCCAACCTTCGCCGCTCCACTCGCGCGGCTGTCACAGCGGGGGCTCGTGTGACGAGGGCCTTCGAGATACTCGGCGCCGATGTGCCCGACCACCTGAAAGCAGCCGGGATGCTACGCATTGGGCATCAGGAGGCGTCTCTGGAGGAGCTCGGAGCTTTACACGAGCCACCTCTGACTAAGGATGCGATTGCCGGAAGAATACGACGGTTATTGGCACTTGCTGACAAGAAGGCGCAGGACCTGGGAATCCAGGGCACCGACATTGTGGAAGACTGAACGCCTCCTGGCGCTTTGGTGGGCTGGACGCGGCCTCGTTCTCATGCATAGCTTCGGTCCAGAACAGCTCGGTCCGCCAGCTAGTACGATTCCGTTCGCATGATGGACTCTCGTCTGCGTGTCTTTCTGGACTCGTTCCTAACTCCCCGTGCGCGAGAAATGAGAGTAAACTCGCAGGTGGTCGAAAGACCCATAACTCTTAGGGCGCGAATGGCGTGTCCGGGGAAGAGATAAAGGACAAAGAAGGAGATCCATGACCGTCAAGGTTGGTATCAATGGTTTCGGCCGCATTGGGCGCAACTATTTCCGCGCTCTCATCGCACAGGGAGCCGATTTGGATGTTGTCGCTGTCAACGACCTGACTGACAACAAGACACTGGCTCAGTTGTTGAAGTACGACTCGATCCTGGGGCGCTTCCCCGGTGAGGTGACGTACGACGACAACGCTCTTTATGTCGATGGCAAAGAAATCAAGGCATTCGCCGAGAAGGACCCCGCCAACCTGCCTTGGGGCGAGTTGGGCGTGGACATCGTCATCGAGTCCACTGGTTTCTTCACCGACGCCACCAAAGCTGCCGCGCACATTACCGCTGGCGCCAAGA